>SXPB01000012.1 GCA_005776475.1 Planctomycetia bacterium
CCAGCCACGCGACGGCGATCCGCGCTCGTCCTTCGTCACCTACGACGGCGACGGCAGCGGCGGCACCGTGCGTTTCCATCGCGTCGAGTACGACGTCGCCACCACGATGGCGAAGATCCGCGCAATCCCCGAGCTGCCCGACTACCTCGCCGACCGGCTGAGCCAGGGCCGCTGACCCCGGCGCGGCCATCGCGGCTGGGCCAGATCCACTATCGACATGCTGACGATGTTGCGTTCGTTCCTGTTGTTTGCACTGACCGCGCTGGCAGCGGCGCAGGGCCAGCCCGATCCCACGATCGTGCACGAGTTCGGAACGCCGGGAGCCACCGGCAGTTTCCGCGCGCGCTTCCACCCGGACGGTGCGGGCCTCGTGTTCCTGCAGGCGACCGACCACTACAAGTCGCTGGCGGCGAAGCGGCAGGAGAAGCACGGTCCCGGCGATTGGCTGGCGCTGGCCTGGAACGGCAACGACCACGGGCTGCGGCTCGTGCAGACGACGCCGTCGACCGCGTTCCCGGCCGATCCGGCGCTGGCGCGCTGGAACGTCGAGGCGAGCGGCGACACGGTGAAGTTCACGCTCGACGGCGGCGCCGGGCTCTGGCTCGAGAAGGTGCTGCGCCACGACCCGAAGCTGCGCGGCTTCACGCTCGAGATCGCGCTGATCAACAAGACGTCGACGGCGACCGGTTCGCTCGACTTCACCCTGCTCGGTCTGGCGCCGGTGTCGGCGGCAGAATTGTCGTTGTTCGGCACGTTGGCCGTGGCGATCGCGGCGGGCACCGACGGCGCTGCGACGACGATCGGGGCGGCCCCCGGTCCCTCGCAGCCGCTCGCGTTGGCGACGCCGCTGTCGTTCGCCGGTTCGACCAACCGCTTCTTCGGCACGTTCCTGTTCCCGAAGGACGACGCCGCGCGCACGGCCCTCGGCGCGATGAACGTCGACTTCGTGCCGGCGGTCGGTGACGAAGGGCTGAAGGTGTCGCCGTTCTCGTCGACGCGTGTCCGCCACGACCTGCGGCTGGCCGTGCCGGCCGTGGGCGCCGAGACGCGCGTTGCGCTCGGTCTCTATGCCGGTCCGAAGTCGTACCGCGTGTTCGCGACGTTGCCCGAAGCGGTGCGCGACCAGTTCCGCCCGATCCTCGAGTACGACCTCAACTCGCCGTGCTGCTTTTCGATCGAGATGCCGGGTGGCCGGCCGATGGCGAAGTTGCTGCTGTGGTTGCTCGGCATCTTCCACGACGTGATCCAGAACTGGGGCGTCGCGATCATGATGCTGACCATCCTGGTGCGCGGCCTGCTGGCGCCGCTCAACTTCCGGATGCAGAAGTCGATGCGCGCCTACGGCAAGAAGATGGCCGTGCTGAAGCCCAAGCTCGACGCGCTGAAGGCGCAGTTCGGCAGCGACCAGCGCGGCTACCAGCAGGCGATGATCGCGTTCCAGCGCGAACACAAGATGATGCCGCCGCTCGGTGGCTGCCTGCCGATCCTGCTGACGATGCCGGTCTACATCGGCTTGTTCACCGCGCTGCGCACTGCCTACGACGTGCGCCAGGAACCGTTCTGCGCGTGGGTCGACGACCTCAGCGTGCCCGACGCGTTGGTCCACAATTTCCTGTTCGGCTTCGACCTCAACCTGCTGCCGATCCTGTGGATCGTCATGATGCTGATCCAGACGTTGCGCACGCCGCTGCCGAACGATCCGCAGCAGCGCCAGACGATGATGATCATGCGCTTCATGCCGCTGATCTTCGGCGTGATGCTCTACACCTACGCCGCCGCCCTGCTCGTCTACATGGTGACTTCGATGGTGTGGTCGATGATCGAGTTCTCGGTCACGAAGAAGATCCTCGGGCCGATCGACGGCGATGCTGCCGCGTTCGCGCCGCAGACGATGTAGGCCCTCAGGCCGGCAGCACGAACTCGAACAACACGCCGCCGTCCGGCAGCCGCCGGGCGGTGGCCTGGCCGCGGTGGCCGAGCACGACAGTCTGCGCCAGGAACAGGCCCAGCCCCTGGGCCTGGCCGCGCAGCGCGCGGGCCGCGTAGTACGGCTCGAACGACTGCGGCAGGTTCCAACCCGCCAACGGCGCTCCGCGCGCAGCGAGCCGCAGGCAGCGACCGCCGCCGAGTGGGTGCAGCTGCAGTTCGGTGCTGGCGCCGGCCGCGTGCAGTTCTTCGCGCAGTCGCACGATTGCTGCGATCGCCAACCCGAGTTGCGCCCGGTCGCCGCGCACCCGCTGCGGGCCGTCGTCGATCGTGCACGCAGGTTCGGCCCGGTGTTCGGCACTCGCCAGGGTCTGCGCCACGACTTCGCGCAGGTCGACCTCGGTCCAGGTTGCTGGGCCAGTCGCCGCCGAAGCGACGGCGCGCAAACGATCGACGGCGGCATGCACCTTGTCGATGCCGGCCAGCGCCGCCGCGATCTGGTCGCGGCGGTTGCGTTCCGCGGCGGCCTGCAGGTCGGCGCGCAGCAGCTGCAGGTGGCCCGACACGAACATCAGCGGGTTGTTGACCTCGTCGGCGACGCCGCGGGCGAGATCGACGAACACATCGGCGCGCGGTCGGTCGCTGCGTTGCAGCGCCTGTTCGAGCACCGCCGCCAGCTGGCCGGGTGCTTCGGGGAACGGCAGCAACGGCGCTTGCAGCCGCTGCGCGATCGCGGCGGCGGCGACTTCGTGTTCGGGCGGCGTCACCACGACGATGCCGAGGTTGGGCCACAACCGTTGCAGCATGCGCAACGCGCCGAGTTCCTCTTCGGCGGACGGCCCGAACGCGACCAGCACGAGGTCGGGAGCTGCCCGCAGCACCACTTCGGCATCCGCCAGCAACGTCGCCACCGGCCGCACCTCGGGCCGGAGGGGAAGTTGGCGCAGATCGCCGACCAGCCGGTCGTGCACCGGCCCGGCGACCACGATGCGGAGTGGCCGTTCCATGAATGCGAAGCCCTGGCCAGTGGCACGGAGCTTGGCTCGCCGGGGCGGAATCCGGACGGTAACGAGCAACTCGTCCGATGTCACCGGATCCGGGGGTGGCGAGGTCGCCGACTTCCTGGCTGTTGCTGTAGCCGCAGCGCGGTTGCCGCCGATACCAAGGCCGTGACGGGCGACCCCGAAGACACGGCGAAAGCCGACGGAAATGGCAAACCAGGCCCGCGATTGCAGGTGGTCGCGGGTGCTCTCGACACCTCGGCGCCGCCGCCGCGGGTGCGGCTCGTGCGCGAGTGGAAAGGGCTGACGGTGGCCGATCTCTATCGCGACGAACTGGTCGAACGCCTGCCGGGGCAGATGCGTTCGGCATTGCGCCACATCGAAGCGGGGGACTTCGCGGCCGCCGATCGGGCGCTGCCGGGCGACGACACCCCCGTCTACGCGGGGCCCGGCCATCGGCGGCCGGAACGACGCCTGCTCGTGCTGATGGTCGCCATGGCCGCGGTGTTGGCAGCCTTCGCGGTTGCCGAGATGTTCGCGCCATGATCTGGTCGCCGTCGCTCTGCCTGGCGCCGGGAGCACGAATCGTCGCTGACAACCCTCGCGCGACGGTCGCTTGCCGCGCACTATCTCGCCGCCAACCGTGAGTTCGTTCGCCGACCAGGACCCGAATGCAGCCGCCGTTGTCGCGCCCGACGCGGTCGTCCCGAGCCTCAGCGTCGTCGTGCCCATCTACAACGAACGCGAGAACGTGGGCCCGCTGCACGAGTCCCTGACGCATGCCCTGCAGTCGTTCGGTCGCAGCTACGAGATCGTGTTCGTCGACGACGGCAGCAAGGACGGCACCCGCGACGTGATGCGCGAACTGGCGGCGATCGATCCGCACCTGCGCCTGGTGTTGTTCCGGCGCAACTACGGCCAGACCGCGGCGATGGCAGCGGGTTTCCGCACTGCGCGCGGTCGCACCATCGTGTCGATGGATGGCGACCTGCAGAACGATCCCGCCGACATCGGGCGCCTCGTCGAGAAGCTCGACCAGGGCTACGACGTGGTGTGCGGTTGGCGGCGTTGGCGCCAGGACCGCGCGATGACGCGCCTCTTGCCGAGCCGCATCGCCAACTTCCTGATCTCGCGCGTCACCGGGGCCCGCATCCACGACACCGGCTGTTCGTTGAAGGCGTACCGCAGCTGGGTCGTGCGCAGCCTGCACCTCTACTCCGACATGCACCGCTTCCTCGCCGCGCTCGGCGTCGGGCTCGGTGCGCGCATCACCGAGCTGCCGGTGCGCCACCATGCGCGGCGGGCCGGCAAGTCGAAGTACGGCCTCGGCCGCGTGTTTCGCGTTCTCGCGGACCTGGTCGGCATCAAGATGCTGATCCAGTTCGCGGCGCACCCGATCCGCTGGTTCTCGTTGCTGGCGCTGCCGCTGTTCGTGCTGGCGCCGGCGATGTTCCTGCTCGGCTTCGTCAAGGTGCATCGCGAGGGCGGCTGGGAGCTGTTCGGCAACTACCCGTACGACATGGCTGCCGTCGCAGTCGGCGCCGTGGCGCTGCTGATCGCGATGAACGTGTTCCTGCTCGGCTTCCTCGCCGAACTGCAGGTCAAAGTGTCGAAGTTCTTCCGGCACCGCATCTCGGTCACGGCGCGGGAGGCGAGCCGATGAGCCAGTCGCCGCTCGTCTCGGTCGTCGTCGCGATCGCCGGGCCCGAAGGGCAGCCGCGCGTCGTCGTCGATGCCTTCGGCAAGGCGTTGATCGACGGCGGCTACCGCTGCGAGTTCGTGGTCGTGCTCGACGGCCCGGGCACGCGTTTCGAACAGGAACTGCGCGAGGTCGGCTCCCGCTGGCCGGTGCGCATCGTGCAATTGGAGGGTGGCGGTCTCGGCGAGTCGATCGCGCTGTCGGCAGGCGTCGCCAAGGCGACCGGCGACCTCGTCGTCAACGTGCCACCGTACGTGCAGATCGAGCCCGAGGACGTGCTCAAGGTGGTGAAGGCGCTCGAGGCCGGCGCCGACTGTGTCGCGACTTGGCGGCACTCGCGCATCGACCCGTGGTTGAACCAGCTGCAGTCGCGGCTGTTCAACTTCGCGTTGCGCTTCATCATGAACATGCCGTTCCACGACCTGAACTCGGGCACGCGCGGTTTCCGCCGCCAGGTGCTCGAAGAGGTCGCGGTCTACGGCGAGCTGTATCGCTTCCTGCCCGTGCTGGCGCGCCGCCAGGGGTTCCGCGTCGTCGAAGTGCGCGTGCGGCACCGCGAGGAGAAGGGCCGCGCCGGGTTTTACGGCATCGGCGTCTACCTGCGTCGCTTCCTCGACATCCTCGCGATCACGTTCCTGACGCGCTTCACGCAGCGGCCGTTGCGGTTCTTCGGCTACGTCGGCTTCACCGCGATGCTGGTCGGCGTGCTGATGGCGGCGGTGCCGTTGTGGCGGAAGATCGTCGACGACCAGGGCCTCGGGGAACGGCCGATCTTCGTCATCGGCGCGATCCTGGCGGCGTTCGGCGTGCAGTTGATCGGGTTCGGCCTGATCGGCGAGATCATCATCTTCACGCAGGCGCCGAACCTGCGCGACTTCAAGGTCGAGGACCAGGTCGAAGGTGGCGCTGAGTCACCCGACCACAAGGCGGTCGAGTTCGTGCCGCCGATGCCGGAGCCAGCGCTGTTGCCGACGATCGGCGACGCGATGCCGGTTGTCGCCGCCACCGTCCCCGCGGAGCCGGTGGCGCCGAACGAACTGCGGGTGCGCGAGATCCTGCCCGGCGAAGACTCGCGCTGGGACAGCTACGTCAGCCGGCATCCGCTCGGCACGTTCTTCCATCGCACCGGATGGGCCCGCGCCACCGCCGAGCACTTCCGCCACCAGCAGTTCCATCTCGTCGTCGAAGACGGTCGGCGCTGGATTGGCGTGCTGCCGTTGTTCCTGGCCAAGAGTCCGTTCCTCGGCAAGAACCTGATCAGCGTTCCCTACGGCGTCTACGGCGGCGTGCTCGCCGACGACGACCGCGCCCAGAACGCGCTGCTGGCGCGCGCCGAAGCGCTCGGTCGCGAACTCGGCGTCGGCTACGTCGAACTGCGCCATCTCGAAGCGCGCTCCGGCGAACGGCCGCGCTCGCCGCTCTACGTGACGTTCCGCTGCGATCTGCCGGAACGCGCCGAAGACGTGATGGCGCGCATCCCGAAGAAGGCGCGGGCCGAAGTGCGTTGCGCGCGCGATCCCGCGGGGCCGGCGATCGAAGGCAAACGGCGCGAGTCGTTCGGCATCAAGGTCACGCCCGACGGTTCGGTCGACGAGTTGTTCGCGTTGTTCGCCGAGAACAAACGGCGGCTCGGTTCGCCGGCGCTGCCGAAGAAGTGGTTCCGCGGCCTCGTCGAAGAGTTCGGCCAGGCGGCGGTGATCCATCGCGCGGTGGCACCCGACGGTCGCACGCTCGCGGCGGTGATGTCGTTCTGCTGGAAGGACACCGTCTACGCCTACTACTCCGGGTCGCGCACCGACATCAACGACACCGGCGTCAACAACTGGATCTACTGCGCGATCATGGAATGGGCGGTCGAACAGGGCTACCGGCGCTTCGACTTCGGCCGCAGTCGCGCCGATTCGGGCCCGGCGAAGTTCAAGAAGAACATGGGCTTCACGGCGGAGCCGTTGCACTACGAGTACTTGCTCGTCGGCCAGGGCGCGAAGCTGCCGGACTTCCATCCGAGCAACCCCAAGCTCGACTTGCCGCGCCGCATGTGGTCGCGCATGCCGATGTTCCTTTGCAACGGGCTCGGTGCGAAACTGTCGCGCTACATCCCGTAACGACCCCACCGCATGCAGCCGTCCTCGCAACGTTCCGCGCCCGTCGAACACACCAAGTGGTCGCCCGGCCTGATCGGGTTCTACGCCAGTTGTGCTGGCGTCTCGATGGGCGCCGCCATCGCGTTTGGCGCGCACTGGTTCTTCAACAGCACCAGCGGCCTCGTGTTCGGCGCGGTGATGTCGGGCGTGTCCTGCATCACCTGCTACTTCTCGCTGGTGGCAGCGCGTCGGCCGCCGGCGGCGGACTAGTCGCCGATCTCAGCCGCGCAGCAGCCAGTCGACGGCAGCGGTGAGATCGCGCGCTTCGTGGTCGGGCGTGCAGCCCGCGGCCCGCAGCTTCTCGCGCTCCGCTGCCGCGGGCTTGCCGCTGTGCACCAGCACCGTGCGCAATGGCAGGCCGCGCGCCATCAGCAGATCGCGCGCGCTGTCGCCGATGATGACGCCGCCTTCGAACGATACGGCGAGCAACTCGCGCGCCTGGTGCAGCACGCCGGGGCCCGGCTTGCGGCACGGGCAGTCGCCGCCGTAGCCGTCCTGCCCGTCGGGATGGTGGGGGCAGTGCAGGTAGGCTTCGATCAGGCCGTCGAGCTCCTGGTGCAGTCGCGCGTGCACGGCGGCGAGATCGCTCTCGCGGTAGAGGCCACGCGCAATGCCGCTCTGGTTGGTGACGACGACGAGGCGGAAGCCGGCGTCGTGCAGGCGCTGCAGGGCGTGCCTGGTGCCGGGGATGATCGCCAACTGCGCGGGACTGGTGACGAAGCCGACTTCGTGGTTCAGCGTGCCGTCGCGGTCGAGGAAAACCGTCGGCTTCACTGCGGCTGCTTCTGGCCGGCCTTGGCGGCGAGCAGATCGAAGCCGAGCAGCGGCGCGTCCTCGCGTTCGAGGCGCACACACAGTTCGGCGGGGATCACAGCGCTGCGCACGCCGAACGGATACGCGACGTCGCCCGCCGACCAGAACATCGGCAACGGCAGCATCACCGGGTCGTAGGCGCCGTCGATCCACTTCGACGTGTAGCCTTCGCTGTACTGCTGCACGCGGTAGCGGGCGGGCCGGTAGCCCTTCTTCTGCAGTTCGATCACGTGGTCGGTGCCGAAGTGGCCGCCGATCGGCAGGCTGGCCGGCGTGGTGCGGCCGGTGTCGCGTCCATCGACGAGGATGCGGGCGCCCAGCGGATCGCTCGACACCAGGACGTTTTCGCGGCTCGAGAACCACGTGCACGCCGGGCACAGCAGCAGCACCGGCAACAGCAGCGAACGTAGGCGCGCGATCATTGTGCGGATGCTATCGACTGCCGGCGGGTTCGGCGACGAGGCCGAACGCGCGATGCGGCGCTGCCTGCCTGCGGGCGCTGGGCGGGTGGTCGGCGCGGCCCGGCCCGACGCTTGACGCTGGCAAGGGGGAAGGGGTGCGGCGGCGGTGCCGCGCCAAAAAGTAGCCTCGCGTTTCGCGGTCGATCCGGTAGCATCGTGTTCGCGATGGGAGGGCGGTCACCCGCCATCGCTGCCAGTCGATTCCGGTCAGTCCTGTTCGAGGAAATCATGGTCATTCGTACCGTCGTGTCCGGCGCCCGGGCCGTGCCAGGGCTCCATTTCTGTTCGTTCGCCGCGTCCATTGCCCTGAGCCTCTGCACCACCTTCGCGGTGGCGCAGGCGCCGGCCGGCACTCCGGTGCCGACGCCGACGCAGGATCCGGCAACGCAGTCGCCGCAGCCACAGCAGCCGGCCGCGAATCCCGCCGCGGGCTCTGCCGCGACCAACGCGCCGACGGCGGCGCCGACAACCCAGGATCCAGCCGCGGTTGCGTCCACGCTCACCTTCGGCAAGGTGGTCGTCGACAAGGCTGCCCTGCGCTGCTGGTCCGGTGCGGTCGCGGCACCGCCCGTGTTCGAAGAAGTGCTGAGCAAGGACCAGGTCGTGGCGCTCGGTCGCAGCGAGAACGGCTTCCGCGCCGTGCAGCTGCCGCTGGGGCCGCTCGGCTTCGTCAGCAAGAAGTTCACTACGAGCGGTGACGACGGCGTCGTCAAGACGAAGGGCAGCAAGGTGGCGTTCCGCTACCGCCCGCGTTCCAGCGAAGCGCCAGTCGCGCAGCTCGAAGACGGCACCACGCTGCACGTCATCGGCGAGCAGGACGATTGGTATCGCGTGCGCGTCGCGGGCGTCGATGCCTGGGTCGCCGAGGCCGAAGTGCAAGCGGGTGCTGCGGGCGATCCGGCGTTGGCGAAGGCCTGGGACGATCTGCAGCAGAAGCACCAGGGCGAGATCAAGGCGCGCCTCGATGCGATCGCGGCGCAACGGGCGCGGGAAGTGCAAGACCAGGCCGACCTCGCGGCGCTGCAGTTGGTGCAGGATGCCTTCCTCGCCGAGAAGCAGAAGGAGATCACCGAGCAGAAGTACGCGCCGCTGGCCGAGGTCATCAACAAATTGAAGGGCACGTTGGCGGCAGAGTCGGCGGCGATCGCGGCGGCCGACGCACTGATGAAGCGCATCGACACGCAGCAGTTGCTCGTCGAGTCGACCATCCTGGTCAACACGAAGCCGCCGGTCATCGACCTGCCGCCGCCGGAAGCCAAGGACCCGCTGGAACGCTTCCACTCCATCGGTTGGCTGCGCTACGAACGGCGCCTGGCCGGGCCCGGCGTCTACTTCCTCGAGAAGGGCGGCCAACGGTTGTACGTGCTGTCGTGCAACACCGGCCGCTACGACCTTGCCCTGTTCGTGGACCACGAAGTGGCGATCAACGGCCCGCGCCGTCGCCCGGTGACCGAGAGCTTGAGCGTGCTCGACGCCGAGCGCATCGAAGTGCTCGGCACGCCGCAGTGATGCGTCGCTGACGCGGTGGTGATTCCGCGTTCCTCGACGTCTGCAGTCGGTTGGGGCGCGGTGGGTCGGCAACGGACGATGGCATAGGCGGTTGCCAACCAGCGCCGCGCCGACGCCAGTGCCTCCGGTGGGAATGCCGAAACAGGGCTCGTGCCGCAGCAAGTGCGGCCCCCTCCATCGCCGTGCACCGCTGCTTTCTCGCCCGCCTGGTTCGCTGCCTGTTCCTCGCCACGGCGACGTTGTCGCCGCTCTGGGCGCAAGGGCAGTCGACGCCGCCGGCCCCGGCGGTCGAGTCGTCGAACCTGGCCGCGCTCGAGTCGCTCATCGCGCATGGGCGCGAGCAACTCGAACTCGAAGACCCGGTCGCAGCCTGGGAATCGTTCCGCCGCGCGGCGCGCGATGGCGCCGACCCGCACATGTGCTTCGTCGGGCTCGGCCGCACGCACCTGATGCTCGGCCACAGCGCTTTCGCCGTGGCCTACGCCGAAGCCAGCCTGCGCACTGATCCGACCAGCCAGGAAGCGATGGCGTTGCGCATCCGCTCGCTGATCCGGGCGCGCCGCTTCGACGAGGCGGTCCTGAGTGCCAGCCGATTCCTGCTGCGCATCACCGAACCTGGCGCCGATCTGCAGGCCGCGCGCGCGTCGTCGCTGTTCCGCGTGCAGCGCATCGACGAAGCCGCCACCGGCTACCGGAAGGTCGTCCAGCTCGAGCCGCTGCATCCGGAAGGCCACCTGCGGCTGGGTTCGGGGTTGTTGCCGCCCTGCGTGCTCGCGCCGGACCCGCGTCTCGCCAGTGCCGTCGCCGAACTCGGGCAAGGCCAGCGCGACCGCGCGATCACGCTGCTGCAGGCGGTGCTCGCGACTGCGCCCGACCATCCGATCGCGCATCGGCTGCTCGGCGAGACGCTGTTTGCGAACAAGGCCGCGGCGTCGATGGCGGCCACCGACCCGGCCTTCGCGGCGCTGGCGGCGGCGCTGCCGAAGCCGAACGTGCGCGGGCTGCCGGTCGCGCAATTCGTGCCTGGCTACGCGAAGTTGTCGCCCGCCCGGCGGGCCGTCGTCGACCGCACCGCGGCGATGTTCCAGAAGCAGCTCGGCAAGCTGGTCGCGATCGGCGGCCGCCACGACCTGCTGGAGGAACTCGAACGCACCACCGATGCCGATGCGCGCGCCAACCTGCGCGGGAAGCGCACCTTCGACGGGCGCGTGTGGGATGACGTGCGCGGCGTCGGTGGCGTGCAGGCGGCGACCGGCATCGAGGCGCTCGACGACGCGGCGACGTTCGGCTTCGACACCTTCGCGCACGAAGTGGCGCACCAGGTGCACTACTACACCTTCACGCCGCTGCAGCGGGCGCGGATCCGGGCGCTCTATGACCTGGCGATCCTGGAGGGGCGATGCCTCGACTACTACGCGGCGAGCAACGAGGCGGAGTACTTCGGCCAGGGCGTCGAGGCGTTCGCCAGCTACGGCAAGCGTCCGGGCAGCGAGACCACGCACGGCCACACCCGCTTCGAATTGCTGCGAATCGATCCCGAACTGCATCGCTTCCTCGAGTCGGTGGTCGACCACGACCCGCTGGCGATGCCGGAAGTGCGCGAGCGGGTGCTGGAAGCTGCGGTGGCCGTCGCGCTGCGCTGCGGTCGCGCCGCCGATGCGAAGGTCGCCGCCGGGTTGCTGGCGAAGGGGCCCTTGCGCACGCGGCTCGAGGTCGACGTCGACCGTGCGCTGCAGGCATCTCGCTGCCACTGACGAAAATCTGCGACCGCGGCGCCGCCAAAGACACCATGGCGGCATGCACGAACTTCGAATCCATGGGAGCCAGCGGCGGCACGGCCCGCGCGAACGCATCCTGCAACTCGGCGAAGCCCGTCTGAGCGACGCCGAGAGTGTCGCCCTGGTGTTGCGCACCGGCATGCGCGGCGAGGGCGCGGAACAGGTGGCCCAGCGCCTGCTGCGCCGGTTTGGCGGCCTGCCGGGCCTGGCCGGGGCGAGCTTGCGCGAGATGGGAGCGCAACCGGGCGTCGGTCCGGTGCGCGCCGCTTCGGTGGCGGCGGCGTTCGGGCTGGCGCGTCGGCTGGCGGAAGCGGCGTTTCGCCCCGGCACGCGCGTCGAAAACGGCCACGACATCGCCCGTCTGGTGCGCGATTCGGTGCACGGCGCCCGCCGCGAGAGCTTCTTCGTGGCGCCGCTCGATGCCCGCCACCGCCTGCTCGGCCTGCACATCGTCTGCACCGGCAGCCTCGACGCCGTGCCGGTGCATCCGCGCGAGGTGTTTTCGCCGGCCGTGCGCGACAGCGCCGCGGCAATCGTGGTCGCGCACAACCATCCCAGCGGCGACCCGCAGCCGAGCGCCGAGGATCGCCTGGTCACCGGGCGGTTGCGCGAGTCCGGGGTGCTGCTCGGCATCGTCCTGCTCGACCACCTCGTCGTGGGGGCCGACCGCTACTACAGTTTCGCCGCGGAGGCTTTCTTCCCGATTCGCCCCCTGGCCGCAGAATCCGCCGGAACCGGCAGCGTGGCCGGTTCTCCCTGGGTGACGACGGACAGCAACGTGCCCTTCGACCCACTGACCCGATGACCCGACCGGACCGCGAACGTTTCGAGCACCTGGTGCGCACCTGCCATGCAGCCGTGTTTCGCGCCGCGCGCCGGATCTGCGCCGACGACGCGACTGCGGCCGACGTGACGCAGGATGTGTTCGTGCGGGTCTGGGAAGGCAAGGTCGCGATGGAGGCGGCGGTGAGCGAGCGGGCCACGTTGTGTTGGTTCGCCACGCGCCTTTCGCAGAACGCCGGGCGATCGGCGCGTCGTCGTCACGACCACGAGGACCACGCCATGCACCGCCGTTCCGAGCCGTTCGCCGATCCCGTCGCCACCGCCAGTGCCGCCGACCTGAACGCCAAGGTCGCCACGTTCGTCGACGAGCTGCCCGAAGAGTTGCGGTTGCCGTTGTTGTTGCGCCATCAGGACGAGCTGTCGCTGGCGGCGATCGGCAGCAGCCTCGCGTTGCCGACATCGACCGTGCACGACCGCATCCAGCTTGGGTTGGAACGCTTGCGCAGCCGCCTGCAATCGAACGGCCACGGGCTGCTGTTGGCGGCAATTCCCGGGCTACTCGCTGGTTTCGCACCGGCCGCACCCGGCGGTCTCGAACGGCGCCTGCTTGCCGTCAGCAACGTGCTGCCGGCGGTTGCTGGTTTGCCGAAGGTGGTGCTGTCCTTGGTGGCGATGGCGGTGGTCGCGATCGGCGTCGCCGTGGCGGCGGCGGCGACGCGCAGCGATGCGCCTCCGACCGTGACCACCGGAGCGTCGCTGGCCGCCTTCCCCGACGCCGTCCAGGATCCCAAAGCCCAGGATCCCAAACCGACGCCGGCTGCGGGCACCGAGCAGCGGCGCGCCGTGCCGTTGGTGCCGATGCCCAAGCCGGCAACCGAGGACGCCGCCAAGTTCACGGCGACCTGGACCGGAACCGTGCACGACGCGAGCGGCTTTCCGGTCGTCGGCGGGGAGGTGTACGTGGTTGCCGGCGGCGGCTACAAGGCGTTCGAACTTGGTGCTCCGGCGGTGACCGATGCGCGGGGCGCCTTCACGGTGCACGCGAGTTCGCATTGGCTCGCGCCCGATGCGGTGCGGCTGGTCGTGCGCGAACACGGTCGGCAGCTGCTCGACAGCGGTGACCTGCCGCTGCCGCCGGCGGCGACCCCGCGCGCGATCGAGTTGGTGTTGCCGGCGAGCGCCGGCGATGCGGTGTCGAAGTACGACGTGACGGTCGCGGTGCGCGACGAAGCGGGGGCGCCGTTGGCCGGGGCCAAGGTCGTCTTCTACCCCGGTACCGCTGGCGGCGCCGCGCCGAGTCTGCACTGGCGCACGCGCAGCGAAGCGCAGGCCGACGTCGATGCATCAGGCCGGGCGCGGCTGCAGGGGCGCGGCCTCGGCGACAAGTGGTTGTTCGTCGATGGCAGGCCGCTCGGCCACACCTGCGTGCTGCGGGCGCTGCCGCTGCGCAGCGCGGGCACGCACAACGCCGAGGTGGTGTTGCCGAAGGGCAAGGAGCTCGAAGTCGTCACCACCATGGTGGATGGTGGGGAGCCAGAAGGCGCGCCGTGGCTCGAACACGCAGCGACCGACTTGCTGTTGCAGCCGAAGCGGGTAGGCGATGTGTGGCTGTTCCGCGGGCTCGCCGACGACAGCTACACCGTGCGCGCGGGAGATGCCGCAGTGCGTGGAGTGACGGCAGCGCGCCGTCGGGTCAGCATCCAGATCAAGGAATCGACCGACGTGCGCGACGTCGGCGACCACATGGCCGAACTGCACGGTGAGTTCGTCGATGCGATGACCGGCGAAGTGGTGGGCTATGGCCCGTTTGATGTCGAACTGCACCCGTTGCTTGCGGATGGCAGTTCGTTGGCCAGCGACGGGATCGAGCCGCCGCCGCCGCAACAGCGAGCGGCGAGCGGCGGCGAGCAGACTTCGTTCTGCCACACCGGGCTCACCGCCGGGCGCTGGGCGCTCGTCGCCACCATCGAAGGCTATGCGGTTGCCTGCGTGCCCTTCGAGTTGCGCGATCGCGAGATCCGGGCGTCGCTGCGGGTGCCGTTGCACCGACCGGCGGTCGTGCATGGGCGCGTGGTGGGCAGCGACGGCCAGCCTGTCGCGGGTGTCACCGTGGTGGCGCTGGGCGAGGGGCCACTCGCCGACCGCAGTCTGGAGAGTTGGCGGCGCCATCGCGAAAGCACGCAGAGCCCCAACGCCCCCGAGCCGTCGTTCACGCCGCTGCGCAGCTACACGAGGGACGCGGGCGCGTTCACGATGCTCACTGTCCCGCCCGATGTGCCGCTGCGCCTCGTCGCGATGCACGACACCGCCGGGTTCTGTGTGCTCACAGTGCCGCCACTGCGCGCCGGCGAGACGGTCGGCAACCTCGTGCTGAAGCTGGCGCCGCGCTAGCGGAGGCTTCGCGCCGGACGCAGCCCACCGTCCGTGTTGCGCACGGTCGCTTCGTGCGCGCCGCGATTCGAACACCGTGCCAGCGAGGCGGGGAAGCCGAAGCTGCCGCCGCGGTTGGCACGGTTGTCCGCGAACAGGATCTGTTCGTGCAGGCCATCGCCGTGGCGAACCGGACCTTGGTAGTCGCCGATCTCGTCGAGGCACCATTCGAAGACGTTGCCGTGCATGTCGAAGAAGCCGAACGCATTGGCGGCGAACGAGCCAACCGGCGCATGCAGAGCGAAACCGTCGTCCCAGGCTTCGGCATCGCTGGTCACCCCGGTGGTCTTCGCTGCGCCATCGGCCACGTTGCCATGCGTTGCCAAGTCTTCGAAGGAACACGACCACGGCATCGCGCTGCCGGCGCGGCACGCGAACTCCCACTGCGCCTCGGTCGGCAGCACCATGCCATTCTGGGTGAGCAAGGCAACGCTCATCACCCAACTCACTTGCTCGACCGGGTTGGTGAGTGTCATCGTGCGGCCGCCGCGGCCGAAGGCGCGCCCGGCGGGATAGGCGCTTGGCTGCCGCAACTCGGGATCGCCGTACCAGAGCCGTTGCCATTGCCCCTGCGTCAGTTCGTGGCGAGCCAGGAAGAACGCGCGCAGCGTGACCGTGTGCACCGGTGCCTCTTCCGCTTTCGCCGCTGCATCGACGTAGTGGGCCGCGCCGCCCTCCGGTGACGCGCCCATCGAGAACGTGCCGCCTGGCACCAACACCATCACGAGGCCCGTGTCCCCTGACACTTCGATCGAGCCGTCGGCGCGATGCACAGGAATCGGGATCTCGGCGGCGTCCTGCTTGCCGTCCCACGCCGACCGCAAGTCGTAGAACTCCCAGAGCTTCGTCACCGGGTTCATGCCGATCGGCACCAACCCCATCTGCGGAGCCAAGGCTTGGATCGGTTGGGCTCGGTAGGCCGTGTTCGCCACGATGCCGTCGGCTTTGGCGATGGCCGCGGCAGCTTCGGCCCAAGTGGCGCGGGCCCGGGGATGTGCTTCGGTGAGCTCGCGGATGCGGCGCGCCCAAACCAGCCGTTGTTGCACCGCCACAGCATCCTCGCGCTGCAAGGTGTCGATCTTCGGCAGCAGCGCCGTCAGGGCTTCGTGCAGAAACTGCTGCGACTCGGGCCGTGCGGGGTTTCCCACGTCGGCGATCTGTTGCCGCGACTCCAGATCGCGCAGCGTCTGTTGCAGGCGCGGCCGCATCGCGACCAACCTGGCGACGTCGCCATCGAGCCATGCCTGCATCGCCGGCACGTGCTCGGGCCAGGGTGGGTGCAGCAACTGCGCCGCGGCGGTCGCCCGCTCCAGCAGCACGACACCGGCGAGATCGTCGAACTCGTCGCTTCGCATTTTCGCGAGGCGAGCATTGTCGGCCGCCAGCACGGCCTGGTTCAGGGCATCGAATGCGAACCACGTCGTGCCGGCGATGCCGGCGACGAGTGTGAGCAGCACGATGGCTGCCGCGCCGATCTGCAGCCGATGCCGCCGCAAGAACTTGCCAACGCGGTAGCGCAGCGTCGGCGGTCCCGCGAGCACCGGTTCATGGCGCAGGTAGCGTTCGATCTCCGCCGCCAGCGCCGTCGCCGCGTCGTAGCGACGTTCCGGTTCCTTGGCCATCGCCTTGAGCACGATCCAGTCGAGATCGCCTTGCAGCGCTTTGCGCAGCATGCCGGTGGTGGTGCGCCGCTGTTCGGCCAGTGCCGGGAGGTCGAGGCAGCTCGCCAGTTTGGTACTGGGCTTGTCCGGATCCTGGTCGCAGATGATCTGGCGGGCACCGCCGAGGCCGGCGCTGCGCAACAGCTGTCCGGAGAACGGCAGCTCGCCCGTCAGCAGTTCGTACATCATGACGCCGAGCGAATAGATGTCGCTGCGCGAGTCGATCGCCTCGCCGTCGCCGGCCGCTTGCTCGGGCGACATGTACTCGGGCGTGCCGAGCATCTGGCCGCCCATCGTCAACCCGGCGCCCGCGGCGAAGGCGTCGTGCGTCGCCTTGGCGAGGCCGAAGTCGACGATCTTGGGCAACGCCACGCCGTCTTCGCGCACGACGAGCACGTTGCCGGGTTTCAGGTCGCGATGCACGATGCCCTTCATGTGGGCGTGGTGCACGCCCTGGCAGATGAGCTGGAACACGGCCAGGCGCTCGGTCAACGACAGGCGGTGCTTGTCGCAGTAGTCAGTCAGTTCCAGGCCTTCGACGAGTTCCATCACGTAGAACGGCTCGCCCGGTTCGGTCGTACCACCGTCGAGCACCTTGGCGATGCAGCGATGGTTCATCGCGGCGAGCGCCTGCCGTTCGAATTGGAAGCGGGCGAGGAACTCGCGCGTGCCGAGGCCGGTTTTGAGCACCTTGATCGCCACGCGGCGTCGCACCGGCTCTTGTTGTTCGGCGAGCCACACCGTGCCCATGCCGCCGCTGCCGAGCAGGCGCACGATGCGGTAGGGACCGATCGACTTCTCCTTGTCGTCCCCGGCCGCGCGCTGCCCCGGCGCCAAGTGCGTGTCCGCCGGCACGTCCGCGCTGGAGTCGCTGCGCACGGTCTTGCGCCCATCCGGGACAGCGGCATCGGGGTCGGTCATCGCATCGCGCAGCCTAGCCTGCCGCGCTCGCCCGAGGAACGCGGTGATCCGTCGATGGAACGTCGAAACGGGCGCCGCGCTGCGTCCGCGGTCGCCAGCCCGGTCACTTGGGCAGCGGACCGGCCTGCACCGTCGCGCACAGCCATTCGCCGGAAGCTCGCTGCGCCGCCAGCACGACCATCGAGTCCTTGCCGAGCACCGCAGTCTGCCGCAGCCGCACGCCGGTGACGCGCGGCAGTTGGATCTTCACCGGCGGCAGCCCCGGGCCAAGTGTCGTTTCGAACTGCGGGATCGGTTGCTGCAGTTCCTGGAACGTCACGTCGCACGACAGCCCGAGCAGGCCATCGGGCAGCCACGTCGCGATCACGTCGGTGATGTTGCCGTCTTGGACCACATCGACGACGGGATCGGCAACCAGCGTGTCGCCCGTTCGCGTCACCGTGAAGTCCTTCACGTACGACGTCTGCTTGACCATCGACATGGTGCCGCGCTGCAGCGGGTTCATGCACAGGCGCGGTGCGTCGAGTTGCTGCGTCGCTGCTTTCGCCAACGCCGCGCGGAACGCGCTGGCGGCGTCCTTCTCCAGCATTCCCTCGAAGGCCATGCCTTGTTCGCGCTGCACGGCGACCAGCTTCTCCTGCAGCGGCGCGAAGGCCTTGGCGTCGATCTCGAACATGTGCACCTGGACGTCGATGGGGTCCTCCTTCTTGGCCAGCGCCGCGTGCCACAGCCGTTCGGCACTCGCGGCTTGCGCCGGAGAACCGAGCAACACGAGCCAGCGATCACCGAGCGTGCGCAGATCGTCGCCTGGTTGCAGCGGCGGATCGATCAGGCGGCGGAACAGGCCGACGATGCTGCTTGGCTGCTCGGTGTCGGGCTTGGCTGCGGGGCGCAGGCCCAACTGCGGCGGTTCGAACTCAGTCCGCTTCTCGTGCAGCTGGTTGAGATCGAACATCTGCACGATGCGGCCCGAGCCGTCGGGCAACGGCATCTTCTGTGCGAGCAGCTGCGTTGCCGCGAACAGCGGCAGCAGCAAGCAGGACAACGGTCGTCGGTGCATCGGCATCATCGGCGTTCACTCCGCAGGGTGTAGCTCTCGAGGCGCGCGCGCCCCGTCGTGACCAGGGAATCGTGGACGATGAACGTAGCCGCGAGGTGGGCGCGCGGCCGCAGTTCTTCGAAGCTGGAAGCGACGATGCGCGGTTGCGCCGTCGTTGCTTCTGCAGGCCACATCGCCACCGCGAGCGCGGCGGCGGCCACTGCGGCAATCGCCGTCGCCTTCGCGAAGCGATGGCGGCGGCGGCGTGGCGTTGTCGCGGCGGCCAGCGGAGCTGCGTGCAGATCGCGCGCGTCGGCGCGCAACGCTACGGCGAGCGGCAACTGTTCGGGATGTTGTTCGAGCCACGCGACCAGTTCGTCGTCGTCGAGAGGATCGACGCCGCGGTCGAGCAGTTCGTGCAAGCGAGCGAGCATCGGATCGTCGTTCATGGGCGGACCTCGGTGAGGCGCAACCGGGCACGGTGCAGCCACGACTTCACGGTGTTGCACGGCACGCCGCGTTCGCTGGCGAGTTGTTGCAGCGTCTGGCCGTCGCGGTGGAACGCGAGCAGCAGGGCGCGCGCGTCGGGTTCGAGCACCGCGAGGCGGCGTTCGAGTTCGTCGCGCAGTTCGGTCGCGCATGGGGCGCGGGTCGCCAGCGCCAGCACCAGATCGGCGGCCGGGCGCGGTTGCCGACGTTGGCGGCGGCGGTGGTCGCAGAAGCAACGGAACGCCGCCGTCTGCAGCCACGCCACGCCATCGTGCGACGCGTCGAAGCTACTGCGCAAGCGCCACACCTTGGCCAGGGTCTCCTGCAGCACGTCGTCGCCGTCGTGCTCGCCGCCGCACAGCCGGCGCAGGAACGTCCGCAACTCCGGCATGGCGCGCTGCAGCAGCGCCG
Source organism: Planctomycetia bacterium (assembly GCA_005776475.1). Classification (GTDB taxonomy): domain Bacteria; phylum Planctomycetota; class UBA1135; order UBA1135; family UBA2386; genus UBA2386. Next base: position 19,066 of record SXPB01000012.1, read on the forward strand.
CGAACGCGGCATCGTCGAGTCGGGGCGCCACATCGGCAGGGGGCATCGGGGTCGGCTCTACCACCGTGACCCCTGGCGAGGTTGCAGGCTTTCTCACGATTCGCGCCGGGCTTGCAGCCGTTCGCCGGTCGCGAAGAACAGGCCGCCCTTGCAGTGGTGGATGGTGCGCGGTCCCGACGCCGCGAAATGCCATTCGCCCTTCTGCCACAGGGTGTCGTCGGCCCAGGCGGCAACGCATTCCAGCACGAACAGGTCGTGGCGTTGTTCGCTGTCCGGCTCGGGCACGCGCCGGCATTCGAGCCAGGCGGCGCAACCGGCCAGCAACGGCGCCTGCACGTGCGTGCCCCGTTCGCTGGCGAGGCCGTGCACCGCGAACTTGTCGATCTCGCGTCCACTGTGCGTGCCGACCGCCATGGTGAGGTCGGTCTGCGCCGTCGTCGGCGCGTGCAGCACGCATTCGCCGGACGCGAGCAGCAGTTCGCGGGTGAAGGTGTTCGCGGCGACCACCGCGGCGAACTTCGGCGGTTCGAAGTCGAGCGGCATCACCCACGAAGCGGCCATCACGTTGGTGCGGCCCGCGTGCGCGGTCGTGACGAGTGCCGTCGGACCGTGGTTGAACAGGCGGTAGGCGTGGGCGAGCGGCACGGGAACGCGCATGCCGAGGACGATAGCGAAGTCGCGATTGGGCGCGCTCGGCGATGCCCTTTCGCAAATCGCGTGTCGTTGGTTTCGGCGATGGCCGCGGGTGGGTAGCCTCCGCGAGCAGGTACCCCGAATGCGCCATCGCCCGTTTGCTCTCACCGTCCTCGCCTTGGTCGTAGCCACCGCTACCCGCTCCCTGCCGGCCCAAGAGCCCGCGGCGGAAGCGGCGCCGAGTCTGCAGTGGGAGCAGTTGCCGACGATGCCCGGCCTCTGGCCAAAGACTTGCCAGGTCAAGTCGGCTTACCAGCTCGGCGATGTGAAGGTCGTTCCCGGAACGGCGTATCCCGTGGTGGCGTTGCTGGCGGACTCCGTGCAGATCATGTTGCCCGACGGCAAGGTCAGGGCCGTTTCGCCGGAAGGCACGGACTGCCTCCAACAGGCGGAAGCTGCCCGCCTGGCGCTAAAGCCGGGGGAGCCGGTGATCGACTGCAAACTGCTGGCGGAACGTGCCGACCTCTGGCCGAAGATGGTTGCGTTGGTGCATCCGCTCGTCGCCGGAGAAGGCGAGAACAAGTTGGTCCGGAAGGCGGGCCATGAGCTCCACTTTGCCAACTTCGACGGCACGTGGCTCCGCGTTGCCGATCCTTCCGCCAAGGGTGTCTCGTTGCCGGTCATCGAGCTGTGGCGGACGGATTTCGTCGAGCGCGTGCGCGCAGCGCTGGCTGCCAAGCCAGCCAACGGCGGCCATCGGGTGCTCGCGGAACTGGCCGGGAAGCTGGTCAACCTGCGTACCGGCAGCAAGACGAAGCTGAACCCGATGGCGCCGCCGCAGTATGTGGTGCTGCTGTTCTCGGCGGGGTGGTGTCCAGGGTGCCAGAGTTTTGCGCCCGAACTGACCCGCTTCTACCAGCAGCACAAGAAGGACGCCGGCAAGCGGTTCGAGGTCATCTGGATCAGCCGTGACCGGTCGGAAGCGGACATGAAGCAGTACGCCAAGAAGCACGAGTTCCCGTGGTTGGCGGTCGCCTGGGACAAGTTGGCGCAGATCCCCCTGACGCAGACGCACGATACCGGCGGCATTCCCAGCGTGGTCCTGCTCGATGCCAAGGGCGCGCTGCTCGCCGACAGCTATGTGGGGAACGAATACAAGGGGACCGAGCCGGTGCTGGCGAGGCTCGCGGACTTGCTGAAGAGCCCGAAGTAACCCGTCGCTTTCGCGGCGCACGTTTCGTGCGCCGAGGGTTCCGGATCAGCGCGCCGGCCAGGCCACTGCATCCCATTCGCCGAGCCGGTCCATGCCGCCGTCGGCGGGCGGACGCCGGCTGCTGCGCAGGCGCTGCTGGATCTCGCGGCAGCGGGCAGCGAGCGCGGCATCGCCGTCGCGTTCGGCGGCGACGCGGGCGATCTCGACGGCGCCGGCAGCCCATTCGGCGAAGGCGGTGCCGGTGGCGAGCACCACCGTGGTGGGCTCCTGCTCTTGCCACTGGGCCTCGGTCAGCGGCGTGCCGCCGGTCCAGCGGATCGCAGTGGCGATGTCGTGGTGGCGCTCGGAGACGAACCAACCGTGCCGCACGACGTTCTGCGCGAGTGCCTCGGCGAGCGTGCGCGCGTTCGCGTTGCCGGTGGTGCGATGGTGCGCCGCGAAACCGACCGCCGCGAGTGCGTCCTGCCATGGCGTCCAGTACTCGTGCTTGCCCTGCAGCAGGCGTGCGTCGGGTCCCGCGGCGGCCATCGGCCGCACGCGATCCGGGGCGAGGTCGCGGCCCGCCCATTGGCGCCAGTAGACCTGGTCCATGCGCGCATCCATGCGTTTGCCCAGCGCTTCGTCGCCGGTGACGAGCAACGTCCACGCCGCCGCCAGCGCAGTGCGACCGCCGCCACGCGGGGCGCCCGCGTTCGACGTCGAGTGCCGCGGATCGAGCGTCTGTCCTGCCAGATACAGACGCGCTTCGTTCTGCAACTCGCGGCGCGCCCAGTGAGCACCGGTCAACAGCGCGTAGGCCGCGAGATGGTTGTTGCTCCAGTGCTCGCGGTCCTTGCCGGTCCAACCGTGCGTTTCGTAGCGAGGCTCGGGGACCGGTTTGCCGAGGCGATCCTTCGACACGCCGCCGTGCCAGTGCGTGCGCCCCGACCACACGATCCAGTCGGGGTGCGCGGCCGGATCGACCGGTGTGCCGTCCGCTTCGAAGAAGTGCACCGGGCGACAGCCTTCCTGCAGCACCGACAATTCGACCTCGTGCAGCAGGCTCGGCAGGCCGGAGTGCGCGACCAGCGACAGCTTGACGGTGCCGAAGTCGGTCTGGTCGCCGGTCTGACCGGCCATGCGCGCGAGGCTGTGCACGAACGGCGCAAAGGCGTCGCCCTTCGCCGTGCGTTCGCCGGTCACGAAGGCAGCGTGGCTCTTCGCGAACCACGCGCGCAAGGCCGGACCCGCGAGCCACGGCGGTGGATCGGGCACGAAGCCGAACGGACCGAACGCATCGCTGCCGCGCCACGTGGTGGCGCCGAGCAGTGGGATCAGGCAACACGCTTCGAGCGTCTGGTCGGCGAGGCTGCCGTCGCCGCGCAGGGCCGGCACCAGCACGCCCGTGCGACGCAGGCCCTGCCCGTCCCCGAGCGGGCGTCCGGCGAGCAGCACGTTGCGGCTGCCGTCGGCCGTGGGCTGCACCTGCACCTGCTGTCGCTGCGTGTGGCGCAGCACGAGCGCCATGCCATGGCTCTCGATCGCCAGTTCCTGCACGTCGCACTGCATCGCGGGCGTGCGTGGATCGGAGCAGAACACGGCGACGTCGACGTGCGCATGCGCCTGGTCGTGCCACGCCGTGACCAGCAGTTCGGCGACGAGTCCGGTGTCGGCGAGGCGCGCGCGGCGCAGTTCGACCACGCGCAGCGCATTCTGTTCGAGGCTCTCGGCGCGCACCGGTTCGGCACGCACGGTCTTGCCAGCGACCGTCACCACGATCTCGATCCGCGCCGCCGGCAGCACGACGGGAGTGGTGGGCAGGTCCGGGCCCGGACCTTGCACCAGCGCGACGTGCGCTTCGTCGAGCGCCTTGTGTTCGGTGACGAACAGGCACAAGGCCTGCCGCAGCGACCCGTCCGGCCACCGCGCGCCGAACGGTTGCCACGCGGTCGCGTGGCCGGCGACATGCAGGTCGGGTCGTTCCCGCACGGTGCCCTGCGCGAACGGAACCACGACGGCGATGCCTTCCTTGCGCGCGCGCGGCGCCAGGTTCTGCAGCACGAGCAGACGTTCCTGGGCCACCGTCGGCACCAGCAGCAACGCCACGGCGACGAGGCTCCGGTATCGTGCGCGCCACCATGACTGTCGGTTCCTGCGCGCTGGCGCCTCGGTGCGTTGCGTTCCTGTTCGCATCGGCGGTGATCATCGCGGGCCTGCCGGCGCAGGAGAAGCCGCTCGTCGTGCTTCCTGAAGAAGCCGAAGTGATGGCGCTCGGCGCGCGCGAGTTGTCGGCCTTCGCGACGTCCGCCCTGAAGAACGGGTTTCCCGTGCGGGCGCGGGTCGTGTGGCTCGAAGTGCTCGCCGAGTACGACCGCGACGACGCCGTGGCGCGCAAGGAACTCGGTTACGTGCGCACCGGCACCGCCTGGCAGCGCGATCCCGCGTTCGTATTTCCCGAACACGACCAGCCCGCCGCGGCAGCGGCGAAGCAACTCGAACAACGCTGGCTTGGCATCGCCGGCAAGCTCGGGGCCGCGCACGGGGCGCTGGCGGCGAAGTTGCAGACGGCGGGCAAGGCGGACCGCGCCCGGCACCATGCGCAGCGCACGCTGCGGTTTGTCCCCGGCGACGGCAAGGCGATGGCGCTCGTGGGGGCACGTCAGTTCGAAGGCGTCACCGTCGACGAACTCGACCTGTCGGTGCTGCAGCGGTCGCGGTTGATGGACAAGGCGATCGCGCGGTTGCACGAACAGGCCTTCCCGAGCCAGGTTGTCGACGAGAAGCTGGCGATGCTCGACGCACTGGGGTCGCCCTACGTCACCGTCAAGAGCGCCAACTTCACCGTGCACGGCGACCACGACGCCGAGTTGCTGCACGAAGCCGCCGCGCACGCCGAGCGGGCCCTGGCGTTCTGCACCGAAGCGTTCGCGGGCTGTGAGGGCTTTCCCAGCCTGGGCAAGCAATGCCGCCGCTTCGTGTTCTTGCAGGAGCGCGCGCAGTGGAACCAACTGGTGCGCACCAACGCGGCGCGCAACGACGTCGACTTCCTGATCGAGAACACCAGTTCGACGCGCCTGAAGGACGTCGAAACCGCGGTTTCGCGCGAACGGGACATGGTGCTCGACCTCGCCGTGCGCTGGGTGGCGAAGGACTTCGTCGGCGTGCACAGCGACGCGCTCGAAGAAGGCGTGGGCCACGCCGTCGTCGGCATGTTCTTCGGCCGCAACCTCGTGTTCGTGGTCGGTCGCGACGACCCGCAGGGCACGGTCACGAGTGCGCGCGAGAAGCGCAAGCTGATGCTGCCCGACATCGAGACCTGGCGCGAACTGGCGATCGAACTGGCGTTCCAGGACCAGAGCACGCCGGCGGCGAAGTTGCCCCTGCTCAAGGCCGCCGAGTTTCCCACCGATGCGCGCATCAAGGCGTGGTCGTTCGTCGACTACCTGCTGCGCGCCGATCCGACGCTGCTGCTGAAGCTGGAGGCGGCGGGTGCCAAGGCCGGCAACGAACAGGACGTCACCAGCTCGTTCCAGGAGCGCACGGGCAAGGGTCTCCCCGAACTCGAAGGGCGTTGGCGCCGGTTCTGGAGCGAGGACACGCCGTTGCGGCGCGCGGTGGTCGGCAAGACGACGCCGCTCGAAGCCGCGAGCAAGGATGCGCCGGCGTGGCTGTCGGCGTTCAACCAGCTGCGCACCGAGTGCGGGCAGAAGCCCGTTGGCTGGTCGGCGCAACTGTCGATCGCGTGCAAGCAGCACGTCGACTACCTGAAGGCCAACAAGGACCAGCGTGGTCCGGTGGCCGAGCACACGCAGCGCACCGGCAAGGTGTTCACCGACAACGCCGGCCGCATCTTCGCCACGACCGCCGTGGTGTGGACGCGCGACGTCAAGAAGGCCGTCGAGGCATGGATGGCATGGCCTGGGTACCGCGATGCGGTTCTCAACGCCAACATCGACACTGTCGGCATCTACGCCGACGGCAGCCTGATGGTGCTCGATGCGTCGCGCGGGCGCGAAGCGAAACGCGAAGTGGTGACGCAGGTCTGGCCGGAATCGCACATCGAAGGCCGGGCCAAGGATCCGGTGCCGGCGGCGGTCGACGTGGAATCGCTGGGGCCCGAAGTGGTGGCACTGCTGACGGCGGACCAGCGCGGCAAGCAGAAGCAGGTCGGCTGGCCGCTGACGCTGCACTGCTACCACTCCGAAATGGCGACGGCGTCGTGCGAGGTGGAATGCCAGGGCAAACCGGTTGCGGGCTACCTGGTGCGCGCGAAGGGCAACATCCGCCGGACCTCGGCGCCAGGGCTGTGGGTGTTCTACGCCAAGGACCCGTGGCCGAAGGGCGTGCCGATCACCGCGAAGTGGGAATGGGTGGGCGGCAAGCACACGGTGACGTTCGTCGCCGAGTGAAGGAGTGCGTGCGCGCCGGCGCGATCGGGGCGCGGTTGCGCTAGATTGCGTGCGAATGCGCGTCTTCGCTGCTGCCGCTGTTCTCGTCGCCATCGCTGTCGCCGCCCTGCGCGCCCAGGAGTCGCCGGACCTCGGCGTGCGCGAACAGAAGCTCGCCGCCACGGCCGTCAGTGGCCTGCATGCCATCGCCGAGGCGTGGGTGGCGCAGAAGCAGCACCTGCGCGCCCTCGAGCTGCGGCGTGAGATCTGGCTCGACTACGACGAGAACGACGCCAAGGCGCGCGACAAGTGCGGCTTCGTGCGCGTCGGCACCTCGTGGCGCAAGGACGACGGCAAGGTCGTGCTCGACAAGGATCTCAAGGGCGACCCCAAGCTGCTGAAGAAGGTCGAACAGGACCTGCTCGCGCTGCGCAAGAAGCTGGCGATCGAACACCGTTCTCTCGCCACCGACAGCCAGAAGGCCGGTGACGCCGTGCGCGCCACGCGCCACTGGCAACGCGTGCTGGCGATGCTGCCGGGCGACAAGGAGGCGGCAACAGCGCTGGCGATGGCGTCGTTCGAGGGCTTCGCCGGTTCGCCGAACGACCTCGCCATGCTGCGCCGCGGCCGTGCGATCCGCGGTGCCTCCGATTGGCTCATGCGCCAGCAGTTCCCGGCGCAGGAAGTCGGCGACAAGCACCCGCTGCTGGAGGCAGCACAGATCCAGCACATCGGCGTGCGCACCGACCACTTCATGGTCTGGGGCAACCTGTCGCCGGCCGACCTCGCCACCGTCGCGATGGACTGCGAGCGCTCGCTGCTGCTGTGCTACACGCTGTTCGGCACCTGGCGCGGCTTCCTGTTCGAGCCGGTGCTGCGGCGCGACATGGTCTTCGTGCGCGACGAGGCGCAGTACCACGCGGTGCTCGACCAGTGCGCGAACCAGTTCGATGCAGCGCGGCTGCAGTTCTTGAAGAACGACGTCGACCAGGCGTTCGTCGCCGCCGGCAAGCAGCAGTTGCGCCTGCACAAGGCCGACATCGGCCTCGAGGCGTCGCGCGACCAGGCGGTGCGCGGCGTCGTGCAGGATGCGGTCGGCGTCGACACCAATGGACTCTGGGAAGGACTCGGCCACGCCGCGTGCGGGTTCCTGTTCGGTCGCTCGTTGTCCTTCCTCACCGAACAGCAGAAGGCCGGCACCGCGACCTCGTTCAAGCAGAAGGCGCTCGTGCCCGACATGACGGTGTGGATGCAGATTGCCGAGGAATTCGCGTGGGGCAAGACCGACACGCGCACCAGCGACCTCGTGCTGCTGTCGGCGGCGAAGTTCACCACCGAGCAGCGCGTCAAGGCGTGGGCCATCTGCCACTACCTGCTGCACTGGCGTCCCGAACTGCTGCACCAGCTCGACCAGAGCCAGAGCAAGACCATCCTGGCGGGGCCCGACGTCGAGAAGGAGTTCCTGCGGCGAACGCAGCTCGAACTGCCGCAGATCGACCTCGAGTTCCGCGAGTTCTGGGCGCGCAGCGCCAATCTGCGCAAGGCGATGGCGCACAACCCGGTGCCCGATGCCAAGGCGGCCGACCACAAGGCGAAGGAGCGGGCGCGTTCGCTGGCGGATGCGCTCAACGTGGCCCGGGCAGCGGCGATGGTGGGGCCGTGCGGGTTCTATTTCGACGTTGCCGACGAAGCGAAGGGCGTGCTGCAGTACGAGGAGCAGCTCCTCGCCGTCGAAGCCCTGCGCAAGAAGAAGCCGAAGGAGGAGTTCCCGTCGCCGCCGGTGCCGGTGTCGATCGGTCGCACGGTGTTCTACTCGCGCGGCGCCGATCCGAAGGCCCTGGTAGCGTCGTGGCTGCAGCGGGTCGCTGCGCGCGACCGCCTGCTGCATCCGGGGCGGGAACTGTTCGGCACGGCGATCTGCAGCACGGCGTTCGTGCTCGACACTGCCTTGCCGGCAGTGCCGACGAAGTCGGGCAAACCGATGGCGTGGCCAGGCCAGGGGCAGGGCAAGGTGCCGGCAGCGGCGAAGTCGGCGGAACTCGGGCCGCGCACCGCGGCGGCGTTCGCAGCAGCGGGCAAGGAGATGCCCGAGACAGTGGGCACGCCGATCTCGCTGCACTTCCTGCGGGCAGTGCCGCCGGGTGTGCTCGCCGGCACGCAGGTGAAGGTCTACAGCGGCAACTACGCGATCGAGGGCGTGCTGGTCGTGCACGGCGGGGGCGAGGATGACGGCGACCAGGCCGATGGTTGCCTCGCCTTCGTGCCCATGCAGCCGTTGCCGTCGAAGGCGTCCATCGAAGCGCAGTGGACGCTGCCGCCGGGCATCCTCGGCAAGAACGAGAAGTTCGCCCCGGTGACGTTCACCGTGGAGTGAGCAACAACTCGCGCGCGGGCTGCCACAGGTCGAAGTGGCCTTTGCCCGCCAGCGCATGCAGGGTGGCGCGCGGGCCGAGTTGCTGGGCCAGAGCGCGCGCGCCGGCGATCGGCAGTGCGTCGTCGGCTTCGCCATGCACGATCTCCACCGGGCAACGGATCGCGGCGAGTGCGGGCGTGGCGTCGAACACGTCGTCGGGCAGGAAACGACCGAACGTGCCGTGCTTCATCACCGGAATGCGCTCCGCGGTGGCGAGCAGCACGAGGCGCGCCGGGACTTCGCCGTCGTCGGCGATCGCCGCGACGAGGCGGCAGGCGAGCACCGAACCGAGCGAGTAGCCCCAGATCTCGATCTGTTCGGGCGGCACGCCGAGGCTGCGCAAGTGCCGCCACTGCAGCAGCAGGTCGGACGCGAGCGCTTCGGGATCGGGTGTGCCGCCGGAGGCATCGAAGCCGCGGTAGGCGAAGAACAGCATGCCGAGATCGCGTTGCTGGCGCAGCCCGTCGAGTTCGGCGCGAAAGCCCGGCAGGATCGCCTGCGAGTTGCCCGGCACGAACAGGATCCAGCGCGCGTTCGCAGCCGCCGGCGGGCGGCAAAGGCCGACCAGCGTCACCTCGGGCAGGACGCGCAGTCGCTCGAACCGCCAGCCGTCGGTGGCGATCGCCTGGATCTCGGCTTCGGTCTTGCGGCCGATCCAGTAGGCGAAGCGATGCAGCTTGCCGGCGACGAACCAGGCCACGGGGACAGCGGCGAGTGCGGCGAGTGCGAGCAGTAGGCGCATCTTCACGCGGCTAGCTTACGGTGGGCGCTGGCGTTGGCGACGGCTACGGCCCTTGCCATGGCATGATCGGGGCCACCGGCGGTATGGCCCGCAGTGGCCGGAGGCCGTATCAAGCAGACGAAGCACTTCCACCGATTCGACTTGTCCATGGCGCACCCGCTCGCTGCCGTCTTCGTCGGTTCCGACACGCTGCTGCTGCAATGCATCGAGCTGTGGCGGGAACGTGGCCATCGGGTCGTCGCCGTCGTCACCGACACCGACAAGGTGCGGCGTGCCTGCGTCGAGCAGGGCGTCCGCCATCTCGATGCGAACGGCGACATCGCCGCCCAGCTCGCCGGCGAGACGTTCGACCATCTGTTCGCGATCACCTGGCTGCGGCTGCTGCCGGCCGCCGTGCTGCAGATGCCGCGGGCGGGGGCGATCAACTTCCACGACGGCCCGCTGCCGCGGTATGCCGGCCTCAACGCGACGTGCTGGGCGATCCATCACGGCGAAGTCGAGCACGGCGTCACCTGGCACTCGATCGAACCCGCCGCCGACACCGGCGCCATCCTGGTGCAGAAGCGCTTTCCGATCGAGCCCGACGACAGCGCCTTCACCCTCAACGCGCGGTGTTTCCAGAACGGCCAGGAGACCTTCGCCGAACTCGTCGATGCGTTGGCCGCCGGCACGGTGCAACGGCGTCCGCAGGACCTGGCGCTGCGCACGTGGTTCCCGCGCCGGGCGCGGCCCGACGGCATGCTGGTGCTCGACTTCGCGCGCTCCGCGGCCGATGTCGCGCGCAGCGTTCGCGCCTTCGATCACGGCGTCTACAAGAACCCGATCGCGATCGCCAAGGTGCGCACCGGCCTCTCTGTGGTCGTGCCGGGCCAGGCGGAATGCGTCGCCGGTGGCACCGCGGTGCCAGGCACGGTGACCGCGGTTGGCGACGACCACGTGCAGATCGCGTGCGCCGATGGCGACGTGAAGTTGTCGCGGCTGCGCTGCCTGCGCGGTTCGCCGGTGGCCGGGCCGGCGCTGGCGTCGCTCGGTCTCGCCTTGGGTGCGCGGCTGCCGATGCCGGGCAAGGACGACGTGGTGGCGTTCACGGAGTTGGGCCGCGCGGCGGCGGTGGCCGAGGAAGTGCAGGTCGAACGCCTGCGCACGCACCTGCCGCTGGCAGTGCCCGAAGGCGGTCCCGGTGGCGGCAACGCGGTCGCCGCAGTGCTCGACGTCCCGTTGCCCGGGAAGTTGTCGCCGCTGCAACGGGCGGCGTCGTGCATGGCGTTCCTCGCCCGCATCACGGCGCAGCCGACGTTCAGTGTCGGCTTGCGCGCGCCGACGGCAGCGCCGTTCGTCGCCCTGGCGGCGGACCTCGTGGTCGGGGCCCCGCCGGTCGCTTTCTCGCCGTCGGCCCAACAGCCCGTCGGGGCGGCGTTGGCGCAGCTTGCGCAAGAACTCGCCGCCGCCGCCAGCGAAGGCCCGATGCTGCGCGAACTGGTGGTGCGGCGCGCCGACGTGTTGTCGCCGGCGACCGTGCTCGAACCGCCGGTGCGCCTCGCGCTTTCGGTGCCAGCCGGGACGGTGACGCCGGGGTCGCTTGAGTTCGTGGTCGCTGCCGATGGTTCGCTGCAGCTGTCGTTCGATGCGGCCGCGTTGCCGGTCGAAGCGGCGGCACGGCTGGTGCAACGTCTGCAGGTGTTCGTGCGCGCGGCCGGGAACCAGCCCGAGACGCCGCTCGCTGCAGTGCCGATCCTCGACGACGCGGAACTGGACCGGGTGTTGCGGCAGTGGAATGCGGAGAGCGCGCCGCTGCCGACGGAGCCGATGCTGCATCGCCAGTTCGCCGCGATGGCGCAGAAGCGTCCCGACCGGGTGGCGCTGCACTGCCACGGCCGGTCGAAGACCTACGGCGATCTGCACGGCGACGTCGAACGCCTCGCCGGCTGGCTGCGTGGTCGCGGCGTCGGCGTCGGCGATCGGGTCGGCATCTGCGTGCAGCGCGGGTTCGGCATGGTGACGGCTGTGCTGGCGGCGCTGCGCTGTGGCGCGGCCTACGTGCCGCTCGACCCGAGCTATCCGCGCGAACGACTGCAGTACATGGCCGGCGACGCCGAACTCGCGGCGTTGGTGGTCGATGGCAAGAGCCTGCCCAATGCGCCGACGGCGGCGTGCCCGCGCATCGACCTCGATGCCGATGCCGACGTGATCGCGGTCGCCGACGTGCTGCTCGACGACCCCAGCGATGGCGACCGGCTCGCCTACCTGATCTACACGTCGGGTTCGACCGGGCGTCCGAAGGGCGTGATGGTGCGGCACCGCAACGTCGCCAACTTCTTCCTCGGCATGGATCGCGTGCTGGGCACCGAGCCTGGCATCTGGCTCGCAGTGACGAGCCTGTCGTTCGACATCTCGGTGCTCGAACTGCTGTGGACGCTGTGCCGCGGTTTCCAGGTCGTCGTGCACGCGGGCGAGTCGGCGCCGGAAAAGGCCGCCGCCGCGCCGCCGCCGCCGACCCGGCCGATCTCGTTCAGCCTGTTCTATTTCGCCAGCGACGAGGGCGAGCACCAGGGCGACAAGTACCGGCTGTTGTTCGAGGGCGCGCGGTTCGCCGACCAGCACGGCTTCGAAGCCGTGTGGACGCCAGAACGCCATTTCCACGCGTTCGGCGGGCTCTATCCGAACCCGGCGGTGGCGAGTGCGGCGATTGCGGCGATCACCAGGAACGTCGCCATCCGCGCCGGTTCGTGCGTCGTCAATCTGCACCACCCGATCCGCGTCGCCGAGGATTGGGCCCTGGTCGACAACCTGTCGCAGGGTCGCGTCGGCATCGCCTTCGCCGCCGGCTGGCACGCGCGCGACTTCGTGTTGCGCCCGGAAACGTTCGCCGATCGCAAGAACGCGATGTTCACCGCGATGCAGCAGGTGCACGCGCTGTGGCGCGGCGAGATGGTCGAGTTCCCGGGCCACGACGGCAAGCCGGTGGGCATCCGCACGCTGCCGCGGCCGGTGCAGAAGACGTTGCCGTCGTGGGTCACCGTCGCCGGCAATCCCGAGACCTACCGCATGGCGGGGGAGAAGGGCTGCCATGTGCTGACGCACTTGCTCGGCCAGAGCCTGGAAGAGCTGGCGCAGAAGCTCGCGGTGTATCGCGAGGCGTGGCGCGCGGCGGGGCACCCGGGCGAAGGCAGGATCACGCTGATGCTGCACACCTTCGTCGGTGACGACGACGAGCGTGTGCGCGCCATCGTGCGCGAGCCGATGAAAGGGTACCTGCGCAGCAGCCTCGACCTGGTCAAGCAGGCGGCGTGGTCGTTCCCGGCGTTCAAGAACCGCGTCGACAAGCCGGGCGAGATGGACGCGCTGCTCAACGGCGGCCTGCAGCCGGCCGACTTCGAAGCGCTGCTCGACTTCTCGTTCGAGCGCTACTACCGCACCAGTGGCTTGTTCGGCACTCCCGAGACGTGCGTGGCGATCGTCGATCGCCTGCGCGCGATGCAGATCGACGAGATCGCGTGCCTCGTCGATTTCGGCGTGCCAACCGACCAGGTGCTGCAGAGCTTGCCGCACTTGCTGGAGTGCAAGCGGCGTTGCGACACCGCGACGGCGGCCGCGGCGCTGGCCACGGGCAGTGGTGGGGGTGCGTCGGCGGGGAGTGGTGCCGACGGCGCGCCGTTGTCGATTCCGGCGGCCATCGCGCGCTACGGCGTCACCCACTTCCAGTGCACGCCGTCGATGGCGGGCATGCTGCTCGTCGATCCGGCGGCGGCGCCCGCGTTCCGTTCGCTGCGGCATCTGCTCGTGGGCGGCGAAGCGCTGGCGAACGCTCTGGCGCGCGAGCTGCGTGGCCTCGTGCCGAACGTGCACGATGTCTACGGCCCGACC
>SXPB01000162.1 GCA_005776475.1 Planctomycetia bacterium
AGCGTCTCGATCCACACGCGCTGCAGACCGTGGTCCGCCGCCGGGCGCGCCGGCGGCAGCGTGGTCTGGCAGGCGGCCAGCAACAGGAGAGGAACGGTGAGGTGTGGGCGCATCAGAAGGACAACCGGAAGGAGAACAGCAGGCCGTACCGGGGGTCGCCGAATGGCGACTCGATGGAGGTGTCGAGCGGCACCGTCAGCCCGGCTTCGAAGCTGGTGGCTGGGTCGAGGTTCATTTGCGCGCCGACCACGAACGACCACTCGGTGCCACCGTTCTGCAGATCGACGTCGACGAGCTCGTCGTCCTGCTTCCAGCGGCCGAGCACTTCGAGCACACCGCGCACTTCCACCGAGGCCTGCTCGGGGTCGAACTCGCGCGGGGTCAGCCGCACCCACCAGGCGACGTCGAGTGTGACTTCTTCGCCGGAGTCGAACAGCTCGTTCTGGGCGAACGCGGCGGCGCGCACCGCGATCGCCGCGCGATGCCGGTCGCGCACCAGCGTGTAGCCAAGCCCGAGACTGCCGCCCCAGGTGTCGAGGCCCAACGCGACCCGCGGCCCGAGTGCGATCCCGTCGATGCGGTCGTCGGTGTCCCCGGTCGGCAACGAGAGTCGGCCGAGCACCGAGAGCCGATCGGAACGCATCACGTCGTCGTCGCGCACGAGCCCCCACTTGGCGTCGAGTTCGAGGTCGCCGAGCCCTTCTTGGGTGCCGCGGCGCACGCCGCCGACGCCGGCCACCTCGACTTCGCGCCGCGCGAACGGCAGGGCCAGGTCGAGCTGCAGCCGGCGATGGGGCGCGAACGAGAAGCGAGTCGTCGCCCGCAGTTCTTCACTGTCTTCGCGCACCAACCACTGGATGCGTTCCTTCACCGTCGGCAACTCGGGCGACATCACGCCGGCGTCGGTGGTGAACAACTGCGCCATCGCCGGCGCGACGAAGCCAAGACAGGCCAGCACTCCGTGTCGTGCGCTCATAGAACGAACCCGTTGCGGCAACCGGCCGGCAACGCCTCCAAGCACATGGTCTGCAGCCGCCGGCGCAGCGCCTTGTCTTCCAGCGAAGTGAACACGTACAGCTTCCACATGCGTGGATAGCTTTCGGCCAGATCGCGCAAACGCGGGATCTGGTCGGCGAACGCGTCCAACGGCAGCGTGCGCTCGCCCGAGCCGGGGAAACGCACCAGGGTCTTCGCTTCCTTGAGTTGCATCCGGCGCGCGGGGCAATACAGGATCACGTCGATATCCTGCCCGAACTCGCGCCGCGCCGCTTGCTCCATGCGCGTCTCCCATTCGAAGCGGGCCGCGGGCTCGCCGGGACGGAAGTAGGTGTCGAGCAGGGCGTCCTGCACTTCGCGGTTCTGGTACCACGGCAGCACCAGCACGCGCTTCGGCAAAGCCCGCCGGCGGTAGCGAGCGACGAAGCGCTGCAACCGCGCATTGGCAGCGTCGCTGCCGAGGTCGGCCTGTTCGATCGCGACCACCAGCGATTCGTCGGTCATCGTCTGCAGGCGTGCCGGCGTCAGGGCATGCCCATTCAACGCCATTTCGACCATGCGCGACAGCAAGGCGCCGGCCGCGATCTTGGCGTGGTGGTAGTAGACGCGTTCGCTGAAGTGGTAGCGGCACTCGAGCACGCGCAGCAGCTCGGAGACGATGTCCTCGCGCAGCATGCCGTTCTTCTCGCAATCGACGAACATGCGACCGTCACTGCCTGCGATGCGGAAGTAGTCGACGACCCGACGGTCGTACCGCAATTCGAGTCCGGTGTAGTGCGCGTCGCGGCGCAGGTAGTCGAGCAGATCGGCGTCGATCGTGTCGCTGACCACCTGCTGGCAGAACGGCAATAGCTCGCGCCCGACGCCGGTGAGCACCGTCAGGATGTCATCGCGCAGGCCTTGGCGCTGCAGTTCGGCGCCGAGCTCGGTGTCGCCGAGCATCGCGCGAAACCGTTCCGGCCGATCGTGGCGCGGCAGCAGGCCGGTCTGGTCCTCGATGTTGTGCCCGTACGGAATGTGCGTGATGTCGTGCAGCAGCGCCGCGACCCGCAGCAGGCGCCGTTCGTCGGCGGTCACGGCGCGACACTCGCTGTCGCGGGCCGCGTGGCGATCGCAGGCGTTCAGGACCTGGTCGCACACGTGCAGCGTGCCGAGCGAATGTTCGAAGCGCGTGTGGGTGGCGCCAGGGAACACCAACGACGCGCTGCCGAGTTGCTTGATGCCGCGCAGGCGCTGGAACTCGGCGGTGTCGACGAGCCGCAGTTCGGCCCGCGTCAACTCAATGTCGCCGTGCACGGGATCGCGCAGGATGCTCACCCGATCGACCGTAGCACCGTGGCAGCGCGCGGGAAAGAAAAGTGGGGACCGAACCCGTACGCCAGGTCCGATCCCCCCACCACACAACGAAGCCACACGAGGCGTGCCGCACGCTCACACGCACGGCACGACAACAGAATACAACGCTGCGTCGATTGCGGTCGGCGGTGGCGAACGGCGATGGCCGGGCCGTACGGGAACGGCCACCGGCATCGGCGCTAGCCGCGATCCCGCAGCGGGACCGAGTTCGGCGTCATGCCATCGGCAGTTCGCAGTCAGGGCAGACGCTTGACCGGCACGTCGATCGGACCGGTGGCATGCAGGCCGCTGCGCCGCTCGCTCGCCACTTCCTGCTCACCGACGAACGTCGTCACCACGACGTCGAAACGGCCGGCGTGCGGCAACGACACGCGGAAGGCGGCGTCGGCGGCGAGCACTTCGCGCACACCGCCACCGAGGTCGCATTCGGCGATCCAGACGACACCCGCGCGCGGCGGCTGCACGCGCAGCTCCGGCTCGCCACCGATCCACGTCGGCAACACGATCGGCTGCGTGGGATCGAAGGCGCCTAGGGTCAGGTTGCGACCCGCACAACCGGCTCCGCGCAGGTGCAGCGCCATGTTTTCGCGTGGTCCCTCGCCGACGGCGAAGCGCCCCGTTGCGTCGGTGATCGCCTGCAACGAACCGCGCAGTTCGAGGTGCGGCGGCACCAGGCGCTGCGAGTTGCCGGTCGCGAGCGGCGTGCCCTGACCCGAAACGAACGCCATCACGCCCGGCCGCGGCGCCCCGTGCTCGTCGACGACGACGGCGGCCCATTCGTCCGTCGCGAACTGCACCGGCACGCTGGCTCGCACGCGTTCGCCCTTCAGCACGACGGCGGTCGGCGCGGTCATCGCGGCGCGCGGATGCCGGATGACGAGACCGACCTCGCCGCTCGCCGGCAGGTCGTCGATCACGACACGGCCATTGGCTTCGAGCGCGTAGCCGTCGCTCAACCCCTGCAGGAAGAACGGCCATTGGCCGAGTCCCGTCGAGACGATGCTGCGCGGCACCACGAAGACGCGCGCGTCCTGCATCGACACCGCGATGCCGGCGATCTGCATCTCGACGGCGCAGGCGCGTTCGAGCACTGCGTCGCATGCGGGCGGCGGCACCTGCACCACGATGGCGCGCCATTGCGTCGCATGCCCGGGCGCGCGCACCACGAACGGTACGCCGGAGCTGGCCAGCACGGGCACTTCGTAGGTTCCGTCGGCGGCGACGGCAACCTCGCGGCGCGCACCCGCAGTGTCGAACTCGCCAAACCACACGGTGGCGCCGGCCACCGGCTTGCGGTCCGGGCCAAGCACAGAGCCGCGCACGACCTGGCGGCCCGCCAACGCTGGCCGCACGCATTCCGCCGCGAGCACCACCTGGCGCAGCACGCGACCTTCGTCGTGTTCGACCACCGCCATCGTGATCCCCGCCGCTCCGGACGGCGCATCGAAGCCCGCCCCGGCACCTGCCAGGAGCCAGGTCGACAACGGCGTGCCGTCGCCCGCGCGCACCGCCTCGACCCGCACCGGCGGCGGCGCCACGTAGGTCTCCTGGTCGATCACGGTGAGACGGACGCGCACTGCATCCTTCGGCACCTCGAGCGGAAACGGCTTCGGATCCTGGTCCTTGGGCACCGTCGGCGACGGCACGTTCGCACCATCCGTCGGGCTCGGCGGCAGCGCCGGGTCGTCGCTCTGCATGGCGAAGGCGACCACCAACCCGGCGAGCAGCAGCCCGGGCAGACCGACGGACAGGAACAGGGTGCTGCGTTGCATGCGGGTGATGACGGAAGGGAGGATACCTTCTTCCCGTCCCACCCGGCCATGGCTGGAACCGCGGCGGCGACGTTCCCGAGTTCGAGCCTGAACCCCTGCATGCGCCTGCCGATCGCCATCGACTACCGACCAGCCCTGTTGTCGGGCTCGGGCATCGGCCGCGCCACCCGCGAACTCGCGCACGCATTGGCGGCTCGCGACGACCTCGACCTGCATCTGTTTGCGCATTCGTGGGCGCGCGCGCGGTTCCCGGCGGCCCCCGCGCGGGCGCGGCTGCACCGCCTGCCGATTCCGGGTCGGGCACTGCCGCTGCTGCACAAAGTCGGCCTCGGCGCCGATCGACTGGCCGGCTCGGTGCGCGTGTTCCACTGGACCGACTTCGTGCACGCGCCGCTGACGAAGGCACGCATGGTGCTGACCGTGCACGACCTTGCCTTCCTGCGCGACACGCGCTGGCACGGAGCGAACGCCTTGGTGCTGCGCGAACGCACGGCGCGCGCGATCGCGGCGGCGGCGGCGATCGTGGTGCCGTCGCAGGCAACGGCAGCCGACCTGCGCACGTTCGCGCCGACGGCGCCGCCGGTGCACGTGGTGCCGTTCGGCGCCGACCATGTTCCCGCCGCGACGACGACCGCGCCTGGCGACCACGTGCTGTGCCTCGGCACCATCGAACCGCGCAAGAACCACCTCGGCCTGCTGGCGGCCTGGCGGCGCCTGCCCACGCCGCGCCCGAAGCTCGTGATCGCCGGCCGCATCGGTTGGGAGTGCGACGCGATCGTCGTGGCACTGCGCGACGCGGTGCGCGATGGCCTCATCGAATGGCACGCAGATGCCGACGACGCTGTGCTGTGGCGACTCTTCGCGACGGCACGCCTGCTGGTGTTCCCCTCGCATTGGGAGGGGTTCGGCTTTCCACCGCTGGAGGCGATGCAGCTCGGCGTGCCGGTCGTCGCCAACGACGTCGCGCCGCTGCACGAACTCGGCGACGGCGTGTTCGGGTTCGCCGATGCCGACAACCCCGAAGCGCTGGCGAGCGCGATCGACCGCGCGCTGCGCGACGAAGTCTGGCGCCGCACCGCCGTGGCCGCCGGGCGGCAACGCGCTGCCGCGTTCACGTGGCGCGACTGCGCCGCCCAGCACGCCCGCATCTACCGCGAGGTGGGGTCGTGATCGTCGCCTTCGACGGCATCTGCCTCGGCGACGGTCCGGCCACCGGCGTCGCGCGCTGCTTCCTCGATGGCCTCGCCGCCTACTGCGAGCACTCAAAATCGCAGCCGAACGCGACGCAGTGCCTGCTGTTGCTGCCCAACGGCGCTCCCGATCCCGGCCTGCCCGGCGTGCGCGTGGTGCCAGCCCCGCGCGGCGCGCTTCGACGCCAATTCACGCTGCCGCGCCTGCTGCGCACGCTCGGCGTCGACCTGCTGCACAGTTCGGTAGCCTCGATCCCCGCGTTCGCGCCGTGCCCATCGATCGCCACGCTGCACGATCTGCCGTGGCTGCATCCCGAACTCGGCGAACGCGGCGAACCGTTCCTGCTGGCGCGACGCGTCGCGCGCGCGGCAACGATCGTGATGCCATCGGCGCAGACCGAAGCCGACGCGCGGCGCTGGCTCGGAACGCGCTGTCCCCCGGTGCTGCGCGTGCCACATGGCACGACCCTCGGCCCAGCGCCCACCGCCGAGGCCACGCACGCCCGCCGCGGTCCACTGCTCGTGCTCGGCGACGATCGGCCGCGCAAGAATCGTGAACGGCTGCACGCCGCCCACGCGTTGGCTCGGCAAACGGCGCCCGATCTGCCGCCGCTGCGCTTCGTGGGCCCGCCACACGACTATGTCGACGAAGCGACGAAGCGCACGCTGCTGCAGCAGTGCCGCGCGCTGGTGCACGTGTCGCTGTTCGAAGGCTTCGGGCTGCCGGTTCTCGAAGGCCTCGCCCACGGCGCGCCGGTGCTGTGTGCGGACCTGCCGCCGCATCGCGAGATCGCGGGCCCGAACGCCCGGTTCGTCGATCCACGCGATGTGGGCGCGATCGCCGCGGGCCTCGTCGCAATCCACCACGACCAGGACTTACGTTGGCGCCACGCCGCCGCCGGCCATGAACGCGCACGCACGTTCTCGTGCACCGCGGTCGCCCAGGCGTGGCACGCGCTGCATCGGAGTCTTTCGCGATGAGCCTGCACGTGACTGTCGCCGGTTGGTTGCTCGGACCACCGAGCGGCGCCAACCGCCGCTTGCTCGCGTTGCTGGCGCAGCTGGGCGCACAGCTCGCCACCGGCGAACGCATCACGGTGCTGCATCGTCGGGACTTCGTGCCTGAGCCCCTACCCGGCATCGACTGGGCGCCGATCGCGATCCCAGCGGCGCCGACGTGGCGCCGCGTTCGCGCCGAACGCCGCCTGCTCGCACCCGCGGTGCACGCACTCGGAGCGACGCTGCACGACCACGGTTTCCTGCCGCTGCCGCATTTGCCGATCCCAAGCTGCCTGCTCGTGCACGACGTGCGCACGCAGGACGGAATCGGTCGCTGGCCGCGCTGGCTCGCGCGCGCCGTGTTGCGACGTTCGTGCGAACGCGCCGCAGCGATCGTGGTGCCGAGCGAATGGACGGCGGCGCGCGTGCGCACCTTCGCGCCGAACGCGCCAACCCCCACCGTGATCGTGAACGGCGTCGCCATCGCCAACACACCCGCGACGCCGCTGCCAAAGCACCTGCCGCGCCCCGAACGTGGCTACGTGCTGCACGTCGGCCACATCGAAGCGCGCAAGAACCTCACCGTCGTCGTGCACGCGTTGGCGCGCCTTGCCGCGACGCAACGGCCCGAACTCTGGCTGGCTGGCCACGACGCGGGCGCGCTCGGCGCACTGACAACACTCGCCGCGCACCACGACGTTCCTCTGCGCGCCCTCGGCGTCGTCGATGAGACCACGCTCGCTTCGCTCTACACGAACGCCCGCCACGTCGTCGTTCCTTCGCACCACGAAGGCTTTGGCCTGCCGGCCCTCGAAGCACTCGCACACGGTCGCACCGTTCTCGTGAGCGACGCGGGTGCACTGCCGGAAGTCACCGGACCTTTGGCGCAACCACTCGCACCCGACGACATCGAGGCCTGGCGTCGCGCACTCACCGCCGCGCCGCTGCCGGTCGACGAAGCCACACGAACGGCGTGGCTGCAGCGATTCCGTTGGGAGTCGAGTGCGCTGCAACTGCTGGCGTTGTGGCGCCGACTGCATCGCGCCGCGCCCTGAATCGCGCTGGCCGCGAACGAATGGGAGCCTGCGGTCGCTGCCCTCGACAGAGGCACCCACATGAAGTCACTGTCTACACTCTTGTCGTTCGCTCTGTTCACACCGCTCGCCCTCGCGCAAACGACCTCGATCTTTCCGGACGAGTACGTCGCCGTCGGCGAAGGCCCGCTCAATTCGCCGAACTACCCACTCGCCTACGGCACCTCGCGCGTGCAGGTGCTGTACGACCGCACCGACGTGGCGATTCCCCTGGGCCACGCAATCACGCGTCTCGGATTTCGCCAGGACGCGACGCTGACCACGATGGATGCGGGCCGCACGCTGCAACTCGAAGTGCGCATGGGCTTCTCGGCGAACACGCCGGCGACGATGGTGACGACGTTCGACACGAACTACGTGGCTCCACCGGTCACGGTGTTCGGCCCCGCCACGTTCGTGCTGCCGAACCTGCGCGATGCGACGAATCCGTTGCCCGGCGGGCAGTTCTTCGTGAACTTGACGACGCCGTTCGTCTACGCGCCAGGCGCCGGCGAGAACCTGGTCGTCGAGTACCGCATCTTCGGCACCAGCGGCGGTGGTGCTGCGTTCAACTACCGGCTCGATCGCGCCGACTACTACTCGCCGGTCACGTATGGCCCTGCCGGTTGCCAACACTCGGGCAACGGCGTACCGAACCTCACGGTGGCACCGACGCGACCGGGGCTCAGCTACTCGTGCTCCATCGCCAGTGGCCCGGCGAACAGTCCGGCAGTGCTCGCGATCAACCTCGGCGTCGGGCTCGTGCCGGCCTACGACCTGTCGTCGATCTTCGCCGGCATCAGCCCGACCTGCACCGGCCAGATCAACCCGATCGGCTTGGCGACGTTCGGCGGCGCGACCAACACCGGCGGCGCGACCAGTTGGTCGTTTGCGATCCCGAACAACCCGGCGTTCGCCGACTTCGTGATCTCGTCGCAGGCACTGTTCCTCGACTTCTTCGCACCCGGCGGACTCGTGGTGTCGCGCGGCGGCGAAGTGTTGACGGGGTCGCAGCCGCGCACCGCGATCGTGTCGGCGCAGGGCGCACCGACGGTGGTCACGACGGGCAGCAAGCTGAACAACTACTGCCCGGTCGCCTTCTTCACGCACCTGTGAAGCAGGCCACACCGCAGCGGCGCTGGCTCAGCCGGTGAAGACGACGATGCCGTAGACGATGCCGGCGCCGAGCGCCAGGACGCCGAGAACGAGCAGGGCGCGCATCCCGCCACCAACCTGCGCGAGGTCGTCGCCAAGCAGGCCACCGCCGCCGGGCTTCTTCTGGTACTGCAGAATGCGCGCCCCGGATGCCATCGGCGTCGAGGCACTCGGCTTGCTCGCGGCAGCAGCGGGGCTGGCCGGCGGCGTGGACTTGCGCACCTCCACCACTTCATCCTCGAACTCGACGACGGCGGGAGTCGGCGCCGGCGCCGGCGTGGGCGCGGGTCTTGGCGGTGGCGGGGGCACGGGTGCCGGCACGGCGGGGCGCGCAACGGGCGCAGGTGGTGGCGGTGGCGGTGGCGGAGCAGGCGTCGGCGTCGGCAGCACCGTCCCCACCATCGTCGGACCGTCACCGAACAGGTCGTTGTCGTCGAGGTTGGTCGTCGGGCGCGAGGCGGCAGCGGCCGAACCCGGCACCTGCCCTTCGTGGAACACCAACACCGTCTTGCCGATCTGGATGCGATCGCCGTCGCGCAGCATGCGCCGCGTCACCGGCTTCTCGTTGAGCAGCGTGCCGTTGCTGCTCTGCAGGTCTTCGATCTCGACCACACCCGCTTCGACATGGAACTTCGCGTGCCGCCGCGAAGCCTTGCCGTCGTCGATCACCAGGTTGCAGCCGGCGACGCGCCCGAGCATGAAGCCGGCCTCGATCGCCACGCACGTACCGTTCGCCAACTTCAGATAGCCACTCATCGTACTCGTCGCTTTGCCGCCGGGGACTGCGCAAGAAACCGCATCGGCGCAGGTATACCATCGCTTCGCCATGGCGACCGCCATCTCGGTGCAGCAACTCGCGGTGACCTTCGGCGGCCGCCGCGCCCCCGTGCACGCGCTGCATCCGCTCGACCTCACCCTCGAAACCGGCCGCATCGTCGGCGTGCTCGGTCCGAACGGTTCGGGCAAGACCACCTTGCTGCGCGTGCTCGCCGGCCTGCAGCACCCCACCGGCGGCAACGCCACGATCCTCGGCGAAGCGCCGGACTCGGCCCGCAATCGCGTGCGGGTCGCGTTCCAACCGGAAGAACCGCTGCCGCTCGGCGTGTTGTCGGCGCCGGAGTTCCTGGCCTGGGTCGGCGCCGAATTGGGCCTGTCCAACGCCGAGTCCGACGCCCGCGCCGCGCGCTGGCTCGACCGCCTCGAACTGCGCCACGCCGGCAACCGCGCCAGCCGCACGTTCAGCACGGGCATGCAGAAGCGCCTGCAGCTCGCCGCGGCGCTGCTGGGCGAACCCGAAGTGCTGCTGCTCGACGAACCCACTTCGGGCCTCGACCCGTTCGGTAGCGAAGTGGTGATGACGATCCTGCGCGAACGCGCGGCGGCGGGTGCGTGCGTCGTGATGGCGTCGCACCATCTGCTCGAAGTCGAAGAGATCTGCGACGAAGTGGTCGTGCTGCACGGCGGCAGGCTGTGTGCGCGGGGCGCACTCGGCGAACTGCTCGCGACCGATGCGCATGCGCTGGTCGTGCGCGGCCTCGGCGATGCCGACCTGCAGGCGCTGGCGGGCGATGCGAAAGCGCGCGGCGGCGAGATCGTGCGGATCGAACGCCCGCGCGACCACCTGTTCGCCCTGTTCCGCCGCTTCGCCAGGAGCCCGCGCAACCCGACGCCGGGGGACGATGGCCGCGCGTGACCTGCTGGCGGTGACTGGCCGGCAGTGCGTGCGCTGGGCCGCGCTGCCGACCTTGCTGGCGGCCGCCGCGGGACTGGGCTGGCTGCGCGCGTTCCCGATCCGCCTCGGCAACGAACAGGCGCCGGCGGCCGCGTCGCCGGCATTGTTGCTGCCGATCGCCGTGGCCATGACGGTGGTGGTCGTCGCGGCGCTGCGCTTGTGGCCCGGCTTCTCGCTGCGCCGCCCGGGCAAGGACCTCGCCGAACGCCTGCATCGCGGCCGCCTCGGCGGCTGCGGGCGGGCGACGCTCGGCGTGCTGGCCGCGCAGTTCGCGCTGACGTTGCCGCTCACGCTGCTGCTGCCGTGGCTGTGCGGCGCGCCGACCGCCGTACGGGCCCGGGTCGAACTCGCAACCTCGACGCGACCGCTGCTGTTCGCCGACACGCCGACGCTGTCGTTCGGATTGCCTTCCATGGAACTGCACGAACTGCAACTGCGGCCGCTGGCGATGCTGCCGCGCGGCACCTTCCAGCCAACCCGGGTCGGCGTGCGGGTCGACGATCGCGCCCTCGGCACCGACGCGACGTTCGCCGAGACGCGCCAACTGCAGGTCATGCCGCTCCCCGGCGACGGCGCGCGGCTCGAACTCGCGTGGGTCGAGGGCACCTTGCCGCTGGTGTTCGCGCCCGGCGCGGTCGTCGTGCTCGGCCCGCCCCGACACGGCATGCTCGGCAATGGGGCGATCGCGGCGCTGCTGCTGCTGCTGCCGACGTTCGTCGCGATGGCGCTGGCGACCCTGTGCGGGCGCGTGGCGGGTCTGCCGACGGTGTTGGCCGTCGCCGCCATCGCGCTGTTCGTGCAGCTGTTCGGCGAACTTGGCCCGAGTTCCCCCACCATGCTGGCGTTGCTGCGTGGTCACTGGCTGTTGGCCGGCGACGTTTTCCCGGCAGCGCTGGCTTCCCTCGGTGTGGGGTCAGTGGCGATGATCGCCGCCATGCTGCTGCGCCCGAGGCCTCGCCGGTGACCACGCGTCTGCGTGCGGGCTTTTCGGCCGTGTGCCTCACGACCGCGGGCGTCCTGCTCCAACCCTCGCTCGGCGACTTCGAACAGTTCGCCGCCGCGGGCACGCGGCCGCTGATGTTGCCGTTCGCGTGGCGGAGCCTCGAGGAAAGCAACCGCGTGGGCGATTCGGGCGAAGCGTTTGCCCGCGCCCAGCGCATCCTGGATCTGCTGCCGACCTGGGCCGATGGCCATGCCGCGTTCGCCTACCGCTTCGTGCTGGCGACCGGCGACTCGCCGAAGGATCCCCAGGAACGTGGCCGAAGCACCTGGCTGCGACTGCAATTGGCGCTCGCGTTCCTCGAGGATGCCCGTCCACGGGCCGGCCGGCACGAGCCCGGACTGTTGCAGATGCTCGCCTTCCTGCCCGAGGTCGCGCAGGCGAACGAACCGGCGCTGGCGCCGTTGCTGGCCCCGCTCGGTGGCCCTGCCGCCTTCGCCGACCGCTACCTGGCCGAGGCCGAACGCAAGTTTCCGCGCCCGGCAATCCGCGAGCAGCGCACGTTCTTTGCGCCGCGCATCGCCGCCGGCCTGCTGGCGGCCGGCGACCGCAGCGGCGCCCACGCCGTGCTGGTGACCGCGATCCAACGCAGCCACGACGTGCGCGACCAGGAACTGGCTACCGAATGGCGGCAGCGGCTCGACGAAGTCGTGCGTTGGCTCGATGGCGACCGCAGCGTCGATCTCACCGCCGTTCGCGCCGACCTGCGCATGGAAGTCCTGCTGCCCCACCTCCGCTGAAGCCGATCCAGTAGCCGTCCCCCGATGTTCGACCAGCTCGTCGCCGTCATCCAGGCCTACCCCTACCTGTCGGTAGCGGTCGCGTTCCTGCTGTGCGGCCTCGGCCTGCCGTTGCCGGAGGAAATCGTGCTGCTCGCGGCCGGCTACGTCTGCTGGAAGACTCCGGAGACGGCGCACCTGCCGATGATGATGGCAGCGTGCGCCGGCGCGATCCTGGTCGGCGACCTGGTGCCGATGGTGCTCGGCCGCGTGTTCGGCGTGCGGCTGCTGCGCCTGCGCTGGCTGCGCAGCATCGTCACCAAACAGCGCCTGGCGAAGTTCGACCGCTGGTTCCGCCGCCGCGGCGACCTGGTGATCCTGATCGCGCGCTTCCTGCCCGGCATCCGCGTCGTCGCGTTCTTCACCGCCGGCACGATGAAGATGCCCTGGCGCCGGTTCCTGTTCCTTGACGGGCTCGGCATCGCCCTGATCGTGCCCCTGCTGACCTGGCTCGGCTTCACCAGCGCCGAGTTCATCGACCACATGGTTGCGACCGTCGAGAAGGCGGAACGCGGCATCCTGTGGGGCACCCTGGCGGGACTGTTGCTGGCCGGCCTCTGGCTGTGGCTGCGGCGCCGTCGCCGGCTCGCGCAGCAAGGCCGCCCGACCGAGGCCTTCGTGCAACCGCAGCGCCCGGTGCAAGAACCCGCCGACGACAGCGACGCTGCCGCGGACGCCCAGAAGGCCCTGCCGACCCCGCCAACGACGCCCGCGCCGCCTCCCGCGACTCCGGACAACGACCCACTTCGCTGAAGCTCGCGTTCTCTGCGTACTGGATTGTTGCCGGCGGGATGGCGATCCGGCTAACGTGCCGGCCCACTTTGCGATCCGGGCAACTGGCTGACGCCCGCAAGAACCATGCTCCCCTACTACTTCTGGAACGTCCTGTCCCTCCTCGTCGGAGCCGCGTCCATCTTCTACGCGGTCCATCTGTTCAAGCAAATCATGCGGAAGGACGCCGGTGACGAGAAGATGGGCCGGATCGCCGCCGCCGTGCAAGAAGGCGGTCGCGCGTTCCTGCACGCCGAGTATCGCTGGCTCGCGGTGTTCGTGGCCGTGGTGTTCGTCGCGTTGTGCCTCGGCCCGGACAGCCCGAAGAACCCCGAGCAAGCGCAGTTCCTCGGCTGGAAGACTGGCTTCGCGTTCGTGTTGGGCGCCTTGGCTTCGGCGGGCGCTGGCTACTTCGGCATGCATTGTGCGACCCGCGCCGCCGTGCGCACCACGCAGGCCGCGAAGACGAGCCTCGGTGCCGCCCTCGACGTCGCCTTCAAGTCGGGCACGGTCATGGGCATGACCGTCGTCGGCGTCGGCCTGATCGGCATCACGTTGCTGATGATGCTGTTCCGCCAGGATGGCGTCGAGTTCGTCAACTACGTGCTCGGCTTCAGCTTCGGTGCCAGCTCGATCGCGCTGTTTGCGCGCGTCGGCGGCGGCATCTACACCAAGGCTGCCGACGTCGGCGGC
>SXPB01000163.1 GCA_005776475.1 Planctomycetia bacterium
GGTTGATCGGCCGGTGTGTCAGCGCGGTCGGTAGTCGACGTGCCGGAGCGAGAGGTTGCGGTTGTAGAACGGATCGGCGGCGATGACGTCGGCCCAGCGGCTTTGGAAGAACGCGATCTCCTGCTCGAAGCGCGCCTGGCCACGATTGTCCTTGCCGCGGCTCTTGCCTTCGAAGTGGTGCAGTTCGGCCAGCGGCGTCCACAGGATGCGGTGGCCGCGCGCGCGCAGTTCGAGGCAGAAGTCGACGTCGTTGTAGGCGACCTTGAGCTCCGACTTCATGCCGCCGACCTGCAGCCACGCGTCGCGTCGCACCAGCAGGCACGCTGCGGTCGCCGCGCTGACGTCGCGCACCGAGTGCAGCAGGCCGTGGTAGCCGGCGTGGTCGCGCGGGAAGTTCTTGTGGCCATGCGAAGCGACGCCGCCGACGCCGACCAGCACGCCGGCGTGCTGGATCGTGCCGTCGCCGTGGTAGAGCTTGGCGCCGCCCGCGGCGACGTCGGGCAGGTCGAGCCAGCCGGCGAGCTGGTCGAGCCAGTCCGGACTCAGTACTTCGGTGTCGTTGTTGAGCAGCAGCACCAGCGGCGTGCGCGCGGCGGCGACGGCGACGTTCATCAGCGCGGCGTAGTCGAAGGGCCGTTCGTCGCGCAGCACATCGACGCGGCCGTCCTGCTGCCATTGCGCGAAGGCCGCCAGCGTTGCCGGTTCGACGCTGTTGTTGTCGACGATCAGCACGCGCAGGTCGTGTTCGCCGCGATGGCGCAGCACGCTGTCGATGCAGGTGCGCAACAGGTCGATACGGTCGCGCGTCGGCACGATGACCGTGATCGGCGTTCGCGTGCGCGGCCGCATCGAGAGGCGCAGCACCGGTGCTGCGGGATGTGGCGTCACCGTGGCGTCGAGTCCGAGCCGCGCGAGGAAGTCTGCGCTGACCACTGCGTGACCGGGGGACAAGCGAGTCGCGGCGGGCGCAGTGACCATAAGGGACGGAACGTGCACCACGTTGCCGTTCGCCGTCGCGCGCAGCGCCAGTTCGTAGATCGCAACCGCATCGGCCACGCCGCTGGGCGCGATGCCGGTCAGTCGGTCGCGCCGCACCGCGAACAGGTCTGCCGCGTACGGCTGTGCGAGCAGCAGCGCAGGCGACCAGCCCGGCTTGTGCCACGGTTTGCCGTCGCTACCGACCGCGTCTCCGAACACGAAGGCTGCGGTGGCATGGCGCGCGATCGCATCGGCGAGCACGTGCAGCGCGTCGGGGCGCGGTGTCGTTCCTGGGGCATGGAACACGACCCAGTCGCTGCGCGCCGCGGCTGCATCGGCAACGCAGGCGACGCGTCCGTGGTGGCCTGGACACCATGGTTTTGGGTCGGCGGTGACGATGGCGAACGTCGCGGTGCCGGCGAGCGGTGTCGCGGGCGCCCCCGGCACGGGGGCAGGGCGAGCCGAGCGCCCAAACACACCGCGCAGCCAGCGAACGAGCCTCACGTGCCACCTCCGGAGGCCAGCCAACGTGCGGGTGCGGTGAGCCACCGGCCGACTTGCCAAGCGCGCGACAGGCGCAAGTTGGCGAGTTCGCGGCGCAGCGATCGGGCGCGTTGTTCGGCTGCGGCGACGGGATCGCTCGCGCCATCGGGAGGGAGTGGTGGCAGCGCCAGCAGGGCTGCGGCAACCGTGCCGCTGCGCACCGCGCGACGCACGTGCGCCGGTGCCAGCATGCCGGAGCTCACCATCGCCACGAATGCATCGAGCCAGATCGTCGTCGGCGTGTCGCTGGCATTGGGATCGCTCCATGGGCACGTCGCGCCGGTCGCGAACTCGTGCAGCCATGCACTTCGCGGCTGGCCTTCCCGCACC
Source organism: Planctomycetia bacterium (assembly GCA_005776475.1). Taxonomy (GTDB): domain Bacteria; phylum Planctomycetota; class UBA1135; order UBA1135; family UBA2386; genus UBA2386. Next base: position 1,852 of record SXPB01000163.1, read on the forward strand.
GCCTTCGCGACGTCGCCGATCGCCACCGCGTGCACCGGCACGGCGAGTGCTCCCTGCGGAGCGTCGGCTGCGTTGGCAACGCGCACGGTGGCGAGCGGGAACGGCGTCGCTGCGCGCAACGTGTGCTCCAGCACGTCGGCGAACAGTTCTTCGCCGGGGCCGTGGACCAAAGCCAACGTCAGCGGATCGACCAACGGCCGCCAATCGATGCCGTACTGCTGCACGATTGTGGTCAGCGCCGAAAACTGGCGGTCGAACGACGGTTGGCCGTTCTGCAGGCGTGTGGTCGAGTTCAGGTCGGCGAACGTACCCGCGTAGTGGCGACCGCCATCGATGCCGAGCGTACGGATCGTGCGCAGCCCCATCGCCGCCAGGATCTGGAACGCGGCCTCGGAACTGAAGAACTGCACGTCGATGCGTGGGCTGCCGTCGAAGCGACGTGTTGCCGTCGAACAGTCGTACCACACGAGCCGTCCCCGCACTTCCAGTTCGTACAGCTCCGGCACTTCCGCAAACCACTCTTCGAGCGCACGCGCCGAAGGCTTGCCATCGACGTGCGGCGCGCGCGGCAGTAGCAACCACCGGCAGTTGTCGAGCAGCACGTCGCGGCACGCGACGACGACATCGATGTCGATCGCGTGCGCAATCGTCACCGGCCCTTCGCGCACCACATGGTTGAGCCCGAAGGTGAAGTGCTGCGCCCGATGTTCCGCCGTCAACGCCGCGAACGTCGGCCCCTTGCCTAGCACCAGCCAAGGCTTGCTGGCGAGTTCGCCCGTGCCGCGCATGCGTTCGAGCCACGCCGAGAGACCAAGCTGCGGCGCGCGCAGCGGCTGCCGTTCCGCCTTCTCCCGCCATTGCGGGTGCGTGATCCACGTGAACGGGCGCGGCCCGACTTCTTCGACCGACAGCCCCAGCATCTCGACGCGCTTGCTGGTCGCGATCTCGGATGCGATCGCTTCGCCATAGTCGGCGCCGACCAGGAAACCGCCGCACCGCGCCAGCACCTCGCCGCGCACAGCCAGCATCAGTGTTTGCAGATGGTCGCCGCGCGCACCCGGATCGACACCGTGCCGTTGCCAGAACGCGCGGTAGGTCGGCAGCCGTTCCGCCGGCGCCCCGTCGATCTGGTGCCCATCCAGCGTGTGCCCGGCGAAGCGGCGCTCGATGTCGGCCCAAGGTGCGCACCACGCCGGGTTCTTGCGTTCGCCGACGAGCCCGACCCCGGGCCGCTGCAGCCGCAGCAGGAACGCGCGCAGCCAGCCGGGGCGCCGCAGCTGGCACTCGTCCTGCAAGAACACGTAGACGTCGTAGTCGGGTGCCGAGCGATAGCCGTGGTCCCAGGCGCCGATGTTGTAGCCCGCGTTCGGGCGATGCAGCACGCGCAGACCGGGCACGGCGGCGGTGATCGCGGTCGGTTCGGCGCGCGTCTGGTTCACCACCACGAGCACTTCGAAGGGGGCGCCGGCGGCCACACTCGCCAAATCGGCGAGCAGCGCATCGAGGTCCTGCCGCGGGCGCGCGTCGTAGAACGACACGACGACGAGCGTGCGGACGGGGACGGGCATGCGCCGATTCTGGGTGCCCGGTGGCGACGGTGCAATCGCGGGGGCCGATGGCTGCATTGACTTTTGGCGCCGCCGCAACCACCATCTCTCCATGCCTCGTTCCATGCGCAACGACGAAGGGGATGCGTCGAACGCTGGCGACCGTGAATTGCA
>SXPB01000164.1 GCA_005776475.1 Planctomycetia bacterium
GCCGACTAGCCGACGTCGTTGCGCCGCTTCGCCGCCCGCTTCAGCACCGCACGTTCGCGATCACTGAGTCCGCCCATGCCAACTTCGTGCACGCGCTGCAGCACTGCGTCCACTTCGCGATCGAGCGCGGCCGCCGCGATCGCCGCCGACTTTGCCTTCTTCACCGCTCGCTGCACGCGCCACCGTTGCCACCATCCCAGCTTCGCCCCGCGTTCGGGCGCCGCCCCACGTTTCCAGGCTTCGGAGTCTTCTTCCCACGGCTGCCGCACCGTGTTGGCCTGGTAGACGAGCACGTGCTGCGCCATGCGCCGTTCGCGCAACGAATCGGTGATGCACGAGATGCCGAGCACGATGCCGATCGTGCTCTGGAAGCCCGGCCGCATGAGTCCGAGCACCACGAGCACGCCGCCACCCACCATGCCGACCGTCGTCGCCCACATCGTCGCGAGGTTGGGATGCCACTTCAGCGACAGCAGCGCGCGCAGCGTGCGACCGCCGTCGAGTGGGAAGATCGGCAGCAGGTTGAACAGCAGCAGCGACTGGTTGGTGACCACCAGGAACCAGACCAGGAAGTGGATCGGGCACCACAGAAAGCCCCCTATGTCGAGCACGCGCATCGGCAGCAGCCACTCCAGCGGCCAGAACACCGCGAGCCACAGCAAGTGCACCGCCGGCCCCGCCAACGTCACCCACAGCTCTTCGCGCGGCGACCGCAGCGGTCCGCTCAGGTGGGCGAGACCACCGAGCGGCGACAGGGTGATCAGGTCGCTGCGGATGTGGAACCGCCACCCGGCCGCGATGTGGAACATCTCGTGCGTCCAGATCACCACGAACAACGCCAGGAACGCGAGCGTGCTCAGCAGCAGTGCCTCGCTGGCGCCCCCCGTCACCGGCGCGATCCACTGCAGGAACAACAGCGGCATCAGCACCGCCGCCGCCCAGTACATGCGCACGTGCACCGTGAAGAAGGTGCCGATCGCGAAGGAACTCGTCACCACGCGCAGGAAGCGGGCGAGCGGCGAGTTGTCGTAGGGGCCGTAGGAACTCACGCGGGCGGGATCGTAGCATCGCCCCGCCATGCGCCAACTCGCCACCTTCGCCGCCTTCCTGCTGGTGTGCGCCCACCTCGACGCTCAGGAACCCGCCGTGCAGAACCCACCCGAACTCGGCACCGTCCGCTGGCAACGCGATCTCTCTGCTGCACTGCAGGCTTCGACCAAGGACAAGAAGCCCGTGTTCCTGCTGTTCCAGGAGATCCCCGGCTGTTCGACCTGCACCGACTTTGGCGCGCAGGTGCTCGGCCACCCGCTGCTGGCCGCGGCGATCGACCACAGCTTCCACGCGGTGGTCGTGCGCAACAACGTCGAAGGCGTCGAGGGCAAGGTGCGCGAGAAGTTCGGCGAGCCGGCGTGGAACAACCCGGTGGTGCGATTGCTCGGCGGCGACGGCAAGGACCTGCTGCCGCGCAAGAATGGCGTGTGGGATGCGCACGGCATTGCCGCGCGCATGGTCGCAGCACTCGACAAGGCAAAGCAGCCGGTGCCTGCGTGGTTGCGGTTGGCGCACGCGGAGAGCGATCCGGCGGTCGAACGGGCGGTGTTTGCGATGCACTGTTTCTGGGAAGGCGAAGCGGTGCTCGGCGCACTCGATGGCGTGGTGCGCACGCATTCGGCGTTCGTCGATGGCGCCGAAGTGGTCGAGGTGACGTTCCTGCCGGCGGTGCTGTCGCGGGCGAAGTTGACGGAGTTCGCGCAGGCGAAGAGCTGCAAGCCGGTCGTTGGCGGTGCGGTGAAGGCGGCTCCGGCGAACGACCAGCAGCATGCGCTTCTGGGCACCGCGTTCGCGAAACTGGCGTTGACGCCGATGCAGCGCATGAAGGTGCACGCAGCTCTGACGCTCGGCACCGATGCGAAGGTGTGGCTGACTCCGGCGCAGGTGGCAGCGCTCGAAACGGCGGCGGCGGCGCCGAAGAAGTAGCCCCGCTACTGCGACGTCACCACGTCCTGCGCCGGCAGCGCGAGGGTCGCAAGCAGGAGAAATCCGCACAACGGGCTTCGCACGCGGGCACCGTAGGGCGTACGTGGAGCCGACGCCACGCCGCCTTCGCGCGCCCATTCCCATGAAGCTCCTCGCCACACTCGTCCTCGCCGCATTCCTGCTGCCGCCCGCCAACGCCCAAAGCGCACCGGCGCCGACCCCGCCAAAGGAACCCACCGCCCAGAAGGCCGTGCTGGTCACTGGCGCCAGTTCGGGCATCGGCCGCAAGACCGCGGAGCTGCTCGCCGCGAACGGGTTCTTCGTCTACGCAACCGCGCGCAAGGAAGCCGACCTGAAGGAACTCGCCGCGATCGCCAACGTGCAGGCGATCCCGCTCGACGTGGGCAAGCAGGACCAGATCGACGCCGCGGTGCAGACGATCGAGAAGGCGGGCCGCGGCCTGTTTGGCCTCATCAACAACGCGGGCATCGTCGCGCTGGCGCCACTGATCGAAGTGCGCGAGCAGGACCTGCAGCAGCAACTCGACGTCAATGTGATGGGCCCGTACCGCCTGACCAAGGCATTCGCGCCACTGCTGATCGCGAGCAAGGGCCGCGTCTGCACCACCGGTTCGATCTCCGGCATCGCCACCTGGCCGATGGGCGGCCCGTACACGATGAGCAAGCACGCCGTCGAAGCGTTCACCGATGTGCTGGCACTGGAACTGCGCCCGTTCGGCGTGCACGTCGGCGTCGTCGAACCGGGCAACTACCGCAGCGAGATCATGGCCAACATGCAGCAGCGCCTGCGCGACGGCGGCTATGGCGGCGAGGGCTCGCGCTACCGCCAGCAGATCCAGCGCATGCTCACGCAACCGACCGACCGCACGCAGTACGCCGAGCCCGACGACGTCGCCAAGGCGTTCCTCACGCAGATGACCGCTGCTTCGCCGCGCCAGCGCGTGATGGTCGTGCCGAACCTTCGCGAAGCCGAGCTGACGATCCGCGCGGCCCTCGTGCGCGTCGTGCAGTACAACGCCGAGCAGCCGTTCGCCTACGACCGCGACACCCTGGTCCGCATGCTCGACGAGGAACTGCAGAAAGCGAAGTGATCACTCGATGACGAACGGGCCCGCGGCCGGCAACGGCAGTTCGACGGGCTCGGCATCGGGATGGTCTTCGTCGAACACGATGAGACCGCGCGTTCCCGCGGGCACGAACACGGCGAGCGGCTGGCCACGGAACAGCGGCTGGCCCATGCCCCACTGCCCCTGCGGCCCGACGAGGCAGATCCACTTCTCCTTCTTCTCGAACGCGGGGCGCAGCTCGAGCGTGCGGCCGCCGAGATCGCGCACGACCGGCTGGTGCGCATCGAGCGAGAACCACGCCACCGCCTTGCGATCGCGCATCGCCACGCCGTGCACCACGTCGCCGGCGAGCAAAGGCCGCGGCCGTTGGTCATCGTGGCTGCCGAAGTGGCTCGGGCAGCGGTTCTTCACGTCAAAGCGCAACAAGAGCCACGGCGGCGCGAGTTCGACCTTGGGCAGCACGCGCACGACATCACCACGTGGCTGCACCGTGAACGTGGCTCGCTCGCGATCGCAAGCGACGACTTCGGCGACCACCAGCGTCTGGCCGTGGAACAACGACCACACGCTCGGCAGTTCGCCATCGGCCGGCAACGTGAGCTCGAACTTGCCGTCGCCGAGGATGCGCACGAAGCCTTGCCCCAGCGGCGAGCTAGGCCCCGGGGTGCCCCAACTGACTCTGTGCCAACGCTCCGACTCGGACAATTCCGTGTGGCCGGCGACGGTGCCACGCCAAAGCCGCCCAACCGGCCACACGGCAGGCAAGGTGCGAACTTCGTCGGCTGCGAGCCGCAGATCCTGCGCAAGCCAGTCGCCATCGCGGGTGCCGACGCGCCAACGCAACGACACCAAACGCCCGGTCGGTAACGCCAACGAGAACTCCTCGCGAACGGGCCATCGAGTGGTCACGTGCTTGCCTTCGACGTGCACTGTGATCGAACACTGGCTCGCCACGTGTTGGTTCGGCTCCTGTCCCGACATCGCCAGCAGGACGCGACCAGGCCGACCCTTCGTCGTCCATGGCAACCACACGACATCGCGATCCGTCGGCAAGCGATCGACTGCCACCGCGGTCGCCTTGGGGAACGTGGGACCGATCCATGCCGGTTCGTGTTCCCCGCCGCGCACGACGACGTGCAATGGCTTCTCCATGCCCAGGTCGCGCCCATCGGCACCAAATAGGCGGGTCTTCTGCTCGTTGCCGTCCGCGTCGAGCCACCCCAGTGCAAGCAGCTTCCCATCGGCGTGCAGCAGCGTCTCGTCCGGCAGTTCCTCGGCGCGCAGGTCGTTGTGGGCGCACCTAAACGTGGCTCCTGGCAGCGGCATCAGCTCGCACTGGCCCGCGTCGTCGAAGTGCATGCGTTCGGACCGTGGCTCGCCGCCGGCGTAGTGGTCCCGATGAACCTCGAGCAAAGCGCGCAGCGGCGCACTGATGCCAACGAGGCGGTGACGGCGCAGAGCTTTGGCGGTGAGGTTGAGTTCGACCACGCGACGTTCGTCGATCGCAAGCGGCGGTTCCGCGTGGGTCCAACTCCATGACTTCGCGCCGATCTGCAGCGCGACGTTCCACGTGAAAGCAACGCCCGCGGGAACGGGCGCCTGGACGCAGTTGCAGGCGCTGCCACTGGTACGCAACGACCCATGCATCGCCGCTCCGGTCAGCGTGAGCTGCAGCAGCGGGTCGTCGGCTGCCGCGAGTCCCACCATCGAGAAGCGCAGTCCCGAGGTCGGTTCGAGCACGACGGTCGCGGGCCTTGGATAGCGAAATACTTCGAAGGGCCAGGACACCGACACCGGTGCATGGCCAGGTGCTACGAAGCGAAGCGAACCCACTCCCGCAGGCACGTCGAACACGATCGGGTCGTTGTTGACGATCTCCCGCTGACCGATGCGAATCGCATCCGCGAACACCGTGAGGGAGCCGATGTACGGACGAGGATTCGTACCCAGGCGCTGCTGCATGCGCACCTTGGCGACGCCCGGCTCGCCGGTCCGGAGCGATGACGGATCGGCTGGCGAACGTTCGACGAGGGGTTCGTGGTGGACCTCGCCAGGTGCAGCTTCTTCCGCCGGGTCGACCGCGACCACCGACTGCGGCGGCACCTCGTCGGCGAGCCCTACCGCGCCAGCCCCCAGCAGAACCAACGCGACGACGAGGAGCGCTACGCCCCCGAGCAGCCCCGTAAGGAGGGCACGCCGCCGCCGATCGAGTTCTGCCAGCATCCACGGCCCCATCGGCAACCGCGACGGCCCCGCTGCAGCCCCACCCTCGCTAGCAAGCCCGAATCCGAGGGTATGGCTCCCGCACCGAGCGAGCCACCGGCCTCGCCGCCGTTGGGCATCGCTGCCTCCAGGCGCCAGGTCCCGCGGCCCGCGAACCGGCGGGCGAACCAACCGGTCTGCACCCCAGCCTCCTGCTTGCATTCCAAGCTTCGCCATCATATATCTGCGCAATCAATGGCAACGGCTTCCAAGCATCGGGCACAGACCGGCCGAACTCAACCCGGTCGAACGCAGAAAGGCCCGACGGTGCGAAGCCGGAAGCCGAGCCGCGGTTCGAAAACCCGCGGCGCGAGTGGCAAGCGCACCGACGCGTTGCTGTCGTTTCGCCCAGGCCGCGGCGGCGCCCGTCCAGGTGCCGGTCGCAAGCCGAAGGTCCCAGGACGGCCCGGCGTCGATCACCGCCCGCGTGCACCGCTCGCGTCCCGCTTCCCGGTGCACGTCACGATCAAACTGCGGTCCGGCCTGCCCCGCCTGCGCAGCAAGACCACGTACGAAGCGTTGCGCGCGGCGTTCGCGGCCGGATGCGCCCGCAACCTCACCGGCGCGTTCCGCCTGTGCCACTACGCGGTCCTGAACGACCACCTGCACCTGATCTGCGAGGCCGAGGGCCGCGCAGCACTGAGTCGCGGACTGCAGGGCCTGCTGATCCGAATCGCCAAGGCACTCAACAAACTGTGGTCACTGAGCGGCACCGTGTTCGCCGACCGCTACCACGACCACATCCTGAAGTCGCCGCGCGAAGTCCGCAACGCGCTCCGCTACGTCTTCGCGAACGGCAAGAAGCACGCTGTGCAAGGCCGCGAGGTCGCCGTTCCGCAGGCCATCGACACGTTCACCTCAGCCCCGTGGTTCGCTGGCTTCCGCGAACGCATCACGGTTCATGGCATCGACGCCATCGTGCGGCCGGTGACCGACGCCCGCACCTGGCTGCTCACCGCGGGCTGGTTGCGGCACGGGCGGATCAGCGTGCACGAGGTTCCTGCGACCGCGTGACGTTCTCCGCAGGAAGCGGTCGCCGCCGTTCCTCGAGTTCTTCGAGGGTCTTCGGCCAGTCCTTCTTCAACAGCGTCGACAGACCGCGGTCGGCCAGCAGCTTGCCGCCACACTGGCACTGCACGCAGTAGTTGCACTCGTTGGCCGCGTAGCGGATGCGCTGCACGGCGGTCCCGCAGTCGGGGCACGGTTTGCCATACCGCCCATGCACGGCCATGCCCGTGCGGAACGCGGTGACCTTGTCGGGAAAGCCGTCGCCGACTTCGCGCCGCAGCACGTCGGTCCAGTGATCGAGCGTGGCCACGATCGCCACGCGCAACCGCTCGATCGTGGCGTCGTCGAGCCGCGACGTCAGCACCACCGGACTCAGCCGCGCGCGATGCAGGATCTCGTCAGAGTAGGCGTTGCCGATGCCGCTGAACAACGTCGGGTCGGTCAACGCGCGTTTGATCGTGCGGTTCTCCATGCGAATGCGTTCGCAGAACTGCTGCGGCGTCGCCGTGTGCACTTCGAGCCCACCACGATCGAACGCGGCGAGCCCGGCGCGCCCCTCGACCATGTGCAACGACGCGCGCTTCTTCGTCGCTGCCTCGGTCAGCACCAGCGTGCCCTTCTCGAAGTCGAACGCGGCGAGGTCGATCCGACTGCCGAGCTTCTTCTCGCGTGGGTAGTAGCGCAGCCGCCCGGCGATCATCAGGTGCAGCACCACGAACCGTTCGGCGGGAAACTCGAACACGAGGCGTTTGCCGAGCCGATGCACCGCGCGCAGCGGCTGGCCGTGCACGGCACTCGTCGGCGGTGTCACCGAGCGCAGCACGAACGGACTCTGCAAACGCAGTTGCTCGAGCACGCTGCCGGCCAACATCGCTTCGATGCGTTCGCGGTAGACGGTGACGTCAGGCAGTTCGGGCATGGCGCGCGCGGCGAATCGTCGCACCACGAATGTAGCGTCCGCGATGGGCTCCCCTATGGTGCCGCCATGTCCTTTCCTGAACCGTTCTACAGCTGGCGTCCGCATCCCTGGCACGGCATCTCCCCAGGGCCCAATCCGCCCGAGACCGTGCAGGCGTACGTCGAGATCACTCCATTCGACCTGGTGAAGTACGAAATCGACAAGGTGAACGGCTTCCTGCGCATCGATCGACCGCAGCGCACCAGCAGTTCGCCGCCGAGCCTGTACGGCTTCATTCCGCGCACGCTGTGCGGACGCCGCGTCGGCGCCCTCACTCCCGGTGCCAAGAAGGGCGACGGCGATCCCCTGGACATCTGCGTGCTGAGCGAACGCCCGATCAATGCGCGCGAGATCCTGGTCAAGGCCAAGGTGATCGGCGGCCTGACGATGCTCGACAACGGCGAAGCCGACGACAAGATCGTGGCGGTGCTGTCCGGCGACTTCGTCTGGGGCGAAGTCGAGAACCTCGCCGAGTTGCCGGGCGTGCTGGTCGAACGGCTGCGCCACTACTTCTCGACCTACAAGCTGCTGCCGGACACCACGCCACTGCCGATCACGCCGTACGACAAGCAGCGGGCCCACGCCGTGATCACCGCGTCCATGCAGGACTACCACGAAATCTACGGCGGGCCGCCGCCGTCCTGACGACGGCGGCCGTTGCGATCAGAAGCCGAGCGTCAGCACGACGGCGTTGCTCGCGACCAGACCCAACGGCGTGCGGCCGGGGTTGTAGGTCACCGCTTGCCCGACCAGCTTGAGTCCCATCAACGCGGGCACATTCGGCAGCGTCTCGGCCACCTGCGCACTGGTGCCGGGCGACAGGATCAACGTCGCCTCGGGCGCCACCACGTGCGCGAAACACCCGGTCATGCCCTGGCTGGTCAGATCGACCGGCGGCACCGCTTGCGTCAGCGAACGCATCAGGGCACCCCAACCCGTCAGCGCCGGAATGCTCGTGAGCTGCCACTGCAGCGTGGTGCCGATCACCGGCAGCGCATTCGTGTCGAGCACGAGCCCGTCGAACGGTGCGCCACACACAGAGAACGTCGCCGGCAGTGCCGCCGACAAGTTGCGCGGCCCCGGATCGGCGAAGCCACCACCCAACGACCAGCCCACCATCGACCCGAACGACGTCGGGGCAACCGCCTGCCATAGCACGTGCACGGTGCCGTTCGGAAAGAACTGCATCTGGAAGTTGTTCGGCACGATGCTGGCCAGGAACGGAACGTTGCTCCAGGTCAGGATCGCGCGGGACGGGTTGGCGTCGAAGTAGACGTTGTTGGCACTCGTGGCCGTCGGATTGAACACACTCCACAAACCGGCCCAGCGCGGATGGCCGGCGACGAGCAGCGCAGCCGTCGGGGCCAACTGCGATGGGTTCGGCGTCCCGGGCGACACGTAGCCGCTCGAGCTGACGCGCAGTTGGGTCGTCGTGCCACCGGGGTACGGCAGCGCGAACGGCAGCGTGACAGTCGCCTGCGTGTTGAGGCCGAGTGCCAGGTTCGTGCCGGCGACCGGCTGGTAGGTGACCGGCGTTTCGGCGACCGCGTAGTCGCCGTTGCTGAGGCTCATCGTCATCGAACGGCCCACGAGATCGAACGGGTTGGCCGTCGAGAACAGCTCGTAGAACGTGCCGGTGCACATGCCGCACGGCGCGCCGACCGAAGCCTTGCTGGCGAACAACTGGCCACTCGGCACCTGGCTCGCAACCACGACGCTCAAAGCGCCCGGACCCGGCCGCGCTTCGTCGATAGTCATGTTGCCGACGCCGGCGGGGATCGAGCACTCGAACGAGCAGTTGTAGATCGTGTTCCAGTTCAGCGCGTTGGTGCCCACGGCCGTGAAGGAGATCTCGTTGCCCAGGTTGGCGAACGTCCAGTTGTTGAGCGGGTTCTGGTCGATGTCGCGGAACCCGGCGTTCTGCACGATCGCACCGGCCGCGAGCGGCACGCGGAACGAAGCACCACCGCGGTGGTTGTCGACGTTGTGGATCGCGTACTCGTAGCGGTGCATGCCGCCGCCGATCGCGGTCACCTTGCTGGCGACGAAGAAGCGGCCATCGTCGTTGCCATTCAAGCCGCTGTTCACCGAAGCACCCGGCCAGCGCTGCAGGATCGACCCGTGCGCCTGTCCGACGGTGTTGTTGTTGAACGTCCAGTTGCCGCCGCTACCGGCCGGCGTGAAGCCACGCGACGCGAGATTGTCGCCGCGGTTGGCGAGCGCTTCGCCCTGGTGCAGCAGCTGGATGCCGTAGAAGTACTGAGCACCCGGCGTCAGCAGGTCCTGTTCGCGCACGGTCACGCGGTTCTTCACCGGATCGCTGGCGAACACGTTCTGGTTGAGGCTGCGCACGCCGTCGGCAGGGGCGGGATACCCGGCCTGCGCCGGATCACCGATGTCGAAGTAGCTGCCGACGGGCGCCCAGGTGCCAAGCCACGGATTGATCTCGCCGGGCGGACCGAGCCAGATGCGGTCGGCGTTGTTGCTCGAATCGTAGGTGTCGGCGCAGTTGAGCCCCATCACGCTGCCGGTGCCGGGGTTCACGCACGACCCGCACGGGCCCGAGTAGTTCGTCGAGACGAACGCGTGTTTGCAGAACGACCAGTCGTTGATCTGTTCGATGCGGTCGCCGACGACGCGCACGATCAAGAACCCGAACTTCGGGTGGTTGGGCTGCATCGCCGCTTGCCACGGGATGACGACGCTGCCCGGATTGCACATCTCGTTGAGCATGGCCATGCCGACTTCGCCGTTCGGGAAGGCGGCGCCGCGGCGCCCGTAGAACGTCAACTGGTCGACGACACTGAGTCGGCCGTCGAGTCCGGGGACGACGTTGGCTTGGGCGACGAGAGACGTGGCAAGGGCCGGCACGAGCGCCAGCAACAGCGGGAATCGTTGGGTCATGGCAAACAGGATCGGATGCGTTGGGGGCCGGGCGAGCGGGGCACGCTACTGCGTGGCGCGCGATCACGGAAGGTGGGTGAAACTCCTCCCGACCTCACGACTGCGGGTCGGCCGTATGGAGAGTCCGCCGCCCGCCGTCCTTCGACGCAGCGAGACCACGCAACAAGGCCGGCAACGGACCGAGCGCAGCGAACAGGGCGCCGAGCAACGCCACGACCACCAGAAAACCGAACGTCGCGGTGCCGCGGAAGCCCGACCCGAGAATCGTCGCGAAGCCGACCAGCAGCAGCAGCGTCGTCACCACCACCGGTTTGCCCGCGGTCACGACCACCGTGTGCGCCGCGTCGCCGGCCAAACGACCTTGCCGACGTTCTTCCTGCCAGCGCGCCAGCAGATGGATCGCGTCGTCGATCATCAACCCCAGTGCCACGCAGAACGCGATCACCGTCAGCGGTCGCAGCGCGATCTCGAGCCATGCCATCAACGACAACAAGACAAGCATCGGCAACAAACACGACAGCATGCCGAGCAGAGCGAGCCCAAGGCTCCGGCACTGCAACCACACCAACAAGAAGATCAAGCCGAACGAACCGACGAACGACCAGACCAGATCGTCGGTCATGCGCAGCACCTGTTCGGTGCCGACCAGGTTCATGCCGGCGAGGCGCACGGTGAACGCGGGATGCTCGGTGGCCAACGCCGCGATCGAGCCCGCGAACGCGCGGAACGCGGTCGTGCCGAAGTCGCCGCGGAACACCATCACGCGCGCGGTGCGGCCGTCGTCCGACAGCATGCCCGTCGGCAACAACCCCGACCGCGCCAACGCCGGTAATAGCAGCGGCGGCAACCCATCGGCGAGCAGGTCGGCGATCGACAGCGTGCGCGACACGCCCGGCAACGCTTCCAAACGTTGCCGCAGTTGCGCCAGCTGATCCCGTTCGGCGTCACCAAAGCCCGCCTTGGTCGTGACGATCACTTCGCTCGGCACGATGCCGACGAAGCGCTCCTCGTACCAACGCATCTGCTGCACGACTTCGCTGTCGGGCCACAGGTCGCTGGTGAGTTTGTGCTCGACCTCGACCCGCGACGCCCCGAACGCGGCGACGACCAGCACCAGCGCCGAGCCAAAGGCCCACCCACGCGGCGAAATCCGCAGGCCGCACAGCGCCCCGCGCACGACGAGATCCGACGGATCCATGGGCCGGCGCCCCGCTGGCCAGCGCACGAACGACAGCGCCGCTGGCAGGATCGCCATCGTGTAGAGCCACGCGAACACCATGCCGAGCGCAGCGAACACGCCGAGCCAGCGCAGGTCCACCAACCGCGCCGTGCACAACGTGCCAAAGCCGACAATCGTCGTCAGCGACGTCATCAGGCACGGCACGAACATCGCCGCGAACGTGCGCGCCGCCGCCGCCTTCGGTTCGCCATCGAGGCGCCGTTCTTCGAGGAAGCGCCCGACCATGTGAACGCCGTCGGCGACCGACATGCACAACAACAACGTCGGCAACGTCGAGGTCAGCATCGTCATCTCGACGCCGACGAGCGCCATCACGCCGAGCGTGCTGACCAACGTCAGCGGCACCACGACCAACGCCAGCAGCGCCAACACCCAATGCGGAATCAGCCAGAACAACAGCACCGCCGACACCGCGGTGCCGATCGGCAGGAAGCGCGCCATGTCGTCGCGCACCAACTGCTGGCTGGTCGCCGTGTGGAACGGCAGCCCGCACAGGTGCAGCGTCTTGCCTTCGGCCGCTGCCAGCGCCCGCAACCGCACGAACAGCGGCACCAGGTCCTCGCCGCGTTGGTTCGGTTGCAGCACGACCATGCCGGCGACGGCGTCGCCGCCGCGCGCCACCAACAAGTGCCGCCACGTCGCACTCGCAGCGACCCGCTCGGGATCGCTGCGCAACGCCCCGGGCACCTTCGCATCGGCCAGCGTCAACACCCGCTCGACCACCGGGTCCTTGCCGAGCGCCGCCGCAAAACGTGCCAACCGCTGGATCGAAGCCGCGCCGGTCGGCTCCGCTTCATCCCACCCGAACAGCAGCAGCCGGTCCGGATACTCGAACCCGCCATCGCCGTAGTGCGCCATCGCCTGCTGCAGTTCGGGGTCGTCACTGCGGAAGAAGCCGTCGACGCGAAAGCCCACCTGCAGCTGCGGCACCGCGAACGCCAGGGCCACCGCACTCGCCAACGCCACGACCAGAACGGCGATGCGATGGCGCACCAGCCACCAGCCGACGGTATGCAGGGGTGTCGAAGACTCGCGCAAGGGCGCGCCAGTGTAGGTACACGCCGGCACCGCACGAGCCTTTTGCCGCTGCGCGCCGTCGATATGCTCGCCCGCTTCATGCCGTCCGCCGAGCCGCCCGACACCGATTCCACGCCCGAACGCGACGACGACGCGCCGGTCTTCAATCCGCGCATGCACCAGGGCGGCAAGCTGTCGTTCCGCAGCCGCATCCAGGATGGCGACGAAGAGCCCGGCGACCGGCTGGTGTTCGGTGGCCACAATCCGCCCACCCTCGCGGCCCTGGTGCCGAGCGGCTACGACGACATCGAGATCGAAATCGGCTCGGGCAAGGGCGCCTTCGTGGTCGCGTCGACCGCAGCGCGGCCCGATACGTTCCTGCTCGGCATCGAAGCCGCGCCCGGCTACGCGGCGATGGCGGCGACGCGGCTGTTCGCGACCGGCCGCCAGAACGGGCTCCTGCTGGTCGACAACGGCAAGCTGTTCTTGCAGGACCGGGTGCAACCGGGCGAACTCGCCGCGGTGCACGTGTACTTCCCCGACCCGTGGCCCAAGCGCCGCCACCAAGGCCGTCGCTTCTTCACGCCCGATGTGCTGCCGGTGCTGGCGCGCGCGATCCGCGACGACGGCTACCTCTACTTCGCGTCGGACAATGCCGGCTACTCGGGGCAGGTGGCGCGCGTGATGGGCAGCGCGATCGATTTTGTGCGCGACGAAGACGAAGAGGCGCGCGTGATCGCCGCCGGCCCCGGCCATGCGTTCTCGCCGACGAACTTCGAACGCAAGTACATCGAGGAAGGTCGCGTGATCCGGCGCTACGCGTTCCGGCGGTCGCCGCGATGAGCTGGGTCGACGTCGGGCCACTCGCCGCGATGGCCTTCAAGCCGGGCTGCCCGGTGAAGATTGGCGACCGCTGGGTCGCCCTCTTCAAACTCGGCGACGAACTGCACGCAATCGACAACGCCTGCCCGCACGCGAGTGCGCCGCTGTGCGACGGCAGCGTGCTGCACGGCAAGGTGGTGTGTTTCCTGCACTGCTGGGAGTTCGACCTGCGCACGGGCGCCTGCGACGTCGGGGCGCAGTGGAACGTGCGGACGTGGCCGGTGCGCGTCGTCGACGGACAGGTGCAGATCCAGGTCGACGCCATCGCAACCCGTCCCTAGGATCGCCGGCTTGCCACCACGAGCCGAGGACCGAACTTGACCGACGGGATCGCGAACGACCGACTCGAAAAGCTGCAGGCGATGCGCACCGCCGGGCAGGACCCCTTCCCCGCCCGCGTGCCGCGCGGCCAGCCGATCGGTGACCTGCTCACCGATTTCGCCAACCGGACCGGCCAGGTCGTCACCATCGCCGGCCGCCTCGGCCAGGTGCGCGACTTCGGCAAGCTGCGCTTCGCCCACCTGTCGGACCGCACCGGTTCGCTGCAGGTCGGCTTCCAGCGCGATCGGCTCGCCGCGTTCTGGCCCAACCGCAAACAGATCGAGGGCAACGACCTCGTCAGCATCACCGGCGAACTCGGCACCACGCAGAAAGGCGAGCCGACCCTGTGGGCCAACGAGGTCGTGCTGGCGGCGAAGTCGCTGCGCCCGGCGCCCGAGAAGTGGCACGGCCTGCAGGACCAGGAGCAGCGCTACCGGATGCGCTACGTCGACCTGTTCGCCAACCCCGAGGTGCGGCTGGCGTTCGCGATGCGCAGCAAGATCGTGCGCGAAGTGCGCCACTACTTCGACTCGCTCGGCTACCTCGAAGTCGAGACCCCGATCCTGCAGCCGATCTTCGGCGGCGCTGCGGCGCGGCCGTTCGTGTCGACTTGGCGCAAAGAGGCCAGCCGGTTTTACTTCTGGACAATGGCGCCCGCTTGTCC
>SXPB01000165.1 GCA_005776475.1 Planctomycetia bacterium
CGCAGTTCGACGCGCCGGATCTCGACGCGCTCCTTCGGCACGCTGCGTTCGCCGGCGCCGCCGAAGTCGCAGTCGATGCAGGCGATCGCATCGAGCACATCGAGGCCTTCTTCGACCTTGCCGAACACCGTGTACTGGCCGTCGAGGAACTCGGCGTGGTCCGAGTGCACGACGAAGAACTGTGAACCCGCCGAGTTCGGGTCGCGGGCGCGCGCCATCGACAGCACCCCACGCGTGTGCGGGATGTCGTTGAACTCAGCCGGCAGGTGGTAGCCCGGACCACCGGTGCCCGGCATGCCCTGCGCCCCCTTCTTGCTGTTCGGACAGCCGGTTTGGATCATGAAGTTCTTGATCACGCGGTGGAAGGCGACGCCTTCGTAGAAGCCCCGCTGCGACAGCGCGAGGAAGCTCCGCACGTGCGCCGGCGCCTGCTCCGCGAAGAACGTGACGACCATCGTGCCCTTGTCGGTGACGAGTGCGGCTTCGATGGTCGCTGGATCGGTGTGTTCGAGGTCCATGTCGGTGTGGGCTCTGCGGGTAGCGCGTCGAGGGACTACTTCTTCTTGGCCAGCACGATCGCCGAATGCAGGATCACCGGCGTGAACGGGCGCTCCTGGTGCACCGGCGTCTCGGCGATGCGATCGAGCACGTCGGCGCCTTCTTCGAGGTTGCCGAACGCGGAGTAGGCCTTGTCCAGGTGCGGCGATTCCTTGTGCACGAGGAAGAAGCCCGAGCCGGCGGTGTTCGGGTCGCTGGTGCGCGCCATCGACAGCGTGCCGCGCAGGTGGCGCAGGTCGTTGAACTCGGCGTTGACCGTGTAGCCAGGACCACCGCTGCCCCACGTCTCGGGCTTGCTGTCGTCCTTGGTGTTCGGGCAACCGCCCTGGATCATGAAGTTGCGGATCACGCGGTGGAACTTGGTGCCGTCGTAGAAACCCTGCAGGCACAGCTTGATGAAGTTCTCGACGTGCTTCGGCGCCTTGTCGGGCCGGAACGACAGCCGCATCTCGCCGTAGTTGGTGACCAGCACGACCTGGGTCTTGTTGAGGTCGAGGTCCTCGATCTTCACGTTGCGCGTGTCGGGCGAGACCTTGAACACGAACGACGTGCCGGCCATGCCTTCCCACGCCACCGAGACCGTCGCCACTTCGGCGTGGTCAGGCGTCGGCAGGAACGTGGCCGCCGGGAACGACAGCGTGCGTTCGATGCGTGTGCCCTTGGTCAGCGCCACGGCAGCGCCCTTGCCCGCCTGCGTGATCGGCGCCTTCGCCTGGTCGTCGCACTTCACGGCGAGGTTGAGCCCGGTCAGCAGCTGTGCTGGAACCTCGGTGTCGGCCTCGACGGTGAGCACCAGCCGCAGGTCGACGGTGCCTTGGGCGGGCACCAGCGAGCGGCCCGCGAGGGTGACCTTCAGGCCGGGCACTTCTTGCGCCGGCAGCAGGGAAACGAACAGGGAAAGGGAAACGGCAGCCAGGATTCGGAGCATGCGCAGCATCTAGTCGGGGAAGAGCGCCCCGTCATAGCGCCGGGCTTTCGGCCACGGAAGCGTCCTCTGGAGCTGCAGCCGCCGTTCAGCCTTCCCCTGCCGCACTTGGGCGCAGACGGCGCGGGAGCAGGTCGCCGAGGGTGCCTTTCCTGGCCTTTTCCAACCGCAGGTCGGGACCAAACCACAGCACGCAGCCGGGGAGGTCGGTGGACACGGCGTCGAACGACACGCTGCCAGGGATGGCGTCGTCGCCGCTCGACACATCGATGCCCCAGCCGGCCTCGTCGCGCCAGGACCACAGGAGCACCATGCCCGATTCACCGGTCGGCCCGACGCGATACTCGAACACGCGAACGGGCGCGCCGAGCGCCTGCAAGCAGTCGGCCAACGTGGCCTCGCCGGACACGAGGGCGGCGAAGGCAGCGTCGTCGACTGGTTCGCCGAAGCTCGTGTGGCCGTAGTTTGCAGTGACGCAACCCGCCGTGGCGAGCGCCGCCGCGAGGGCAGCGGCGCGCACGGCGGCGTTCACTTGCCGACTCCGGGCCGCTTCGCGTCGCGGCTCTGGTTGTCCGCGGCCTCGTGTACGTCTTCCCACGGCATCGCGTACTGGGTGCGGTGCGTGCTGTAGCTGGCGCCGTGGTGCGTCAGCACGTCGTGCTCGTCGAAGAACACCCACAGGCGGTCGCTGCGGCCATCCTGGTTGGCGAAGTTGACGAGCAGCAGGAACAGCACCGTGCTCTTCTGCGTGGTCGCGTCGTAGCGGTAGGCGGTGCGCTTGCCGAGCTGCACCACTTCGGTCGGCGCGCCGAGGGCGGCGGTCACGTCGCGCGCGGTGGTCTTGCCGGGAGTGAACGTGTGCACCACGGTGGCGTCGATCGGATCGTTGGTGTCCTGGCGAGCGAAGGCGCAGGCGGGCAACAGCAACAGGAGGAGCGGGAGGACGCGGGAGCGGAAGGTCGGCATCGTTTCGTTGCGTAGTGTGCGGATCGCGGAAGCGTGGGCCGGAAAAAGACGCGCCACAGCGGCGACGGTAACGCCGTGTTGCCGCTGCAGGCTACCGACGACGTTACTTTTGCTGCCACGGCGCGAGCTGCAACCGCACACGCTGCGCGTCGAGATCGCCGGGCGACACGACGTGTTCGGCATGCTGCGGCGTCGCTCCCGCGAGCCAGGCGCGGATCGCGAACGGTTCCTCGATCGGCAATGTCAGCGTGAACGCGCCGTCTGGCCCGGTTGGCCCGGTCTTGGCGTCGCCAAAGAACGTCAGCGCGCGCAGTGCCCGATCCTCACAGCGCGCCCGGTCGTACTGGTGCACGATCGCGCCGGCCATCGGTTTGCCCGCCGCATCGACCACCACGCCGCGCACCGTCCACGTCTTCGACAGCGACAGCCGCAGGGGCACGACCGGCGGTTCTTCCGCCGCCAGCGGTAGCCGCAGGCTCCGGGTGGCAACGCCGCCTTGGGGTACCCAGGCACCGATGCGGAACTCGCCCTCGGGCAGCAAGAACTGCAGCCGCCCGACGCGGTCGGTGACATACGACAACGGCGAGTTGTAGAGCGACTGCGTGGTGACCTCGAGCCGCGCGCCGGGCACCGGCGTACCGGCGTGGTCCGTCACTTCAATGCAGGTGGCGACGAGGCGGTCGACGCGCAGGTCGCCGAGGTCATGGCTCGCTCCGAACGGCGATTCCCCCACCGCCAGCCACAGCACCGGCGCCACCGCGATGTCGGGCCGGAATGCGATGCCGGCGGCAATCGCCGCCGCCGGCTCCATCGTCGCCAGCAAGCGGAAGCCGTACCGTGGATGCAGCGAGTGCATCGCGAACCGTCCGTCGCCATCCACCGGACACGACCGGATCGGCACCCCGCAGCCGGTCGTGATGCTGTCGTTGCCCACCGCGTAGCACTCCGGCAGCAGCGTGAGGCCGCGCACCGGGGCACCGTCTTTCGCCAGCACTCGCCCGCGCAAGGGCACGCCGGCCGGCAACGTGAACACCAGTTCGTCGCCGAGCGTCTTCCAGTCGCAGAAGGCGACCTGGCGCTGGTAGCCGGCGGCTTCGACGGCCATCCAGAAGTTCTCGGCGGCCGGGCCGTAGGTTGGATTCGTCGCCGCGACCAAGGCGCGCACCCGCCCTTCGGCATCCGTGCGCCCGAGTTCGCTCTGCACCAGCCGTCGCGAGTGCCCCAGTGCATGCTGCACGGTGGCGCCGACGATCGGTTGCTGCTTCTCGTCGACCACGCGCACGCGCAGCTCGCGCGGAGCTGGCACCGCGACCTTCGCCTCGACGAGGCCTTCCTGGGCGAGATACAGCGCCGGCGGCAACGCGATCACGAACCCGTCGCGGCCGCGCACTTCGACGTGGCAGTAGCTGCCCGGCATCGCCGGCACGGCGGCGCGGCCCTCGGCGTCGAGTGCCACCGGCACCGCCAACGGATCGTCGCCTTCGCCAAACAGCGTGCACGTGCACGGCGCCTGTGCCGACCAGGCGGCGAGACCTTCCAGTTGCACTCGGCGCAGTTGCTGCGGCGGCGCCAGCGGCAGCTCGTGCGGCGGCCCGGGAAACACCGCCCCGACCACTTCGGTGCGCTGCTCGGCGCCGGCCGCATCGCGGAACGTTGCCCACGCCGTGTAGGCGCGGCCGTGCAGCAGTTCGGTGCGGAACAAGCCCGTGTCGCCCGTGACCACGTGCAGTTCGTCGGTGGCACCGAGATCGAGGCGGCCGGGCACCGGCCGCGACACCAACGTCACCGCGGCACCGACGACGCGTTTGCCGTCGGCGCCCTTGACGAAGCCCGACAGGTTGCCGCGTGGTGGTCCCTGTGCCGTGAGCGCCGCCGCGAACACCGCCGCGACGAACGTTGCACCGGACGCCGCGCGCGCGGTCATGGGCGCTCGAACTCGAGGGCCATGCCCATGCCGCCACTCATGCACAACGTCGCCAGGCCACGCTTGCTGCCACGCCGCTTCATCTCGTGCAACAGCGTGACGACGA
The DNA here is from genome assembly GCA_005776475.1 of Planctomycetia bacterium. GTDB lineage: Bacteria > Planctomycetota > UBA1135 > UBA1135 > UBA2386 > UBA2386. Next base: position 4,480 of record SXPB01000165.1, read on the forward strand.
TGCGGGCGCCGGTGGCGCCGATCGGGTGGCCG
>SXPB01000166.1 GCA_005776475.1 Planctomycetia bacterium
GCGAGAACTTCCTCGACATGCACAAGGAAGGCGCGGCTTTCCGCAGCCTGATGAACTGCTACGCGATCGCGGTCTCGCTCGGCCTGCAGCACGGTGTGCCGCTCGACGAGTTCTCCGACGCATTCGTGTTCACGCGCTTCGAGCCCAACGGCATCGTGCAGGGCCACGACCAGATCAAGATGGTCACCTCGGTGATCGACTACGTGTTCCGCGAGCTGGCGATCAGCTACCTCGGTCGCGAGGAACTGGCCCAGGTGCACAGCGAAGACCTGCGCAACACGACGATGGGCGGCAAGAGCCCTGAGTTCACCGACGAGGAAGTCGTCTCCGAGACGGTCTACGAAGGCGAAGCGCCGCCGCCCGCGGTGCACGAGAACGAACATCTGCACCCGCACAGCCGCGGCATGGCGCGCGGCCACGACGACATGACGATGGCGGCACCCATGATGGTGGCGCCGACCAACGCGGCGCTGCTGCGCGCCGAGCCGTCCTCGGCCGCGATCGCGACGCGGCAGACGCGCATGAAGATCGCCGAAGCCCGCCTCAAGGGCTACGAAGGCGATCCGTGCAGCGCCTGCGGCGCGTTCACCCTGGTGCGCAACGGCACCTGCCTGAAGTGCGTGTCCTGCGGCGGGACGAGTGGCTGCTCCTGAGAGGAGCAACCACTCGTCGTTCTCCCACTCAGCGGTCGGAACACCCTTCGGGCGAATCACATCCCCGGCCGACTCGCTTCGTGGAGCGATGGTTGCTCCTGAGAGGAGCAACCACTCGTCGTTCTCCCACTCAGCGGTCGGAACACCCTTCGGGCGAATCAAATCCCCGGCCGACTCGCTTCGTGGAGCTGGGCTGCTCCTGAGAGGAGCAACCACTCGTCGTTCTCCCACTCAGCGGTCGGAACACTCTTCGGGCGAATCAAATCCCCGGCCGACTCGCTTCGTGGAGCAGGGCTGTACTCCTGCGAGGCGCGAAGGCTTGGCCCTTATCGCCTCGCGGACCGCGCGGACTCGTGCTCGAATGCTGCGATGAGCACATCGGCCGGTTGGTTCGGCCCGAACCGGGCTGAGGTCTGGAACCAGTTGAGCGCGCAACTCGGCGGCGCCTACTGCAAGGGAACGTGGCGTCGCTCCGACCGCATCACGGTCGAGCATGCCCACTGGACGATCACGCTCGACACGTTCACCACCTACGTGAACAACGTCCACATCCCCTTCACGCGCTTCCGCGCCCCGTTCCTCGCCACGGGTGCGTTCCGTTGCAGGGTCTACCGAAGCAACCTGTTCAGCGTGATCGGCAAGTGGTTCGGCATCCAGGACGTCGTCGTCGGCGACGCCGACTTCGACGCCAACTTCATCGTCAAGAGCAACGACGAAGCCAAGGTGCGCGAGCTGCTCTCCGGCCCCGACTTGCGCCGCCGCCTGCAGGCCATGAAGGGCGCGACGCTGTCCGTCGAAGACCACGAAGGCTGGTTCGGGCCGAAGTTCCCCAAGGACACCGACGAACTGCGCGTGCTCGTCGGCGGCCACCTCAAGGACACCGAGCGCCTGCGCGCCCTGTTCGCGTTGTTCGTCGTGGCCCTCGATCGCATCGAAGCCGTGGGCATCGCGCGGGCGGGCAAGCCGACCCTCACATTGTGAGCGCGGCGCTCAGAGTGGCTTGATCGCGATGGCGCGGAACTCGACCGCGTCGCCGTGGCCGCAGAAGCCGAAGTGGCCCTCGGTGCGGTTCTTGCCCGGATGGTCCTTCAGGTCGCTCGGCAGCGTGGCGATGTCTGCATCGACGATGCGCGTGCCGTTCAGCACGACCATGTAGCGCGTGCCGCGCACGGTGACCTCTTCGAAGTTCCATTCGCCGACCGGCCGCAGGTAACCCCGTTGGCTCGGCACCACGCCGTAGACCGAACCGTGCGCCTGGTAGGGCTTGAGGTCCTTGTACTTCGGGTGCGTGTCGTCGAGCACCTGCACTTCGACACCGGTGTAGGCCGGATCGCCGTTGCCCGGATACCGGATCGCGAGCCCATTGTTGCCGCCAGGCGGCAGGCGGAACTGCAGCCGGACCGTGAAGTCGCCGTAGCGGCCCTCGGTGAACAGGTTGCCGCCCTTGCCTGCCTTGCAGCGGATCGCGCCGTCCGCCACTTCGTAGTTGTCGCGATCGCCCTGCCAACCGGTGAACGACGTGCCATCGAACAGGCTCTTCCACCCGTCGTTCGACGTCGCCGCGAGGATCGCGTTCGCCGCCGCCGCATCGAGCCGCTGCACCTTCAGGTTGCGGAAGCGGATCTCGCCGCCGTGCGTCTGCAGTTGCAGCGGGCCCGTCGCCGGCAACGCCCGCTTGCGATCCCAGTAGTTCTCCATGCGCGCGCCATCGACGGTCAACTTGTCGTTGAGCCACACCCACACGAGTTCGCCGACCATGCGGATGCGCATGCTGTTCCATTCGCCGAACGGTTTGTCGGCGACCACCGGCGGGAAGCGCGGCCCGACTTCGTTGTTCCACAGACCGCCGCTGCCCTTGTCGGCACCGTGCTTCCACTTGCCACCGGCTTCGGTCGTATCCCAGATCTGCACCTGCGGACTGCCGCGCAGGTAGATGCCCGAATCGGCGAGCGCCACCGTCTTGTACTCCAGCCAGAACTCGGCATCGCCGAACGCCTCGTCGGTGGTCAGGTAGGCGCCTTCGCCGTCGTTGACCAGGTCGTTGCCGTCGACGCGCCAGTGGGCGCGCATCGTCGCATCGTCTTCGGCCTGCAACTTGGCGCGCGCATCCTTGGCCATCGCCTCGAGCTTGTAGGGACTCTCGTGCCGCTGGCCGTGCCAGCCGGCGAAGTCGGTGCCGTTCCACAGCGGCACCGGAGCCTTGTCCTGGGCCAGCAACACACAGGGAAGCACACACGAGACGGCGAACGCGAGGCGCATGTGCCCAGTATGCAATGCGACGCCACCGAGGCCACAAGTGCATTCGGGCGACAATCGTCGGCTTGCTGCCCTGACGGCACCCGCCTACCGTCGCCCCAATGCCGGCCGCGTATCGTCTGCGTTCCAGGCTCGCCGCATGCCACGCGGCGACGTTCCCGTGCTTTCTCCTGTGCCTTTCGACTTTGCCGGCGCAACACCAGCTGCGGCCGTTTGCGCGGCAGCAGCTCGACACCCGATTCCTGTGCGAGGGTGCCACGGCGGCCGATCTCGACCGCGACGGCGACGTCGATGTGACGGCCGGCCCCTATTGGTGGGAAGGCCCGGAGTTCACCAAGGCCCACACGCTGTATCCGCCCGCCACGTTCGACAAGGCCGGCTACTCCGACCACTTCTTCAGCTTCGCCCATGACTTCGACGGCGACGGCTGGAACGACGTGCTGCGCATCGGCTTTCCGGGCAAGCAGGCGATCTGGTACCAGAACCCGAAGGGGCCGGCCGAGCAGTGGACCGCGCACGTCGTGTTCGACGGCGTCGACAACGAGTCGCCGACCTTCACCGACCTGACCGGCGACGGCAAACCCGAACTCGTCTGCATGACGCAGGACCGCCTCGGCTATGCCGCGGTCGACTGGCAACATCCCGAACGGCCTTGGACCTGGCACGCGATCTCGGCGGCGGGCATCGGCGGTCGCTTCACGCATGGTCTGGGCACGGGGGACATCGATGGCGACGGTCGCGTCGATGTGCTGTGGAAACACGGCTGGTGGCGCCAACCCGAGTCGTTGGCCGGCGACCCGCAGTGGCAGAACCACGGCGTCAAGTTCTGCGAACCCGGCGGCGCGCAGATGCTGGTGTTCGACGTCGATGGCGACGGCGACAACGACGTCGTCACCAGCGAACACGCGCATGGTTTCGGCCTCGTCTGGCACGAACAACAGCAACGCGAGGGCGCGATCGCATTCCATCGCCACCGCATCCTCGGCAAGAAGGCCAACGAGAACGCGTTCGGCGTCGTGCTCGGCGGCCTGCACGCGCTGTGCGCCGCCGACATGGACCAGGACGGCAAGCTCGACGTCGTCACCGGCAACCGCTACTGGGCGCACTCGGGCAACGACCCCGTCGATCGCGAGCCGGCGCGGCTGCTGTGGCTGCAGTGCACGCGGACCGAAGCGGGCGTGCAGTGGATCCCGCGCGAGATCGACGGGCATTCGGGCGTCGGCACACAGGTCGTGGCCACCGACGTGACCGGCGACGGCGCTCCCGATGTCGTCGTCGGCAACAAGATGGGCGTGTTCGTGCACACGCAGCGGCCGACCTCCACCACCGCGCGCGCCCTCGAAGTGGCGCAACGGGTCGAGCTGGCCCGCCTGCTGCAGGACAAGGCGCCGCAGCGCGGCGGCAGCGTGCCGAAGGGTGCCGACGGCAAACCGCTCAACCTCGACTTCGAAGCCGGCGACCTGCGCGATTGGCGGGCAACCGGGGAAGCGTTCACCCGCGTGGAAGCCGGTGACACCGTCGCCGTTCGTCGCGACGACATGCAGAGTGGCCACACCGGCCGGCACTGGGTCGGCTCGTACGAGGCCGCCGAATCCGACCGCCCGCGCGGCACCTTGACGTCGGCGCCGTTTGCGCTCGATCCGGCGCACGTGAGCTTCCTCGTCGGTGGCGGGCGCGACCGCAGCACGCGGGTCGAGATCGTGCGCAACGACACCCAGGAAGTGCTGTTCGCGGCCAGCGGCACCGACAACGAACGGTTGCGGCTCGCCACCGCCGATCTGACGCTGCATCGGGGCCAGGCAGTGTTCGTGCGACTCGTCGACGACGCCACGGGCCACTGGGGCCACGTCAACTTCGACGACTTCCGGCTGCACGGCGATTCGCCGAAGGACGGCGGATTCGCGCCCGAGCAGGCGCGGGCGCGCATGACCTTGCCGAAGGGATTTCGCGCCGAGCTGTTCGCCGCCGAACCGGACGTGACGCAGCCGATCGCGATGGCGGTCGACGAAGCGGGGCGGCTGTGGGTCGTGGAAGCGCACAGCTACCCGCAGAAGCGCCCCGCCGGCCAGGGCCTCGACCGCATCGTCGTCTTCACCGATGCCGACAGCGACGGCCGCTTCGACCAGCGCACGGTGTTTCTCGAAGGACTCAACCTCACCAGCGGCATCGCGGTGGGCTTTGGTGGCGTCTTCGTCGGCCAGGCGCCCGAGTTGCTGTTCGTGCCCGACCGCGATCGCAACCTGGTGCCCGATGGCCCGGCCGAAGTGCTGCTCGACGGCTGGCACTACGAAGACACCCACGAAACGTTGAACGCGTTCCGCTGGGGCCCCGATGGCTGGCTCTACGGCTGCCATGGCGTGTTCACGCATTCGCTGGTCGGACTGCCCGGCACGCCCGAGGCGCAGCGCCAACCGCTGGATGCCGCGGTGTGGCGCTACCACCCGACGCGGCGGACCTTCGAGGTCTTTGCGCACGGCACCAGCAATCCGTGGGGCGTCGACTTCGATGCAAACGGCCAGGCGTTCGTGACGGCCTGCGTGATCCCCCACCTGTTCCACGTGATCCAGGGGGCCTACTACGATCGCCAGGCGGGCAAGCACTTCTCGCCGTTCGTCTACGACGACATCCCGACGATCGCCGACCACAAACACTGGCAAGGCGACAAGCCGCACGCCGGCAACAGCAGTTCCGACGAACAGGGCGGCGGCCATGCGCACTGCGCTGCGTTGATCTACCGCGGCGGGCGTTGGCCGCAGCAGTACGACGGCGGCCTGCTGATGGTGAACCTGCACGGGCACCGGCTCAACCACGACGTGCTGACGCGGCAGGGCAGCGGATTCGTCGGCAGCCATGGTCCGGACTTCCTGCGCGCGCACGACGAGTCGTTCCTCGGGGTGTCGCTGCAGCACGCGCCGGATGGCAACGTCTACCTGCTCGACTGGTACGACGACCAGACCTGCCACCACAGCAAGATCGAAGCGTGGGACCGCAGCAACGGCCGCATCTACAAGCTCTGCTACGGCGATGCGGCGCCGGCACCGCGGGATCTCGGGGCGCTCGCCGATGCCGACCTCGTGCCGTTGTTGTTCGACGCGAACGACTACGCGGCGACCACCGCCCGCCGCCTGCTGCAGGAACGCAAGGCGATTGCGACGGCGCCGCTCCTGCGCGCCGAACTGCAGCGCCAGGATCGCGCCGAACCGCAGCGACTGCGGGCCCTGTGGTCGCTGCACACGCTGGCCGCCCTCGACGACGCGGCGTTGCTGGCCTTGCTCACCGATCGGCATGAGTACGTGCGCGCCTTCGCGATCCAGTTCCTGGTCGAAGACCGCGCCGCCACCGTCGAGCAGGTCGCCGCGTTGGCGCAGCGCGCCGAACACGACACCTCGCCGGTCGTGCGCCTCTACCTCGCCGCCGCGATGCAGCGCTTGCCGTTGGCGGATCGGTGGTCGATCGCTGTGGCGCTGGCCGCGCACGCCGAAGATGCCGGCGACCACAACCTGCCGAAGATGGTCTGGTTCGGCATCGAACCCGCCCTGCCGACCGACCCGGCCCGCGCGCTGCAGTTCGCCCGCAGCGCCCGGCTGCCCGACGTCGCCACGTTCACGATCCGTCGTCTCACCGAAGCGGGTGGCGACGCCCTCGACGCCGTGGTGGCTGCGCTCGCGGCAACAGACGCCGGTGCGGCGGCACCGTGGCTGGACGCAATCGCGAAAGGACTGGAGCGGCACACGTCGATGCCACGCCCCGCGGCCTGGCCGCAGCTCGCCGCCGCCGCACACCGTTGGCAGGATGCCAAGAACAGCGCGACGCTGGCCCTCGTCGGCGCCACGTTCGGCGATCCCGACAGCCTCGCGGCATTGCGTCGGCTCGTCGCCGACCCGGGCCAACCGCGCGGTCGCCGCGAACGCGCGTTCGAGTTGCTGACGAAGACGCCAGGCCCCGACGATCGTTCGGCCGTGCTGGCGCTCATCGTCGATCCGATCCTCGGCGACCGCGCGCTGCGCACGTTGCCGCGCTTCGACGATCCGACGTTGGCCGCGGCGCTGCTCACGCAATGGCCCCAAATGCCGAACGAACGGCGCGCGGCGGCGGCAAAGGCACTCGCCAGCCGATCGGACTGGGCGCTGGCATTGCTCGACGCAGTCGGCAAGGGCACCGTCGATCGCGCCGTGCTCGACGCCCCCGTGCGCCAGCAACTCGTGCAGCTTGGCGATGCCTCAGTGCGCGAACGACTGACTACAATCTGGGGTCACCGTGGTGCAGCCGCGGCGACGGCCCAGCAGCAGATCGACGCGTGGAAGCAGAAGCTCGACACGGCGGCCCTGGCCGCCGCCGACCGTAGCCGCGGCCGCGCGGTCTACCAGCGCACGTGCGGCAACTGCCACGTGCTGTACGGCCAGGGACTGCCGCTCGGCCCTGACCTCACCGGCAGCAACCGCAAGGACCTCGACTACCTGCTCGAGAACATCATCGACCCCAACCGCGAAGTGGCCCGCGACTATGAGTCGCGTTCCGTGAAGTTGAAGTCGGGCAGCGTGCTGATGGGCCTGCTCGCCGACGAAACCGCCACCGCGTGGACCGTGAAGAGCCTGTCCGGCAGCGAGGTAGTCGCCAAAGCCGACATCGCCTCGATCGAGCCTGCCACCGGCACGTCGTTGATGCCGCCGTCGCAACTCGAATCGCTGCGGCCCGACGAAGCCCGCGACCTGATCGCCTACCTGCGGCACGACCAGCAGGTGCCGCTGCGGCCCGGCAAGCAGGACGGCGACCTCCTGTTCTCCGGCAGCTCGTTCGCGCTGTGGCACGTCGATCCGGCGGTGTGGTCGATCGAAGACGGCGAAATCGTCGGGCGCACGACCACCGGGCTGCCGCGCAACAACTTCGCGGTCAGCCACCTGCTGCTCGCCGACTTCGAGTTCACCTTCGAAGTCAAACTCGTCGGCGACGCCGGCAACAGCGGCGTGCAGTTTCGCAGCGAACCGCTCGCCGAGGGCGACGTGGCGGGACCGCAGGCCGACATCGGACCGGGCTGGTGGGGCAAACTGTACGAAGAACACGGCCGCGGCCTGCTCGAAGCCGCCGGCGGCGAAGCGCACGTGAAGAAGGGCGAGTGGAACACCTACCGCATCGTCGCCAAGGGCGCGCGCGTGCAGGGCTTCCTCAACGACCAGCCGTGCTTCGACCGCGACGACGCGCAGATGGCGTCGAAAGGCCACCTCGCCCTGCAGCTGCACAGCGGTGGTCCGACCGAGATCCGCTTCCGCAACCTGAAGCTGGTGGTGCGCTGACGGGGCTGGCTGCCTGGCTCAGCGATTGACCAGGAACGTCGCGATGTCGCCGAGGAACTTCTCGAGGTAGGCGCGGTGGGGTGCTGCGGCCGGCTGTTCGTCGATCGCCGCGAGCATCAGCTCCATCCAGCGATCGCGCGCCGCCTGGTCGACGACGAATGGGGCGTGCCGCATGCGCAGGCGCGGGTGGCCGCGTTCCTTGATGTAGTCCGGCGGCCCGCCGAAACGGTAGATCAGGAAGCCGCGCAGCCGCGCCTCGGCGCCGGCGAGGTCGTGCTTGGGGTACATCGGCCCGAGAATCGGGTCCTGCGGCACGCGCCGGTAGAACCCGGCGATGATCGCCGTCAGGCACTCGGCCCCCAACAGCTGGTAGATCGGCAATTCGGCTTCGGTCACGCCACCAGCGTGGTGGATTGCATCGCGAACACAAGTACGATCCCGCGCCCGATGGTGTTCCACGACGCGCCCGATCCAAGTGAACGCGAGTTCGACCGCAGCCTGCGGCCAGGCACGTTCACCGAGTTCGTCGGCCAGGACCAGATCCGCGACAACCTGAGGATCGCGATCGCCGCCGCCCGCGAGCGCGACGAGCCGCTCGACCACGTGCTGCTGTGCGGCCCGCCCGGTCTCGGCAAGACGACACTCGCCTACCTGATCGCGCAGGGCATGGGCGCCGACATCGTGCTCACTTCGGGCCCCGCCCTCGGCGCCCCGAAGGACCTCGCCGGCACCTTGACGCGCCTGCAGCGCAACCAGGTGTTGTTCATCGACGAGATCCACCGGCTGCCGAAGACGCTGGAGGAGTACCTCTACTCGGCGATGGAAGACCACGCGATCGACGTCGTGCTCGATCCGGGGCCGAGCGGGCGCAGCGTGCGGCTCGGCGTGCAACCGTTCACGTTGGTCGGCGCCACCACGCGCGAGGGCCTGCTGTCGGCGGCGTTCCGCTCGCGCTTCGGCATCGTCGAACGGCTGGAACCGTACCCGCACAAGGACCTCGAACAGATCCTGCTGCGCGCCGCCGACCGGCTGCACGTGAAGCTCGATGCCGACGCCGCCGCCCTGTGCGCCGAACGCAGCCGCGGCACGCCCCGCATGAGCCTGCGCATCCTGCGCCGCGTGCGCGACCTCGCCCAGGTGCAGCAGAAGCCGAGCATCGATGCCGCCACCGCGACGGAAGGCCTGCAGCGCCTGCGCATCGACCACCTCGGCCTCGAAGAAGTGGACCGCAAGCTGCTGCGCGCCCTCGTGCAACGCGGCGACGCCATCGGCTTGAAGACGCTCGCCGCGATGATCGACGAAGCCGAGGACACGCTCGAAGAAGTGCTCGAGCCGCACCTGATCCGCTGTGGCCTGCTGGCGCGCACGCCGCGTGGTCGCGTCCCCACCGCCCGCACGTTCGAGCATCTCGGGCTCGACCATCCCAAGTCCCGCCCCGGCGAGTTGCCGTTCGCGTGAACGAGTGAATCCGTGAATCCGTTCCGCTTCGAACTGCTCGGCCAGAACGGCAAACTGCGCCGCGGCCGCTTCCACACGCCGCACGGCTCGTTCGAGACGCCGTGCTTCGCGCCGGTCGGCACCTACGCGACGCTGAAGGGCCTGACGCCCGAGCAGGTGAAAGCGACCGGCGCCGAGTTGATCCTCGCCAACAGCTACCACCTGCACGTGCGGCCCGGCGCCGAACGCATCGAGCGACTTGGCGGCCTGCACAAGTTCATGGGCTGGGACGGCCCGATCCTGACCGACAGCGGCGGCTACCAGGTGTTCTCGCTCGGTGGCAAGGTGAAGGTCGACGACGCCGGCGTCACCTTCCAGTCGGTGATCGACGGCAGTTCGCACCGCTGCACGCCGGAGTCGGTGCTGACGTTCCAGAAGCAGCTCGGCCCCGACATTGCGATGGTGCTCGACCACTGCCCGCCTGGCGATGCCGACCTGGCGACGCAGCGCGACGCGCACGAACGCACGCTGCGCTGGGCGCGCATGGCCCGCGACGTGCACGACCGCTGGGGTGGCGCCGCCCGCGGGCAGGCGGTGTTCGGCATCTGCCAGGGCGGCATCGATCCGGAACTGCGCGCGCAGAGTGCCGTGGCGATGGCGGCGATGGACTTCGACGGCTACGCCATCGGCGGCCGGTCGGTCGGCGAGACCAAGGCGCAGATGGGCGTGGCGCTCGATGCCGCGGTCGACCACCTGCCCACCGGCAAGATCCGCTACATGATGGGCGTCGGCATGCCCGAGGACCTGCTCGCGGCTACGGCGCAAGGCGTCGACCTGTTCGACTGCGTGGTGCCGACGCGCCACGGCCGCAACCACACGGCGTTCGGCAAGGACGGCACGTCGTTGAAGCTGCGCAATGCGCAGTACGCCGACGATCCCAATCCCCTGGTCGAAGGCTGCGGCTGCTACTGCTGCCGCAAGTACTCCCGTGCCTACCTGCGCCATCTCGCGATCGCCGACGAGATGCTGGCCGGCATCCTGCTGTCGATCCACAACATCCATTTCCTCGAAGACCTGATGCGCTCGATCCGCGCCCGGGCCCAAGGTGCTGCATGAATCTGCGTTCGTTGCCATTCTGGTTCGCGTCGTTGTTGGCGCCGTGCCTGTCGGCGCAGACCGTCGAGATCGCGTTCAAGGTCGGCACGTGGAACCTCGAGTTCCTCGGCGCGGAAGGCAACTTCCGCAACAACCTGCCGCCGCGGGTCGACACCGACTTCGCCGCCATCGGCAGGAAGGTGGCGGAACTCGGCGTCTGCGTGCTCGCGGTGCAGGAGATCTGTGGAGAAGCCCCGCTGCAGAAGGTCGCCAAGGGCGCTGGCCCGAGCTGGCAGGTGCTGCTGGGCACCACCGGCGGCTGGGACGACGGCAAGACCGCGCAGAACATCGGCTTCCTCTACGACCGCAACACGGTCGAACTGCTGCACGCGGAGGAGTTGCTCGAGCTGCCGCGCGAACATGAAGGCCAACCGATCTTCCATCGCGTGCCGGTGACCGCGTGCTTCCGGCACCAGCCGAGCGGTTGCGACTTCCGTCTCGTCACCGTGCACCTGAAGGCCGGCCAGAAGGCGCAGGATGAACTGAAGCGGCGCGGCGAAGCGACGGCGTTGGCGGCGTGGCTCGACGGCCTGAACAAGGGCAGCGAAGACGCTGACGTCGTGCTGCTCGGCGACTTCAACAGCACCTATGGCAAGGACCCGGAGACGTTGTTCGAGCAGAGCAAGCAACGCCGCTACCTCGACCACAAGACGCCGGTGCCGACGATCATGCACTTCCCGGAGCCGATCGATCACGTCGTCGCTGGCACCGGCTTCCGCGAACTGCGCGCCGACTCGCTCGCGGTCGATGGCGACTTCGATGGCATGGAACGCGACGCGTGGCGCCGCATCTACAGCGACCACTTCCCGGTGACGGCGACGATCGTGGCGCACAGTGACGACGACCCGCAGGCGACCTTCCGGCGTGGCCCGAACACGAACCACCTGCCGCGACCGCGCGACGGCGAAGTGCGGATTCCGGTGCCAGGAACCACCAAGCCTCCCGTGGTCGTGGGCGGCGAGCCCTGGCCGCCGAAGGTCGGCAGCAAGCTGCGCGTGCTGACCCAGGATGGCCCCCGCGAAGGCACGCTCGCCTTCCCGATGCCGGAAGGCAACACCGGTTGGCTCGTGCTGCAGACGGATCAGGGCGTCGTTGGCATTGCCGTGCCCAGGGTCTGGACGATCTACGTGCTCTGACCCGGATCGGGATCGCCGGGAGCGCCATGGCAACGTGCGTTGCCGCTGGCACCCAGTGAATCGATGGTCCGCATCAGCGAGCTTGGCGTCCGTGCAGTACTCTTCAGCACCGCCGACCACGCCTCCCGGGAAGAGAGGGAGAATCACCGCAACGAACGCGGGGCGATGCCGTTGTCGAGCGCGCCTGCCAGCGCCCCCATGCTCGCCCAAGCCCGCTCCATCGTCGTCTCCCTGCTGCTCACGGCTGCCGTCTCGGCCCAGACCAGTTGGCGCCCGGTGCGCCAGGCCCAAGGTGACCCCGCGGTCGCCACGCTCGCCGGCGGCACGATGCTGTCGGTGCCGGGCGTGTTCACCGACTTCGTGATCGCCGGCGGCGGCCAGTTCGTGCAGTTGCCGAACGGCACCGCGCGCCTCACCGGCCGCGTCTTCAGCGACAGCAGCATCTACTCGGCGTTCCTGGTCGACATCACGTTTGCCGGTCGTCTCGTCAACGGCTACGCCGGCTTTCCGCCAGCCGGCGCGCCCGACCAACAGCTGCTGACAAGTGCGTACGCGCCGGTCGGCACCGTCGACACGAATGCGTTCACCTACTACACCTCGGCCACCGGCACGCTGACCGGCGTGCGCAACCTCGACGGCGCCATCCTGTCGTTGACCGCGGCGTCGTTCACGCAGGTCGGCGTTGGCGCCAACAACCGCAATGCGAACGATGGCCTGCTGGCGCACTTCACGGTGGGCGTCGTGCAGCAACCGTTGTTCGGCACGATCACGCCGGCCGGCACCGCGGACCTCACCTTCGACTTCCGCGCGCCGTGGCTCGAAGACACCACCCACCCGCAACCCGATGCGCTGCGCACGACGCTGGTGACCGGCCGCGCCATGGTGCTGCCGGGCGTCGCCGACGACTACGTGTTCGTGCCGGCCGCGGACTGGCAGGAGTTCGGCGACGGCCATGCCGAGCTGACCGGCACGTTGGCGCGCCTCGCCCAACTCGACGACCGCTGGGACGTGAGCCTCGTGCTGCAGAACCGCATCACGCCAGGGGAAGCCAACCACCCGCCCGCTGGCAGCCCCGTGCTGCAGATGCTGCCGACTGCCTACACGGCGAACGGCGGCACGCTCGATCCGGGCCACTGGCACTACTACGCGTCGGTCACCGGCACGCTGACCGGCAGCGGCATCAACGCCGGCGGTTCGATCACCCTGGTGCAGAATGCGGCGACGCAGGTCGGCGGCGGCGCCAACCAGACCAACACCTACTTCGGCTTCTACGGCGCAATGGTGCCGACGCTGGTCGCGCAACCGACCGGCCGCACGCTCGCCCTCACCGGCAACGTCGAGCTGTTCGGGCTCACCGCGGTGTTTCCGGTGCTGCCGTTCCCGTCGCTCGTGGTGCCGCCGTCGACACCGACACTGCCGACGCTGACCGACCAGGGCCTCCTGCTGCAAGGCGACAATCTCGCGTGGATCGAGCTGATGGCGTGCAACTGGGACCTCGCCGGTGCGGGCACGGCGACGCGGTGGCACTCGGGCTACTTCAAGGTGATCGACAACCAGCACGTCGAGTTCCACCCGCGTCCGGGGCAGGCGCCCGGCGTCTACAACGTGTTCGGCTACAACCCCGCGATCCCGACCAACACCATCCAGGTGCAGTTGGTGGCGCCGACCTCGCCGCAGTTCTTCGCCGAGCCCACCGTCGCGAGCTTCTCGACGATGCACGGCATGCTGCACTCGGGCACCAGCAACCCCGCGGTGTCGCTGGTGGCGCTGAGTTCGACCCTGGCGCCGAGTGTGGCACCCGGCATCGCCAGCCTCGCGATCGGCGCCGGCTTCACCGACCTCGTCATCGACCCGAGCGTCTATGCGCACGATCCGGTCACCGGCATCGCGAACGCGTTCTATGGCCCGATCGATCCTGCACTCGCGGGCCTGCACTTCTGGTTCCAGGGCGTGACTATCGACCTCGTCGCGGGCGCGTTCCCGCTGCCGGCGACCAACGCCTGGCGCGTCGACTTCTGAACCTGTTCGCCTAGTTCGAGCAGCCTGCGAAGTCACCGTCGCCGCGGTGTTTTGCAGATCTTCGTGCACAACGGAACTCGCGTCGCACTTCGGTGCGTCTTGTGCACGAGTGCCCAGCCCCCGGGACGGCTCCACACCACCTACGGGACTCACGGTCCCTAGAGAGCCATGAACGGAACGACTCTGTCAGTGCTCGCGAGCGCCGTGCTCACGAGCGTTCTCTCTGCTCAACAACTCGTCCAGCTGCCTGACAACCACCATCTCGGTGAGTCGGCAACGCAAGCGCACGCAAGTGGCAGCGCCAACTGGTTTGGCGGTGCCACCGCCCTCGGTCGCCGCTTCCAGGTCCTCTACGACGCCAGCCACTTCACCGGCATCGGCGGTGTCAACAGCGCGATCCTGCTGCAGCATCTGCGGCTGCGCGGCGAAGACACCGAACACAACGCCGGTGGCCAGACGTATTCGAACGTCGAAGTCCACGTCTACTCGACGACGCTGAGCTCGGCGCTCGCGTTGAACGGCACGTTCGCGAACAACCTGCCACCGATCGTGGCATCGTCGACGGAACTGACGCCGGCCGGCGGCGTGCTGATTCCGCTGCTCGTCGTCGCCCCGTCGATCGGTCGGGCGCCCAACAACGACATCATCGACATCGACCTCTCGACGTCGCCGATGCTGCCGTACGACCCGACCGGCCTGCAGCCGAACCTGCTGATCGACATCCGGTACGCGTCGGCAACGGTGGCGACCGACCCGCAGGGCTCGGTCATGGTCGCGTTGCAGGACACCACGGGCGTCATTGCCCATGTGCGCGGCCGCGGCCTCTACGCCGCCAGTGCCATTGCCGCCAACGGCACGGCGTCGAGTCTGCCACCCACCATTCGCGTGGAGTACATCGGTTCGGGTGGCTTCCCGGCGCTCGTGCCCGCCCGCAACGAACGCTTCGGTGCGGCCTGTGGCGGCGCGCCGTCGTCGTTCTACCAACTGTTTGCGCACGACACCTACTTCGACCTGAAAGACCTCGGCCAGATGGACGGACTCGCCGGGCTGCGACTGATCCCCGACCAGTACCCCGACCCGAACACCTACCTGGTCGTCGGTGGTGCAGGTCCGGTCAATCTGCTCGACGGCTTGCTGGCCGTGCCGACCACGACCGGTGACGACGACACGATGGTGCACGCGCTGCCCGCGGCCACCAACTTCGACTTCGTCGGGTCACTGCCCGGCGGCACCAATGTCATCCGCGCCGCCACCAACGGCTACGTGATCGTCGATCCGGCTTCGGCCGAAGGCACTGCAGTGCCCGGCAACTTCGCGGCCGACTATGCGCCCACGGTCGCCAAGCTGCTCGGCTCCGGCGCGACGCACCTGGCCCGCTTCGCCCCGTTCTGGCACGACTTCAGCCCGAACAAGAATGCAACGCCGCTGCTATTCAGTGATCCGCTGGCGGGCCTGCACGTCGTCAACAACGTGCTCGGCAGTGAAGTGCTGATCACGTGGTACCGCGTCGGTCGCTACAACTCGGTCGGGCAGGTGTTCCAGGAAGAGCACACGATGCAGTGCTCGCTCAACTGGGCGACCGGCATCGTCGAGTTCCGCTACGGCCCGATGGACGAGATCTGGGGCGACACGTTCAGCGGTGCAGTATCGGGCGTCACCGGCTTCTCGCCGGGTCGCACTCCCGCCGGCGTGCCGATGGTCGATCCGCAGTCGCGCGATCTGTCGATCGAGCGGCCGTTCGTGACGCTGGTCGAGGGCGCCACCGGCAACGTCGGGCTGGTCTCGCGCACGACCACGGTCGCCGGTGGTCCGACCTACATGGGGCGCGGCTTCGTTGGCCAGACCATGTGGTGGGATGTCAGCAACGTGCCGCCGACGACCTTGATCGGCGTGACGCTGCTCGATTGGGCGTCGACCCGTCCCGGCTACCAGGGCCTGCCGATCTTCCCGTTGCCTGGTTGCCTGTTCAGCCTCACCGGCGGCTTCTGGATCCACGACCTCCACTTCCCGGTCGCGGCGAGCATGCCGGGCATCAACCCGTTCCCCATCCCCGCGGGCTACCAGCCCCTCTTGATGGGTGTGGAGCTCAACGCGCAGTTCGTCGGCCTCGACTTCCTGCCGCTGGCGAACGTGTCCAGCAACGCGATCAAGCACACGATCGGCAACAACTGAGCTGAACCTGCCAAGCCCGAAGCTCGGCTTCGGGCGCGGCAGGTGCACGAAGTCGCTTTGCGGGTCGACGCGAGCGCTCGGCGCGAGCGGCGAGCCGTCGAAGCAACTGAGCTGAACCTGCCAAGCCCGAAGCTCGGCTTCGGGCGCGGCAGGTGCACGAAGTCGCTTTGCGGGTCGACGCGAGCGGCGAGCCGACGAACCACGTCAGTTGCAGTCGGCGGGGTTTCGCAGGAGCATCCGCGCCAATCCATGGCCGGCGTTCCCACCTACAGTCTCGCCGACGCGGAGGCGCTGGCCCTGCGAGTCTTTGGCCTGCGCGCGACAGCAGCGGTGTTGCCCAGCGACCGGGACCAGAACTTCCTGCTGCGCGAAGTGGATGGCGCTCGCTCCGTCCTGAAGATCGCGAACCGGAACGAGTCGCGACAGCTGCTCGAGGCCGAAACCGCCGCGATGCTGCGCCTGGCCCCCACCCACCTCGTGCCGGTGCCGATGGCAGCGCTGGACGGATCGCACATCGCCACCGACCGCGGCCACTTCGTGCGACGGATCGCCGTGGTGCCCGGGCAGCCGTTCGGAGGCACTCGCCTGCAGACTCGCGACCTGCGCCACAGCGTCGGCCACGCACTGGGCACGCTCACCCAGGCATTGGCCGGCTTCGACCATCCGGCCTGCCATCGCGACTTCGACTGGGACCTCACCCACGCGAGCCGCGTCGTGCGGGAACGAGCCGGATTGGTCAAGGATCCGGGCCTGCACGGCATCCTGCGCCGTTGCCTCGCCGAGTACGAACGAACCGTGGCGCCGGTGCTGTCCACGTTCCGCCGCAGTGTGATCCACGGCGACGCGAACGACTACAACGTGCTCGTCGATGCGCGCGAGCAGCGGGTCACGGGCATCGTCGACTTCGGCGACATGGTGTGGTCGCCGACCGTGCACGACGTCGCCATCGCGATGTCGTACGCGACGCTCGACACCGAGGATCCACTGGCCGCCGCCGCCGACGTCGTGGCCGGCTTCCACGCCCGGTTCGCGCTCACCGAGCCGGAGATCGCGACGCTGTTTCCGTTGCTGTGCATGCGGCTGTGCGTCAGCGTGTGCATGGCGGCGGCGCAGCAGGCACAGCGCCCCGACAACGCCTACCTGGGCATCAGCCAGGGCCCGATCGCGCACACGCTGCCGGCGTTGGCGCGCGTGCACCCGCGGCTCGCTCACTACACGTTCCGGCAGGCCTGCGGCCTGATGCCGGTGCCGCACGCGCCGGCGGTGACTGCGTACCTCGCCCGCGCGGCGAAGCACGCGGCGCCGCTGCTCGGCATCGACCTGCGCACGGTCCCGGTGGCACCGATCGACATGAGTGCCGGCAGCGCGTTGCTCGCCAGCGACCCGCGCGAGAACGTGCCCGCGCGGCTCGACGCGCGCATCCGGGACGTTCTGGCGGCGCACGATGCTTCCGTCGGTGCCGGCGGCTACGACGAAGCCCGGTTGATCTACGACTGGCCGAGCCAGGCGAACGCCAGCGAACCGCGCACGATCCACCTGGGCCTGGACCTGTCGTTGGCGGCGGGTTCCCCACTCCATGCGCCGCTGGACGGCGTCGTGCATGGCTTCGAAGACGCAGTTGCGGAACACGACTACGGGCCCCTGGTCGTGCTGCGCCACCACACCGACGATCCGACGCCGGTGGCGTTCTACGTGCTCTATGGCCACCTCGCGCCGGAATCGCTGCGTGGGCTCGCCGTCGGCCAGGCCATCGCGCGCGGGACGGTGTTCGCCCGCGTCGGCAGCGCCCCGACCAACGGCAACTGGTGGTCGCACGTGCACGTGCAGATCGCCACCGACATGCTCGATGTGCCGTGCAATCTCGACGGCGCCGTGCGCGCGAGCATGCGCGAGGTGTGGAAGAGCGTGTTCGTCGACCCGAACCTGTTGCTCGGCATTCCGTCGAAGATGCTGCCGCAGCACGAACCAGCCAGAGCCATCGAGGCGTTGCGTTCGGCCCACATCGGCAAGAACCTGAGCATTTCGTACGGGAAGGCCCCGCTCCACATCGTTCGCGGCGCGGGGCAGTACCTCTACGACGAGAACGCGCACCGGTACATCGACGCCTACAACAACGTCGCCCACGTCGGGCACTGCCACCCCCGCGTGGTGCGGGCGGTCACCGAGCAACTGGCATTGCTGAACACCAACACGCGCTACCTGCAGTCACAGCTGACGCGGTACGCCAGCGCCCTGACGGCGGTGTTGCCGCCCCCGCTGACGGTGTGCTTCTTCACCGCCTCGGGCAGTGAAGCCAACGAGCTGGCGCTGCGCCTCGCGCGCGCGCACACGGGCCAACGCGACCTGATCGTGATGGACGCCGCCTACCACGGCCACACGACGACCCTGATCGACATCAGTCCATACAAGCACGCGGGCCCCGGTGGTCGCGGCGCCCCCGATTGGGTCCACACTTCCCCGATTCCGGATGGCTTCCGCACCCGCGGGATCACCGGCGCCGCAGGCCCCTGGTTCGCCGAACAGGTTGGCAGGGTCATCCACCGCATCCAGAAAGCCGGGCGCGGACTGTGCGGCTACATCGCCGAGACCTGCCCGAGTGTGGGCGGCCAGATCCTGATGCCCGAGGGTTTCCTCGGCGACGTCTACGCGCGCGTCCGCGCCGCCGGCGGCGTCTGCATCGCCGACGAGGTGCAGACGGGGTTTGGACGCCTCGGCACGTGCTTCTGGGCGTTCGAAGCGCACGGTGTGGTGCCCGACATCGTGGTGCTCGGCAAGCCGATCGCCAACGGCTACCCGATGGGTGCCGTGATCACGACGAAGGCGATCGCGGCGAGCTTCGACACCGGCATGGAGTTCTTCAGCACGTTCGGCGGCAGCACCGCGGCGTGTGCGGCGGCGTTGGCCACCTTGCAGGTGACGCTCGACGAGGGACTGCAGGAGCGCGCCCGGACGACGGGCGAGCACCTGCTGGCGGGCCTGCGCGAACTCATGGCAAGCCATCCGATCGTCGGCGACGTGCGCGGCTCGGGGTTGTTCCTCGGCGTCGAACTGGTGCGCGACCGCGCCACCCTCGAACCGGCGGATTGGGAAGCGGCCTTCGTCGTCCAGCGCATGCGGCACCGCGGCGTGCTGGCCGGCACCGACGGGCCGTACCACAACGTCATCAAGCTGCGTGGACCGATGCAACTCACGCGTGCCGACGCCGATCGCATCGTCGCCACGATGGCGCGCGGACTCAGCGAACTGCCCGCCGCGCCGAAGCCCTGAAGCGCTGCCGGGCGGCGGGCAACGCGTCGTCTGGCGTCCGGACCGGCTACAGGAACCGCAACGCGACCACGAGCGCAAACGCCACGACGACGAGCAGCGCCACCAGCCGCACCCATACCGGGACGCGCGTCGGCGGCAGTCGTTCCGAGACGGCGTCCGGTGCCCGCCAACCGTCCGGCAGGTCGAGGTTCTGGTACTCCACTTCTGCCTCCGTCTGCCAGCCCGTCGTCGCATCGCTGCCGCACTCGCGGCAGACCGCGCTGCCGACGAACACGTCGGCGCCGCAGTGCGGGCATTCGAACTTCTCGCGAGTCGGTTTCTTCTTCGTCATGGCCTCGGTGCCGACGGCCGCGTCGGGCGGCGTGCGGTGCGGGCATTCGACCGCACTCGCAGCGCGCCCGCCACTGCGGGGTTGCGCGGGCAAGACCGTTCGCGACGATCGCGCCCGTGCGTCGATCCCACGTCCTCTCTGCGCTGCTCGTTTCCGTGTCGCTGGTCGCACAAGAACAGGGCGAAGCCCCGAACCTGCGCGCCTACGACCCGCTGCGCGGCATGGACGCCAACGGGCGCATTCCCAAACCCAAGGTCCCCGGCGACATTCCCAATCCGGAACGGTGGCGCTACACGCCGGAAGCGCGCATGAAGCCGGGCAACCTGTTCGACCGGTTCCTGGTCAGTTCGTTCCTGAGCCCGATCGTGTTCCGCGAAGAGGACATCGGTTTCGGCGGCGGCGTCGCGTTGACCGACGTGGACTTCCGCAACCAGCGCTACCGCGAGTTCGCCAACATCCTGGCCACCTACAGCGAAGAGGGCCAACAGGCCTTCCGCATCAACTGGCAGCGTTGGCTGAACTACCGCGAACTGCCCGAAGGCGGCGTGCTGCGCGAAGAACGCAGCCGCGTCTACGGTCGCGCCGGCTACGAGAAGACGCTGACGCGCCGCTTCTTCGGTCTGGGCAGCCGCACGCGCGAGACCGACGAGACGAGCTACACCGAAGAACTCACCGCGTTCGGCGCCGGCATCCGCCTGTCGTTGCCCGACGCCGCCAGCGATTGGGTTGCCCGCACCGACCTGCAGCTCGAACACCACGGCCTGTCGCGCGGCCGCGTCACGTCCGTGCCCAGCACGGACCAGGTTTTCTTCGATGCGTTCGCCGAGGGCGACGGCATCGACCAGGCCTGGCTGCTCAACACTTTCGGCTGGGACACGCGCGACAGCATGCACCAGCCGTACGAAGGCATCCGCATCGGCGGCCTGGCCAACGTCGCCTACGGCACCGGCGGCGAGTTCGGCGCCATCCTCGGCCTCGACGGCCAGCACGTGTTCGCGTTGCCGCCGTTGTTCCACCGGGGCGCCGAAGGCGACGAAGAGAACCCGCCGACCGACGTTCTCGCGTTCGGCGCCTTCGTGCAGGACACCGTCGGCGACCTGCCGTACTACAGCCTGCCCTCGTTAGGTGGCACGCACACGCTGCGCGGCTTCATCGACAACCGCTTCACCGACCGGGCGGCGGCGCACTTCTCGGCCGAGTATCGCGTCAACCTGATCGAACGTGGCATCGTCTTCACCGACACCGTGCGCATCGAACGCATCGGCCTCGGCGTGTTCTACGACTGCGGCACGGTCGCCGACGAACTCGGCGATCTCGCCGATGCGAAGTACCTCGACAGCTACGGCCTCGGCTTTCGCCTCGCGTTCTCGCGCGAAGCCGTGTTCCGCATCGATTGGGGCTTCTCGGCGGAAGGCGCGAACTTCACGCTCGCGTTCGGCAACAGCTTCTGAGCCGCGGCCGACGACGCTTCAGGACAACGGCAGGCGCGCCGCCAGTGCGCCGCGCGGCGGCACGAACACCGCATCGACTTCGCCTTCGATCGACGCCGGCAACGGCACGAACTGCAGGCGACGACCAAACCCCAGGTGGCGGCGCATGCGCAACTCATAGCCGCGGTAGCCGTGCCGCTCCAGTTCGTCGCGCAACGCTGCCGCGGAGTAGCCGGCGCGGTGCTGGTGTGCATTCGCCACTTCGACGAACACCAGGGGCAGTCGCTGGCGCAGCGTGTCTTGCATGCCGCGCAGCACCGGCACTTCGAACCCTTCCACGTCGATCTTCACGACCAGCGGTTGGTTGGCAGGCACCGCGGCGAACACGTCGTCGCTGCGCACCACCGGCACCTGCCATGTGGCGGTCGTCGCGGCCCCCTCGGGACCGGTCGGCGCGAGCGATCCCCAACCGGTGTGGCCGGAGTACTCGCGCAATTCCGCGGTGCCCGGAGCCTCGCCGAGTGCCTTGGCGACGATCTCCACGCCCGCCAGCCGATTGCGCGCGATCAGGTCTTCGAGGCGGCTGCGCAAGCGCGGATTGGGTTCGCAGGCGATCACGCGTCCGGAGTCACCGACGAGCCGGCGGCCGAGTGCGGTGACCATGCCGAGGTTGGCGCCGACGTCGACGAAGCAATCGCCAGGACGCAGCACCTGCTGCAACGCCGTTTGCAACGCCAGGTCGTGGTAGCGCGCCAATGCGAAGGTCAGCCGCTCCGACCAGTTGGCCAGGTCGAGCTCCATTTCGTAGCCGTGCAGCTTGCCGACCACGGTGCGGAAGCCGGTGCCGCACCAGCCGTCCGGCCGGTTGCCGCCGGCGGTCGCGTACAGCCAACCCCACATGGGCACTTCGCGGCGCACCATCGGCAACACCCAACGGAACAGCCATGGCATCGATCGCTTGGCAGCTGGCGCCAATTCGTCCTCGCGTACGATCGTCTGCATGGTGGAGACCGGGCGCAGCATCTTAGGTACGCGCCACGTCATTTGTCAGGGCATGCATCGGAGAAGTCGGGGTTGGGTCCGGATTCGTTATCGGCGTTCGTCTTCGCCGCGTGACAGACGCGCCGACCTGGGCCAAGATCGTGCAGCCCATTGCCCTCCCAACTGGCCATGCCACCGCGTCCCCTCGTCGCTGTGTCTCTTCTTGCGGCCTGCATCGGCCCTGCCTTCGCCCAGACCGCGGCGACCTCGGTGCGCTATGGACGCGATGTGCGCCCGATCCTGTCGGATCGCTGCTATCGCTGCCATGGCCCCGACGCGCAGACCCGCGAAGCGACGTTGCGCCTCGATGACCGCGATGCGGCGATCGCGCCGCGCAAACATGGGGCGGCGATCGTGCCCGGGGATCCCGAATCGAGCTTGCTGTGGCAACGTGTGCGTTCCCACGACAGCGACGAACGCATGCCGCCGACGAGCAGCGGCAAGCCGCCGTTGTCCAAGGACGAACTGCGCATCATCGAGACCTGGTTGCGCGACGGGGCGCCGTACGAAGCGCACTGGGCCTTCGTGCCGCCCGCGGCGACACCGGTTCCGGCGGCTGCGGCCAAACATCCCGTCGATCGGTTCCTCACCACCACGCGCAGCGCCCACAACCTTGCGGCGAGTCCGGTCGCCGACCGCGACACCATCGTGCGCCGCGTGTTCCTGGTGCTGACCGGGTTGCCGCCGACGCCCGCCGAACGCGCCGCCTTCCTCGCCGACACGCGCGCCGATGCTTACGAACGGCTCGTCGATCGACTGCTCGGCGAAGAACCGTATGTGAGCCGCCACGCCGAGCATCTCGCCGGCATGTGGCTCGACGCCGGGCGGTACGCCGACACCAGCGGCATCCACATGGACGCCGGTCGCCAGGCCTGGGCGTGGCGCGATTGGCTGCTCGAGGCGCTGCGCAAGGACATGCCGTTCGACCAGTTCGTGGTCGAACAGCTGGCCGGCGATCTGCTGCCCGATGCCACCACCCAGCAGCGCGTCGCCACCGGGTTCTTGCGCAACCACGTGACCACCGACGAAGGCGGCGCCATCGACGAGGAATACCGCATCGAGTACGCCGCCGAACGCACCGCCACGGTCGGCAGCGTGTTCCTCGGCCTCACCTTCGGCTGCGCGCGCTGCCACGACCACAAGTACGACCCGATCAAGCAGGAGGACTACTTCCGGCTGTTCTCGTTCTTCAACAACAACCAGGAGCCAGGCCTCTATTCGCAGATCGCCGACGCCAACCGAGCCCTCGAACCGTTCCTCACGATCCCCACGGCCGAGCAGCAGGAACGGCAGCAGCGCATGCAGCAGGAGATCGCCGCCGCCGAGCAGAAACTCAACGAAGTGACGCCGGAGGAAGTCGCTGCCTTCGCCGCGTTCCGCGCCGAACTGCGGCTCGACGACCAGATGGTCTGGCAACGACCCAAGGTCCTCACGGCGACTTCGAAGCACGGCGCCACCCTGACCGTGCAAAACGACGGCAGCGTGCTCGCCAGCGGCGTCAACCCAAAGCAAGACGAACACCAGTTCACGTTGCGCTCCGAGCAGAAGAGCCTGCGTTGGCTCGCCCTCGAAGCGTTGCCCGATGCGAGCCTGCCGCACGCCAAGGTCGGGCGGGCGCCGAACGGCAACGTGGTGCTTCAGCACTTGCGCCTCGAGAGCCGCCCGGCCGGCGACCCCACGGCGCCGTTCCGCCCGGTGGACCTGGTGTATGCCTTCGCCGATGTGGAGCAGGATGATGGCGACTACGTGGCCCACAACCTGCTCGCCGACGACAAGCGGGGTTGGGCAGTCGGCGCCCACAAGGCGAACCCCCGCCCGGCGCGTGCGGCACTGCTCGCCGCCACCGACTTCGCGCATCCGAACGGCACCGAGGTGCGGGTGACGTTGCGCTACAACTCGGTGCACGAACGGCACGTGTTCGGTCGCGTCCGCCTCCAGCTCGCCGACGGCCAGGAAGCCGTGCTCGCCCGCCTGCCGATCGCCGCCAGTGCGTTCCACCTGGCTGGTCCGTTCGGGGAAGCGAGCGAGGATCTCTACGCGGTGAACCACGGCCCGGAGCGCACGGCCGCGTTCACCACCGAGCAGACGTTCGGCAAGATCCAGTGGAAGCTCAATGCGGTGCGCACCGACATCGGTGCCTACGCCGGGCTGCCCGAAGGACGCAACGTGCACTACGTCGGCCAACGGCTGTTTGCGCCGACCGCACGCCAGGTCACCGTGCATCTTGGCAGCGACGACGGGTTCCAGCTGTTCCTCGACGGCGCGCAGGTGGCCGAACGACGGGTCGATCGCGGCGTGGCGGTCGACCAGGACGAAGCCTCGGTCACGCTGCCGGCTGGCTACAGCAGCCTGGTCCTCAAGGTGATCAACACGGGCGGAGTGGGCGGCTTCGCGGTGCGTCATGCCGCGCGGGCCGGCGAACTGGCGCGCGATCTGCAGTTGCTGCTGTTGCCGGAAGCCAGCCGCGATGCCGACCTCGTGCAGCGCGCCGCCAGCGCCTTCCGCGAAGTGCAGAGCCCCCACCACAAGCAACGGGTGGCCGCGATCGCGAAGACGAAGCAGGACCTGGCGGCGCTCGAAGCGTCGGTGCCGCGCGCGATGGTGATGCGGGAAGCCGAGACCGAACGCGCGACCTACATCCTGATGCGCGGCGAGTACGACAAGCCCGACAAGAGTCGGCCCGTCGCGCGCGAGTTGCCGTCGATGTTCGGCAGCTTGCCCGAAGGTGCTCCGAAGAACCGCCTGGGCCTCGCCCGCTGGCTGGTGTCGACCGAGAACCCGCTGCTGCTGCGCGTGCAGGTCAATCGGCTGTGGGAGTTCGTGTTCGGCCAGGGCCTCGTGCGCACGAGCGAGGACTTCGGCCGGCAAGGCGAATGGCCGAGTCATCCCGAACTGCTGGACTGGCTGGCGCTCGAGTTCCGCGCCCGCGGCCACTCGGTGCGCGCGATGCTGCGGCTGCTCGTGACCAGCGATACGTTCCTGCAATCGAGCCGCAAGGAAGTGCATGCGGCCGCGATCGATCGCGACAACCGGATGCTCGGTTGGTTCCCGCGCCGACGCCTGTCGGCGGAAGCGATCCGCGACCAAGCGCTGTTCGTGTCCGGACTGCTGATCGAACGCGCCGGCGGCCCCAGCGTGAAGCCACTGCAGCCACAGGGCCTCTGGCAAGAGGTCGCGATGCCGCAATCGAACACGCGCAACTACACCGCCGGCAGCGGCAACGACCTGCGCCGACGCAGCCTCTACACCTACTGGAAGCGCGCCTGCCCGCCGCCCAACCTGCTGACGCTCGACGCGCCGACGCGCGAGTTCTGCACGATCCGCCGCAGCACGACCAACACCCCCCTGCAGGCGTTGGTGTTGTGGAATGACGAGCACTTCGTGACCGCCGCCCGGGCGCTGGCGCAGGACGTGTTGGCGAACGAACGCGGCGACGACGCGCGCATCGCCCAGTTGCTGCTGCGGTGCACGGGGCACGCCCCGGACGCCGCCGCGCAGGCCGCCGCGCACCGGACGCTGGCCCAGTTGCGCCAGCGCTACACCGCCGACGCGACGGCCGCCACCGCCCTCGCCGGCAGCGCGGCGAGCAACCAGGATCCCGCGGCCATGGCCGACCTCGCTGCGTTCGTCGTGATGGCGAACGCCTGTCTCAACCTCGACGCAACCCTCTGCATCGATTGACCCATGCCACAGCTCGACGATTTGCTGGCGCTGACTCGCCGCCGCTTCTTCACGCGTTCGGCGCAAGGACTGTCGGCCGCACTCGGCGCGACCGCACTGGCGGCGAGTTCCCCCGGCCTTTCGCGGACGAACGGGGATCCGGCGCCGGTGGGCACCCACTTCGCACCGAAGGCCAAGCGCGTCATCTACCTGCACATGGAAGGCGGGCCGAGCCAGCTCGACCTGTTCGACCACAAGCCGCGCCTGCACGAATGGTACGACAAGGATCTGCCCGACTCGGTGCGGTCCGGCCAACGCCTGACCGGCATGACGTCGGGGCAGACGCGCTTCCCGATCGCACCGTCGATGTTCCGCTTCACGCGGCACGACAACGGCGGTGACGGCGCCGAGATCAGCGAGCTGATGCCGCACCTTGGCAGCGTCGCCAGCGAGCTGTGCATCGTGCGCAGCATGCACACCGAGGCGATCAACCACGAACCGGCGATCACCTTCGTGCAGACGGGCAACCAGCAGCCCGGCCGACCAAGCTTCGGCTCCTGGGCCAGCTACGGCCTTGGCAGCGACAACCACGACCTGCCGACGTTCTGCGTGTTGATCACGCAGGGCTACGGCAACATGCAGGCGCTGGCGGCGCGGTTCTGGGGCAACGGCTTCCTGCCCGGCCAACACCAGGGTTGCAAGCTGCGCAGCAGCGGCGATCCGGTGTTGTTCCTGCAGGATCCGCCCGGCGTGTCGCGCGTCGACCGCCGCGCCATGCTCGACTTCGTCAACGCGCTCGGTCGCGCCGAACACGAACGCGCCCTCGATCCGGAGATCGAAACCCGCATCGCGCAGCAGGAGATGGCGTTCCGCATGCAGATGTCGGTGCCCGAACTGGTCGACCTGTCGACCGAGACCGACTCGACGTGGCGGCTCTACGGCGAGGAAGCGAAGAAGCCGGGCACCTTCGCCAGCAGCTGCCTGCTGGCGCGGCGCTTGTGCGAACGTGGCGTGCGCTTCGTGCAGCTCTACATGCGCGGCTGGGACCAGCACGGCAACCTGCCGAACGAGATGCGGCAACAGTGCACGGCCGTGGATCAGCCCATCGCCGCGTTGCTGACCGACCTGCGGCGACGCGGGCTGCTCGACGACACGCTGGTCGTCTGGGGCGGCGAGTTCGGCCGCACGGTCTACAGCCAGGGCGGGCTCGCGCGCGACAACTATGGCCGCGACCACCACCCGCGCTGCTTCTCGATGTGGCTGGCCGGAGCGGGCGTGCGGCGCGGCCACACGCACGGCGAAACCTGCGACCACGGCTACAACATCGTGCGCGATCCGGTGTCGGTGCACGATCTGCACGCGACGTTGCTGCACCTGCTCGGCTTCGACCACGAACGGCTCACCTACCGGCACCAGGGCCGCGACTACCGGCTCACCGACGTGTTCGGTCGCGTGGTGAAAGAACTGCTGGCGTGAGCACCCCATGATCGCCGCCGACATCGCCCCGTGGCTTGCCGTTGTGGGACGCGCCCACCCCGTTCTGCTGCACGCGCCGCTCGGACTGTTGCCGGGCATCGCGTTGCTCGAGTTCGGTGCCGTGCTGTTGCGCCGACCCGTGCCACGCGGTGCCGTGCTGGCGCTGGCGTGGGCATGCACGGCGGCCGCCGTGCTGGCGACGGTCTCCGGGCTCGTGCTCGCCGGGGAAAGCCACGACGGCGGCCAGACCCTCGGCCAACACAAGATCGCTGCGTTCGTGCTGACCGGCCTGTGCCTGCTCGCTTCGATCCTGGCCTTCCTCCCGGCGCGCGCGCCGTTCCGCATCACCCTGGCGCTGGCCCTGGCGGCGATGGTTCCCACCGGCCACCTCGGCGGCACCATGGTGCACGGCAAGGACTTCCTGTTCGCCCCGTTGCGGGAGAAGCCGACGGTGCCGCCCGACGTCGTGCTGAGTCCCTTCCAACGCGACATCGCGCCGATCCTCGAACGCGTCTGCACGCAGTGCCACAACCCCGACAAGCAGAAAGCGGAGTTGCTGCTGACGAC
Source organism: Planctomycetia bacterium (assembly GCA_005776475.1). Taxonomy (GTDB): domain Bacteria; phylum Planctomycetota; class UBA1135; order UBA1135; family UBA2386; genus UBA2386. The sequence goes on from SXPB01000166.1 coordinate 27,892, forward strand.
TCCCGAGGGGATTCGCAAGGGCGGCGAGAACGGGGTCGTGCTGGTGCCGGGTGACCCGGACAACAGCCCGCTGCTGGTGCGCTGCCTGTTGCCGCTGCATCACGACGACCACATGCCCCCCGCCGAGAAGCCGCAGCCCACGGCCGCCGAGTTGGCGACGTTGCGGGCGTGGATCGCCGGCGGCGCCGCGTTCTGAACGGGGCCGGCTCAGCGCAGCCGGAAGGCGCGTTCGGTGACGCGCTGGCGTTCCATGCGCGTGATCTCCAGCGACGTCGTCGCCCGCATCGAGTCGTCCACGTAGACGCGACGGTGCGGCAGGTTGACGCCTTCGAACTCACGCCAGTCCTCGAGCAGGACGCGCCGCGTTTCGCGGCTGGTGGCGAAGCGCTGCAGCAACTCGCGCGGCAGGCCGTTCGACGGATCGTGCAGGATGTCGAAGCGATCGCGGGGCTTCGGGTCGAGTTCGGGACCGGACACCTCGAGTGACGCCGGCGGCCGTCGCTCCAACACGATCTTGCGCAGGCGTTCGCCCTGGCGATCCTCGACTTCCTTGCCCAGCACGGCGAACGCACTCGCATCGGCGAACAGCCACGGGAAGCGCATCTGCGTGCCGAACAACTGCAACTCGTGCGTGGCCCCTTCGACCTGGTTCGGATTGGGCATGCCCGAGCGTTCGGCAAACACCTGCGCGCCGATGCGGCCGAACACGCGGCCGTCAGCGTACTCGAGGCGATCGCGTTCGGCGAACGCGCTGTCGAGCGTGTGCACGATCTCGCGCACGCCGATCGGTTCGCCTTGCGAACCGTGGATGGTGACGCGCCACCACACGACCAGGCCGCCGATGTTCTTCCAGGCGCCGGGCGAATGCGTCGCCTGGTAGACGTCGAGCAACGGCGAACCGAGCTGCATGCCCGAAGCGATCGCTGGGATTTCGTCGGCGCGCTCCGGCGCCCGGCTCGATTCCGCGAGTGGACGCGGGCGCGCCGCATCGCGGGGCTCGGCACGGCCGTGGTCAGCATCTGCCTTCGCCAGCGGCCGCGTCGTGGCGGCGGGCAAGGGCGTCGTTTCGGCGACGATCGGCCACCCGCTCTGGTCGAACTGCACGTTCTGCAGGCTGGTCGGCTTCGGTTGCGGCCCGGTGGCCTTCGCTACCGGCGTTGGCCCGGCCGGTTTCGGCTCCTGCGGCCGCGCGACCGGGCCAGCTACCAACGCCGCATCGATCGGCCAACCGTGCGCGTCGAACCGGGCGGCAACCGGCGCCGGCTTTGCCGCGGCGGGTGCTGGCCGTTCGCCCTGGGCAGACGCAGCGCCGACGACGGACAGCAGCAACAGGATCCGGAACGTGGTCATCGTGGCCATGGCATCGGCATTCCGGCACCCGCGCATTGAGGGCGCACCTGCCCCCGGGGATGCTGTGCGCGTGCTGCCGCTCCGGTTCCTGGCCATTGCCTGCCTCTGCGCCTGCGCTGGCCCCCACGTGCCGCCGGCCGGCATCCCCCGCCCGGACGTGCCCCTGGTCGTGCAGTGGCCCGCCGGCACCCGCTTCACCTCGCGCCTGTCCAAGCTGGTCCCCGACGAACCGAAGTGGCGGGCGGTCGCGGTGCAGTGGCGCGAGGCGCTGCGCCAATCGGTTGCCTTCGAGCTGCACGAAGGCGAGGACGAGGCGTTGCCCGCGCTCGAACTGCACGTCGACGCCATCGCGGGCACGTGGACGGCGAGCCTGTTCGTGCAGGGCAAGGAACGGATCCTGGCCGGCGACCGCCGCGCGGGCACCGGCAACCAGGACGTCGCCGATGCCGTCGATCGGCTGGCGTTCGCCGCGCGCCTCGCCCTGGGCGAACCGGCGCCAGCGCCGCTGCCGATCGCGCGGGGCACCTCGCTCGACGCGAACGTCCTGCTCGCGGTGGCGGACGCGAGCGAGTTGCTTCGCCTCGGTGGTTTCCAGGCGGCCACCCGCCTGCTGACCGAGGCGCGGCGGCGCGACGGCGGCTCCCCCTTCGTGCTCGAAGGCCTGGCGGCTCTCGCCCTGTTGCGCAACGACGCCGCTGCCGCCGAACGGCTGGCGCGTGAAGCGCTCGCCTACGAAGGTCGCCTGCTGCCGACGGTGCAGCATCGGCTGGCGCGCACGCTGTTGCTGGCGCGAGCTTCGTTGGCGGCTGCCGACGCGGCGTCCTTCGACCAGGAACTGCTGCGCCTCGCCGCGACGGCGCAGCGCGAACGGCCGCACGACCCACAACCGGTGTTGACGCAGGCCATCGCGCACAATTTTCGCGGCGAGTTCGCCGCCGCCCGGCCGCTGCTCACCGACCTGCAGCGCCGCCTGCCCGACCAACCCATCGCCGGCTACCACCTCGGCTGGGCATGCCTGGGCGCGGGCGACGCCAAGGCGGCGTTGCCACCGTTCGCCGATGCCGCCGTGCGCTTGCCCATCGGTTGGACGTTGCTGCCGCGGGCGATCGCGCTGCACGAAGCCGGGGCACACCAGGAACTCTGCGACCTGCTGCAGCAGCTTCGCAACGACGACGCCCAGGAGGTCGTCGGGTTGCGCCTCGACGTGCTGCGCATGCAGGCGGCGCACGCGCTGCTGCGCGCCGACGTGGCGCTCGCCCGCGACCATCTCCTGGCAACGCTGCAGTGGTTGGCGAAGCATCCGCTGCAACTGGCGCAACGGGGTGGCGAGCTGGCCGAACAGGGGCTGTTGCTGGTGCGGCTTGGCGGCGGCGACGCGTTGCCGCCCTTGCTCGCCGCGATCCAGGAACAGCACGCCGGCACCGCGGTCGCCGACGTCTGCACGTTCTTGCAGGGACTGCACTCAGTGCACCAGGACGGCAGACGACGCACCGACCTGGAGACTCGCCTCGGCCCGGCCGGCGAGACGCCGTTCGCCGCCTTGCTGCAGGCCTACGCCCACGAACGCAACGGCGAGATCGCCGACATGCAGCAGACGCTGCTGCGGGCTGCGCAGTTGTCGAGTTCGCCGCTGACCAAGGCGCTGCTGGCGCGGGGCCTGCGGGCAGCCGGCCGCGGCGCCGAGGCCGACACGCTGCTGTCGACGTTGCGCACGGAGATGCGCACCCTCGCCCTGCGCCAGCGCTGCCGGCATCCGTTGCTCGGACCCGAGCTGGCGTTCGTGTTCGTCGAGCACTGACGCACGGCGTGTCGGTTGGCGCGGCTCAGGGCAACAGCAACAATCGGCACGCGCCCGCTTCGTGCATGCCCGCCCGTTCGTAGGCGGCGCGCGCCGGCCGGTTGTGCTTGCCCACGTGCAGGCTCACGACGCCAGGGGCGCTGCCGAGGCAAGCCGCGACCAGGGCGGCGGCGTGACCCTTGCCCCGTTCTTCGGCAAACGTGAACACGCCTTCGATCACGAGGCCCCCGGGCCCGTCGCTGCCGTAGTCGAGTTTGCACCAGGGACCACCCACCGGCCCCAGCACGCGCGTCGTTCCGTTCTGGATGCGCTCGTCGATGGTGTCGCGCAGCCAACGGCGATCGACGCGGGCCGGATCGACGTTGAGGTCGGATTGGTTCAGCAACAGCGTCGCCTGCACCAGCCGGTCGCGGTCGGCACGTTGCGCTGCGCGCACTTCGCCGAGCGGCGCCAGCCGTTCCGCCATCGCCGATTTGCCGAGGTAGTAGACCTGGTCGCGGAACGCGATCGGCGTCACTACGAGCCGGTCGCGCATCGCATCGACGATCGCGGCCGGGCCGAGAGCGATGCGCCACGGTCGCTTGCGCAAGAACACTTCGTCGACGATGCGCACGGCCACGCGCGGCGGTGGCGCCGCCGCGGTGATCACGACCAGGTTGCCGCGCGGCCCGATCCAGACCATCGCCTCATCGCGGCCATCGCCAGCGACGACGAAGCCTTCCCCTTCGCCGCGATCGAGTGCGTTGTGCACGTAGATGCCGTGCGCGGACGCCGACCGCGCCAAGGCCAGCGCCCCCGGGTCGTCGTACAACAGATCGCGCAGAACGAGACGCATTGCTCAAGATCCCGGTGCCAAGGTCCGATCAACGTCAGTGTCGTGAACCTGGAGCATCCCGTGGACACCTACGAATTCCTCGCCGACCCGCGCGCGATCGATCTTGCCGGACGCCAACAAGCCCTGCGCGCGCTCTCGCGCGAACAGCAGTGGTGGCTGGACCGGCTGGCGAACCTGACCGAACCGCCGAAGTGCGAACAAGACTTCCCGGCGTTCCTGCTGGCGACGCCGCCGTTCCATGACCTGGCGCAGAAGCTGGTCCGAGCCAGCACGCGGGCGCAGTTGCCGCTGGCCGTCGCCGACGAACTCGACTGGTTCGTGCGCGCCTTCCGCAACTACCTGCGCACCTGCGACGGCGAAGACGCCTTCAGCAGTTCGCATCGCGGTTCCCTCGAGCACTGAGCTTCGCCTGCAGTGCCGCCACGCGGGTGGCGGGCAACGGCGGCCCATCGAGTCCTGGCACCTGGCCCGGCGCCTCGGTCGGCACCAGATGCACGTGCGCATGCCGCACGACCCAGCCGATCACGCTGACGCAGACGCGCGCGCACGGCAGGTTCGACCGCAACCGCTGACCGAGTTCGTGCACGCACGCCCACAACGCCGCGTGCTCGTCGGCGGTGAGATCCCACACCGAATCGACGAGGCGGCGGGTCGCGACGATGACGTGGCCTTCGCGCGCCGGCCGTTCGGCCAACCACGCGACGTGGCGGTCGTCGGCGTGCACGACGGCCACTGGATGCGTGCCGGCGACGATGTCGGCGAAGGTGGTCGTGGTCACAGTTCGCTCCGCAGGGCGTCTGCCGTGGTGACCGGGGCTCGGCAGGTCCCCTGCCGGCACACGTAGGCACAAGGCACGCCGTCGAGCGGCTTCTTGTCGGCGAACCACGGCGCCAATCGGGTCAACGCCGCGCGGTTGCCGTCGTGCACGTGCACCACCACGAACCGGTCGGGGAACGCCCGCCACGCCGCCTCCAGCAGCGCCTGGGTGCGCGGATCCCCTGGCTCGCCCGCGACCACGACTTCGCGCGGAGTGTCGGTGTGGAACTGCAGCGTGCGCACCAACGCCGGCACCGCGGCCGGGACCTGCGCGAACAGCGCGTGGTTGCTGCGCAGCGCCGCGACCGCCGCCGCCTGCAACTTCGCGTCGCCGAGCAGCAGCCCCGCCCGCTGCAGGGCCGCCACTGCCAACGCCGTGCCCGATGGCGTGCTGCCGTCGTAGGCGATCTTGGTGCGCGCGACCAACGCCTCGTGGTCGTCGGCGGTGAACCAGAACCCTCCGTCCTCGGCGCCGAAGTGCTGCACCGTTGCCCGCAGCAGCGCCTGCGCCGCCGCCAGCCAGCGTGGATCGGAGTCGATCGCGAACAACGCCAGCAGCCCCTGCGCCAGGGCACCCTGGTCTTCGAGGCAGCCGCGATGCCGCGCCATGCCGCTGTGCCAGGCCCGCTGGGTGCGGCCGTCCTTGGCCATCATGCGCACCAGGAAGTCTGCGTTCTGCTGCGCCGCGGCGCGGTAGCGCTCGTCGCCGAGCACGCGGTAGCCCGTCGCCAGCGCTTCGAGCGCCATGCCGTTCCACGCGGTCAGCACCTTGTCGTCGGTGCCCGGCCGCACCCGCTTGCCGCGCGCCGCCAACAACTTGTCCACACCGGCCTGCAGGCGCGCCTGCACGGCCAAGACCTCGAGGCCGAGCTCCTTCGCCAGCGCGGTGGCGTCCTTCGCCACGGCAAGCACGTTGGTGTGTTCCCAGTTGCCGTCCTTGGTGACGCCGAAATGCTGCGCCAGCAGCGCCGCTTCCGTGCCGAGCACGGCCTCGAACTCGGCGAGTTGCCAGACGAAGAACTTGCCCTCGACGCCTTCACTCTGCGCGTCGGTGCTCGACCAGAACCCGCCCAGCGGGTCGCGCATCTCGCGCAGCATCCAGTCCAACGTCTTTTTGCCGATCGCGGCGAGGTCGCCGTCGCCGGTGCGCAGCGAAGCTTCGAGGTAGCACGAAGCCAGCAGCGCGTTGTCGCACAGCATCTTCTCGAAGTGCGGCACGTGCCAACGACGGTCGGTGCTGTAGCGATGGAAGCCGCCGGCGAGCTGGTCGTGCAGACCACCGTTCGCCATCGCCCGCAGCGTCGCCTGCACCATCGGCATCGCCTCGTCGCCCGGCAAGCGCAGCAGTGCCTGCAGCAACATCGGGCTCGGGAACTTCGGCGCGAACTGCGGCCCCGGCGCGAAACCGGCATGCACTTCGTCGTAGCTCGCGCGCGCCGCCGGCAGCACGGGCGCCAGCAGTTCGGCGACGGGCTCGCCGGGTGGCATGGTCGGCGCCAGTACCCGCTGCAGGTGCTGCTGCATCGCTGCGGCGTTCTTCACGATTGCCGCCTTGTCTTCGGTCCACGCCCCGTGCAGGCGTTGCAGCACGCGGCGGAAACCGGGCCGGCCATTGCCGTCCTCGGGCGGGAAGTAGGTACCGCCGAAGAACGGCGTGCCGTCGGGGCAAAGCCATGCCGACAGCGGCCAGCCACCCTGCTGCCCCATCGCCTGCAGCGACGCCATGTAGATCTCGTCGATGTCCGGCCGCTCTTCGCGATCGACCTTGATGCACACGAAGTGCTCGTTCATCAACTTGGCGATGTCGGGGTCGGCGAAACTCTCCGCCGCCATCACGTGGCACCAGTGGCAGGCCGAGTAGCCGATGCTGAGGAAGATCGGCTTGTCCTCCTTCTTGGCGCGCGCCAACGCCTCTTCGCCCCAGGGATACCACTCCACCGGGTTGTGCTGGTGTTGGCGCAGGTAGGGCGACGCCTCCTTGGCCAGCCGGTTCGGCTTGCCCTGCGGTTCCTGATGCTGGCCCTCGGTGCGGTGCACGGGCGGATCCTGCGCTGCGATCGGCCCCTCGACAACAGCGAACGTGACGAGGCCGAGCATCCAGCCGCCCACCCACAAACCACGATCGTGCCGCATGGCGGCATCCTCGCCGGGCGAAGCCGGGCGTGCGAGCCCTAGCCGCCGGTCCGCGGCGGCGGGCCGTGGCGTGCGCCCTTCCCCTGCCTCGGCGGCGAGCTACCCTTACCCGTCATGCCGCTGCGCTCGCTGGTCCTGGTCCCACTCCTTCTCGCATCCGCATGCGGCGGCGGCGGTGGCGCCAGCGAAACGCCCGCTCCGATCGGCTCCGAGACGCGACTGTCGGCGGACACGCTCGAAATCGGCGCCGCCGTTGTGAGCGTCGACCTGCTGGTGCAGCTGATCGACACGCCCGCCGTGGCGCCGACCCTGCTGCAAGTTGCCGTCGAACTGCCGCCGCAGCTGACGCTGCCGCCGAACGACCGCCTGCAGGCAGCGCAGGCACTGGCCACGCTCGACGGCGACTTCGTCGACGGCCGCTTCCTGGTCATGTGTGGCGACGCGCAGAACGCCGCCGGCTCGACGCTCGGGCGCGGTCCGTTGTTCCGCGTGCGGCTGCAGCCCGCATCGCCGCGCGTGCCCGGCACCTACACGGTGCGACTGCACCACCTGCGCGCGAGTTCGCGCGATGGTGAAGCGCTCGCGGTCGACGCCAATCCGGCGGTCGTCACCGTCGTCGTGCGCTGAAGGTCACTTGCCGTCGGCGGCGGCGGCGACGCGTTCGAGTTCTTGCTGCAGCGATTGCAGGCTGGAGATCTGGAACTGGCCGACCTTCTCCTGCTTGGCGCCAAACCAGCCCCACCAGCGCGCGATCACGTTCTCCCACTCGCCGCCCTCGCGCCAGCGCACCACGCACTCGGCCCCTTCGACCACCCAGCTGATGCGGCCACTGCCGTTCGCCGACGGCGGGCCGGTCTCGCCGTTGCGTTCGTAGCTGTAGGCGTACTCGATGGCATCCGGCGTCACCGCGTGCAGCGTCAGCACCGAGCGGCCGAGCGGTCCGGTCCACACCACCCGCTGGCCGACCTTGCCCGCTTCGCCTTCATGCTTCGTTTCCGTCGGTGAGCCGAGATGGATGTTGGCGAGCGACCACTTCATCCAGGCGCGCAGGTCGGTGAGTTGCGAAGCCAGTGCTGCGGGCGTGGTGCGCAGGCGGCGCGTGGTCTCCACGCTCCACTGCTTGCTCAGGATCGCGCCGATCCCGTACAGGACCAGGATCGACCCGGCCAACATCAGCACCAGGGTCTTGAAGAAGTTCTGTGTCGCCTTGGCCATGCGGGGCGAACAACGTAGCGGCGGCACCCCCGCGAATCAGCGACCGACCAGCAGCGGCGTGAAGTAGCGGTAGTAGACCTCGAGGCACAGCACGCACATCGCCGTCGTGTACGAGCGGTCGCGGCGGTTGTCGCCCGCCTCCTGTGCGTAGACGTCGATCGGCGGGAACGAGCCGTCCTCGGCCTGCGCCGCCGGCAGCACCGTGCGCAGCCGTTCGTTCCACTGCGTCCACGCGTCGCCGCCGGCCAGGAAGCAGCTCAGGGTGCCGTAGTACCAGAAGTAGACGTTGCCCTGGCCCTGCAGCACGAACGCGTCGTCGTCGTAGCGGCGGTACTCCTGCGGCCTGCGTTCGACGGTGTAGGCGACCGCGGCCGCCACCTTCTTGTCGTCGACCGGGACGCCGAGCAACTGCAGGCAGAAGGCACCCGCGGGCGTGCTCGCCGGCAGCGTCGGCCAGGCCGATTGCACGCGGCTCGGCTTGTGGTTGTAGCGGAACCAGCCGTTGGGCTGATCCCACGACAGCTCGAGGTATTCGCGCGCCGCCGGCAACACCGCTTCGGGCAGTTCGATGCCCGACATGCGCGCCGACTCGAGCGCCATCACCATCCAAGACGTCACCGACACGCGCGCGTAGTCGTCTTCCGCACCGAGACCCGGCGAGAAGTAGCCCCAACCGCCGCGATTGCGCCGGTCGCGGCGCGGGCCCTGGTTGTCGATGATCCAGGTCAGGGCGCGCTCGAGCGGGCGCAGCAGGGCCTTGTCCTTGGTGATGCCGTAACACTCCGCCAGCGCGTAGGTGGCGATGCCGTGGCCGTAACACGAACTCGGACCGAAGGCGCCGTTCTCCTCTTCCTGCAACTCGAGCAGGCGATCGATCGCCTGCTTGACGACCCCGCTGTGTTCCGTCGCCGAAACCGGCGTGTGGCCCGCGCCGAGGAACGCGAGCACGCACAGCGCGGTCTTGCCGACATAGACGAAGCCGTACTTGCCGTCGAAGTCCTCGCGGTTGCCCCACGAGCCATCGCGATTCTGGATCGAAGCGAGGTAGCGCAGTCCGTTCTTCACAGCGCGTTCGGTGTCGGCCGAACCACCGAACTGCTCGATCGCCTGCGCCTTCTGCGGACCGAAGCGATTGCTGTAGGCGCTGCTCGCCATCGCCACCGGGGCCGCGAGCGGCACGTCGGCCGGCATCGACGCGCGGCGCACCAGGGCCGAACCAGGGACCACCACCGCGGCGAGTGGTGCAGTGGTCGTTCCGGTGTTGGCAGCGCGACGCGGGCGTTCCACCGAACTGGCGCCTGGTGCCTGCATCTGCAGGGCGGCGACGACAGGGGCCGGCTGGAACGAGCGCTCGGCGGCAGCCCCCTGGGCGGGGACCGCTGCCGCCAACGGCGCATCGGCGGTCCGCTGCGGTGCGATGGCGGCCGAGCGGCCCGAACTCGGCAGCGGAGCCGCAATCGGAGCGGCGGCGGCGATCGCCGGCGTCGAACGCGTCCGCACCAACGCCGAACCCGGCCGCGGCGTCACGGCGGCGCTGGCC
>SXPB01000167.1 GCA_005776475.1 Planctomycetia bacterium
GTCGCGCGGCACCGACGTGCCCGACAGCATCGGATACCGCACGGCGCTGAACAGCCCGTGCACGCCGTGGCCGAACGCGTGGAACAGCGTCGTCACCTCGTCGAAGCGCAGCGTCGTCTTCGCCGGCGTTTCGGCCTGCTGGATGTTCATCACGTTGATGACGACGGGCAGTTGCGCGAGCAGCGTCGCCTGCTCGACGACGTTGTCCATCCACGCGCCGCCGCGCTTGCCGGTGCGGGCGAACCAATCGCCGTAGAACAAGCCGATCGCCTTGCCGTCGGCGTCGAACACTTCGAACACGCGCACCGTGGCGTGGTAGACCGGCAGGTCCCTGCGTTCGCGCAATTCGATGCCGTAGAGCGCCTTCGCCATCACGAACAGTCCGGCGAGCACGTTCTCCATCTCGAAGTACTGCCGCACCGCGTTCTCGTCGAAGTCGTAGCGTTCCTTGCGCACCTGCTCGGCAACCCAGGCCCAGTCCCACGCGGCGAGCTGCGTGCCCGGCTGGTGCTGGTCGAGCCACGCCTGCAGCTCCGCGGCCTCGCCGCGCGCCTTGGCGACGATCTGCGGCGTCATGCTGGCGAGCATCGCCTCGACCGCGGCAGCACTGCCGGCCATCTGGTCACTCAGCACGTGGTCGGCATGCGTGCGCACGCCGAGCAGCCCGGCGCGTTCGGCGCGCAGCGCGGCGATCTGCAGCACCAGGGCGTTGTTGTCGTGCGCGTTGCCGCGACTGCAGCGCTTCGTCGAAGCATCGAACACGCGCTGTCGGGTCGTGCGATCGGCCAGCGACGCCAGGATGCCTTGCGAAGTCGGCAGCTGCAGGTTGAGCAGGAACCTGCCGGGGTGGCCGGCTTCCTTCGCGGCCGCACCCGCTGCCAGCACCGACGCCGGGTCGAGGCCGGCGAGTTCGCGTTCGCTGTCGACGACGACCGCGAGCGCCTTCGTGTCGGCCAGCAGGTTCTCCTGGAACTGCGTCGTCAGTGACGACATCTGCTCGTTGATCGCGCGCAGCCGTGCCTGCGCATTGCCATCGAGTCGCGCCCCGTTGCGGACGAAGGCGGTGTGGTAGCGCTCGGTCAGCCGCCGCGCTTCGCCGGCCGGCAACTTCGCGCGCGCCGCGAACACCGCCTCGACGCGGGCGAACAGGCGCGCATCGAGCCAGATCGCGTCCTGGTGCGCCGACAGCTTCGGCGCCAGTTCGGCCTGCATTTTCTGGATGGCCGGGTTGGTGTTCGACTCGGTCAGGTTGAAGAACACGCGCGCGACGCGGGTCAGCAGGGCGCCGGCCTTCTCCAGTGCCTCGATCGTGTTGGTGAACGTCGGCGGCTCCGGGTTGGCGGCGATCGCGGTGACCTCGGCAGCGTGCTGGCGCATGCCTTCGGCGAACGTCGGCAGCCAGTGTTCATCGCGGATCCGATCGAACGGGGGCGTGCCGTACGGCAGCGGACTCGGCAGGAGGAAGGGGTTGTCGGCGGGCAACTTCGCGGTGGCGGTCGGCATCGGTGCTTGGGCGGAGAAGGCAGCCACGCCCGCCGCGATCGCGGCGAACAGGCGCACGACCGTGGGTATCGGTCGCAGGCTCGCAGTCTACGTAGTGGTAACGACGCACGCGAAGCCGGGGCGAGAGGGCCGAACGGCGGACTCGCTGCCGCCCGGCGCACGATCTACGATGCGCCGGTGACCCAGGATTTCGACTACACCGTCGCGCAGGACTTTGGCACCGCCCTCTTGCTCGGCGCCCTGCTCGGCATCGAACGCGAGAAGCGGAACGTGCGCGAGGGCTTTGGCATCGCCGGCCTGCGCAGCTTCGTGCTGCTGGCGCAACTCGGCGCCGTCGGCGGCTACCTCGGCGTGCGCCTGCAGATGCCGTGGGTGCTGCCGTGCGTCGTGCTGGCGGCCGCTGGCGTCGTGGTCGCCGGCTACTTCGCCGGCCTGCGGACGCGCCCGGAACACGCCGGCCTCACCACCGAACTCGCCGCGATCGTCACCTGCCTGATCGGGGCGCTCGCGACCACCGGGCATCGCGAAGTGGCGATCGGGCTCGGCGTGCTCACCGCGGCGTTGCTCGCCTACAAGCAACCGCTGCACGCCCTGGTCGGCCGGCTTGGCGGGGACGACGTCCTCGTGGGCATGCGGCTGCTGCTGGCGACGTTCATCGTGTTGCCGCTGTTGCCCGACCACGCCATCGATCCGTGGGGCGCGCTGAATCCCCAGAAGCTCTGGCTGCTGGTGCTGCTGATCTCCGGCCTGTCGCTGGTCGGCTACGTCGCCTCGCGATGGCTCGGTCCTGGGCGGGGCATCGCCGTGACCGCCGCTGCCGGCGCCCTCGCCAGTTCGACGGCGGTCACGTTGGCGCTGGTGAAGCAGAGTCGCGAGCCGGGCGCCCGCACCGGGCAGCTTGCCGGCGGCATCTTGTTGGCGTGGAGCGTGATGTTCGTGCGGGTGCTGGTCGCCGCCACCGTGGTCTGCCCCGCGATGCTGCGCAGCTTGCTGCCCGCGTTCGTGGCGATGGCCGTGGCCAGTGGCGGGCTGGCGGCCGTGTTCCTGTGGTCGGGCCGGCAGGCGGCGGCAGCGGCGGCGGCGGTGCCGATCAAGAACCCGTTCTCGCTGGTGGCGGCGGGCAAGTTCGCGTTGCTGTTCGCGGGCGTGCAACTGCTGCTGAAGCTCGGCCAGGAACACCTGCCGCAATCGGGCATCCACGCGATCGCCGCGCTCGCCGGTCTCACCGACGTCGATGCGATCACGCTGTCGATGGCCGAACGTGCGCGCACCGTCGTCGCCGACACGAGCCTCGCGGTCACCGCGATCGTCATCGCCTGCGCCAGCAACACCATGGTGAAGGCCGGTGTGGCCCTCGCTCTCGGGGTCGGGCTCCGCCGGCACATGCTGCTCGGCACGGGTGCCATCGCCGTCGCTGGCGTCGCCGCGTTGCTGCTCGGATGAGCGCACGGGGGCCGAAGCGGACGGGGTGCGCAGTGGCGTCCGAGGACGCCACCACGCAGGCGGGGGCTGCTCAGCCCTTCATCGCCTTCTTCGCGGCCTTCGCGGCGCGCTTTTCCTTCAGCGACAGCTTCGCTTCCTTCTTGCCTTCCTTCTTGCCTTGTTGGCCCTTGGCCATGGTTGCCTCCGTTGGGGATGTGCGGTCTTCACCGTGGCCTGGCGTCGCACTGCGCGGCGCCACGACGAGCACGGTTGGCCAACAGAGTGCAGGGCGGCGTGGTCCGAGTCCAGAGGGCATTCGGCCCACGCGCGTTCACTGGATGGTGAGCGCCAACCCCGGCGTGCCGTCGAGGCCGAGCGCATTCTGGTTGCTGCTGACGAATAGCTGCGCGAAGAACGATGCACCCGCGAGGGCGGGGGTGTTGGGGATCGGCACCGGCTGTTGCACGCTGCTGATGGCGGCGTAGGCGAGCAGCGTCTGCGGATCGACCAGCAGGTCGCAACCGGGCGCGCCGAACAGGCCCAGGTCGAAGGGCAGGCCGCTGCCGAGCACCGACGACTGCACCCGGCTGGTCCCGAGTGCCAGGATCGCCAGCGGCTGGAACGGCCACACCGACATCCCGATCTGGAAGTTCGCGTTGCCCAGCGTCGGCAGGCCCGCGGTGATCCACTGGCTGCCGCTGCCGAGGCCGCAGCCCATGCCGAACGGGACTGCCGAGGCAGTCGTCGCGGTGCCGACGCCGAGATCGACGATCGTTGCGGCGGCAGTGTAGATGGGGCCGGTCGTCAGTTCGCTCCACGCGTTCTGGGCGTCGGCCCAGGCCAGCGTCGCGAAGCGCGAGTAGCCGACCGCGAGGATCGGCGCCGAAGTGGGGTTGCCGGGCTGCAGCGAAGTGACAGCCCCGCTGGCGATGTCGATGCGTTGGAGTTGGCCGTTGTCGAGGCCGAGGCACGCTTCGAGTTGGGTCGGCGACACTGCGAGCGAACGCGCGCCGCTGTAGGTGCCGACCAGGCGCTGCACGCTCGTGACGAGGTCGAACTCGATCAGCGGCGACGTGCCGGCCTGGTTGGCGACGACCCAGAGCTTGCTGCCGATGCTGGCGAGGTCGATGGCGCCGGGGACCGTCAGGATGTTGGTGATCGGGCCGCTGCCGGCGCGCGCGGTCGCCCGCACGAGGCCGTTCTGCAAGGTGAAGACCTGGTTCGTGCCGACGCGCACGCGGCTCGCCGGGCCTTGCTGCCATGGGCCCCACATCGCCTGCTGCGCGGTGGCGGTCATGCCGAGGTTCTGTCGCCAGGTGCCGGCCAACGACGACGGGTTGGTCTGGAAGAAGTAGTGCCCCGGCGCCATTGGGTCGGTGGCGACGCTGACCGGCGACGGCAGCGAGTACACGTTCTGGTTGTGCACGATCGTGTAGCCGCCGCCGAACAAGTCGACGATGCGGTAGTTCGGCACGTAGAACGCCGTGGTCGTTTCCAGCACGAGTGCGTGGTCGTGCGGCATCTGCGCGGTGGCGGCGGCAGTCAGCAGGACGCAGGTCGAGAGCGCGGATCGCATGGTGCGACCAGCGTAGCGGCCGTTCATTTGCCGTGGGCGCGGTCGAAGCAGGCGCGCATCTCGCGATGGATGCGGGGGAGCAGTCCCTCGGGCCATTCTCCAGGCAGCGGCTGGAACAGGTCGCCGTGGGTGCGCCCTTCGGCGAACACGAACACCGCGTCGCTGCCGAGCTTGTGCAAGTCGTTGTGCAGCAGGCGGCAGGCGCCTTCCAGGCGGAACGTGTCCTGGGTGCCGATGAACACGCGCAGCTTGCCCTGCAGCTTCGGCCCGAGCGTCGGCCACTGCGAACGCAGGATGTGGCCGATGTCGTACTTCTTCCACGACTCGGCGACGAAGCGATCGATCACACCGGTCTTGGCATCGAACAGGTGCATCGGGCGGCCATCGTCGCCGCGCGGCGAGAACACCGCGTCGAAGCTCATGAACTGGCCGCCGTGGTCCTTCTTCGCCAGCTCACGGTCGACGAACTGCTGGATGGTGGTCGTCCACTCGCCCTTGCTGCGCACGAGCGGGATCGGCTTGCCGTCGGGATCGACGAACGCGTTGGCGAAGCGATAGACGTCGATGCCGGTGAAGTCGCGGAAGTCGACGCTGTCCGGTGCGGTCGACCAGGTGCCGCCGAAGAAGTCGGGATAGGTGACCTGCAGCCACAGGCTCGACCAGCCGCCGCTGCTGTGCCCGGTCAAGAAGCGCGCGTTCGCGTTGCCGCCGGCGCCGAACTCGGCTTCGAGCGCGGGCACGAACTCGGAGGTCAGGGCCTGCCCGACGGGCCCGTTGTTGACCGAGTCGGCGAACTCGTGGTGGCCGAGCGGGCAGTTCGCGTCGAGGAAGACGTAGAGCATGCGCGGCTGCGTGCCCTTCCCCATTCCGGCGGCGAGAGCGGCGGCGCGGCGCACGCCACTCAGGTGGGAACCGCCGAAGCCGTGGATCGAGTAACAGACCGGCAGCGCTTCGTCGGGTCGGCGGTCGGGCGGCAACACGACCGTCGCGCGCAAGGTGCGGTCGCGACCCTGGAACTCCGACAGCAGCGCGCTGCGGCGTTCGAACAGCTTCAGCGTCGCGGTTGCGGTGAACGTCTGTTGCGCGCGCAGGGCGGGCAGCAGCGCGGTGGCGACGGCGAGCAGGCGCAGCGGCAGGGTTCGCATCGCGGCGATCGTAGCCCGGTCACCGCGAGCCGAGCACCACACCTTCGTACGCGTGCAGGGCCGGGGCGCCGCCGGTGTGCACGAACAGCACGTTCTCGTCGTGGCGGAACGCGCCTTCGCGGCTCATGTCGATCAGGCCCGCCATCGCCTTGCCGGTGTA
>SXPB01000013.1 GCA_005776475.1 Planctomycetia bacterium
AACCACTGGCGCGCCCCGCGCATCACCACCACCATCGCCCCGCGCATCATCGCGCGGCGCACCAGATGGAACGCGTAGCGCTGCGACTCGCACGGTTGCCGCCGCTGCGCGAAACGGCGCGAGTGGTAGCCGAAATACTCAATGCACTGGATCCGCCGCGCCACGACTTCGCGCGACACTTCGCGCAGCAGCGCCGCCAGTTTGCGTTCCCACCACTGCCGCCCGGGACAGTCGAGCGCCGGATCGAGCAGATAGAACGGGAACTCCATCGCCTGCTGGTTCAGGTTCGCGAACGAACGCTCGCGAAACGCTGGCTGCTCGTGCGCGACGACGTCCGCATCGCTGTAGCCGGGATTGAGCGCCAACAACACCACCGGCGCCGAGAACGTGCCCACGAACGGTTCGGGCAACACTTCGGTGTGCACCCGATGGTCCGCATTGCCACCTCCTTCGCGATGACCGGCCAACGCCGGCGCATCACAGTCGAGTACAAACGGAGCATGAACGGGCAAACGCATCCACGGGTTCTGCATGGGCGACCTCGTGACTAGGAGAGGGAGCATCCCCCGCTTCACCGCAGGTGGAAAGCCCCGCTGCCAAGGCGCCCCACGGTCGCGCCGGACGCCGGCGCCGACCGCGACCCCAACCGCGAGGTAGGGTTCTGCTGCAAGTCTTCCATGGCGTCGTTGTTGCGTATCCTGCTCGGCTCCACAGCCATCGCCCTCGCACTCGCTGCGCCGGGTGCGGCCCAACGACCCGGCGCGACCATTGCCAAGCAGGCGTGGGCGGCGCGCGAGTTCGCCGGCGTCGCCGACTTCGGTGGCGGCCTCACCGCCGTCGCGCGCCGTTATCGCGCCGAGTTCGGCGAACGCGACGTCACCTTCATGCCGGTGCTCGGCAAGCAAGCGCCGCGCGCGCACTCGTTCCGCCTCGCGACCGGATCGATCACGCGCGGCGAACACGTCGTGCTGACAACCGACAGCGTGATGCCGCGTCGCACGCATGATCGCACTGCGGCGACGCTGCATTGGCCCGGCGTCGACGAACGCTACGTCGCCCGCACCGACGGCCTGAAGCAGAGTTTCCTGTTCGCCAGCGAACCCGCCGGCGACGGCGATCTCACCGTGCACCTGGCGATCGACACCACGTTGGTGCGTGACGCCGAAGCGATGACCTGGCACGGCGAGACCGGCCCCGCCGTCGTGCTCGGCGACGTCGTCGGCATCGATGCGAAGGGCGAACGTTGCCACGGCACCGCGCGCCATTCCGCAACCGGCATCACGCTTTCGTTGCCCGCCGCGTTCGTCGACCGCGCCGCCTATCCGCTCGAACTCGATCCGCTGATCGGCACTTCGTTCCAGGCCCTCGCCGGCGTCGATGCCGACTTTCCCGACGTGGCCTACGACGCCTACAGCGACACGTTCTGCGTGGTGTGGACGCAGTACTTCGCCAACGGCAGCGTCGGCGTCGTCGGCAGCGTGTTCGACGCCGACACGATGGCCTTCGGCTACGCCTTCGGCGTCACCCACGGCGGCGACGAAGACAGCGTGCGGGTGACGAACATCGCCGGCACCGGCTTGTTCGTGATGGTGTGGGTCAACTACGGCCAGCAGGGCAGTTCGATCAGCGGGATCGCGTTCGAACCAACGCAGATGCAGGCCACCAGCGTGTTCACGATCGACGGCCCCGGGCCGTTGTCGACGCCAGTCGTCAGCGGCGAAGCGACGCTGTTCGACGACGACTGCCTCGTCGCCTGGCGTGACGCGTCGTTCGGGCTGATCGGCTGCAGTGTCACGATCGCGCAGAACCTGCAGGTCAGCGCCACGCCCATCGTGCAGTTCGGCGGCATCAACGCGACCGACCCCGGCTTCAGCAAGCAGGGCGGCAACGCGGGTCTGCACGTGCTCACGTGGATCGATCGGCCGCCGGGCCTGCCCGGCCGCGTGCGCGCCCAGGTCGTCGACCACGACATGAACCTGGTGGGCGCGGGCGTGTTCGTGCAGAACGTGCCCCAGGACTGCGGCTATCCGGCGGTCGACGGCGACGGCTTCAAGTTCCTGGTCGCGTGGGAAGAGCAGGAAGGCGTGAACCCCTCCGCGACCGACGTGCGCGGCCGCATCGTCACCGTCGGGCCGAGCGGTTTCACCAGCGTCGGCGGCGTGCTCGACCTCGCGGTGTATGCGAACGACATCGACTTCGCCGTCGATGTCGCGCGGCTCGGCGACAAGTTCGGCATCGCCTACATGGGTGCGGTGGCGACCCTGCCGTTCCACGACGATGCGTGGTTCCGCGTCGTTTCGGGCACGGGTGCGCTGGTCGGTCCGGAGCTGCGGCTCGAAGTGACGCCCGGCACGCAGTACCGCTACGAACACGGCCCGCGCGTGATCGGGCGCTGCGCCGGCGATGCGACGCTGAACGTCGACGACGGCCTGTGCGTGTTCGCCGACCAGAACGTCAGCACGTTCGACAGCGACGTCGGGCTGCAGCAGATCGAAGCGATGGGCCAAGGCGGCGCCATCGTCGACCTCGGCGGCGGTTGCGGTCCTGGCGGCCTCGCCTCCTCACCGGGCCCGGCGTCGCTCGGCAACACGGCGCTGGCGCTCGAACTGTTCGGCGCGCAACCGCTGGCGGTGCCGTTCCTGTTCCTCGGGCTCGCCGGCCCCACGCTGCCGTGCGGCGTGTGCACCGTGATCCAGCCGTTGACGATCGCGTTCGTGCCGAACACAGCGGGCTCCGCCACGTCGCCGTTCGCAATCCCCGGCACGTCGAGCCTGGTCGGCTTCGCGTTCGACTTCCAGTACGTCTCGTTCAACGTGCTCTACGTCGGCTGTCCGGCGGTGCCCGGCGTCGCCGCCAGCAACATCGTGCGCGTGACGCTCGACTACTGACGCGGCGACGTCAGTGGCAGAACACGTGGTGGCTGTGGAAGCCGAAGCCGAAACCGAGCCCCCACAGCGGCGACCAGTTCGAGCGGTCGGGAGCCACGTAGCGCACCCACGGCACGAACGGCGTGGTCTGTTGCAGCACCACGCGCTCGGCGATGCGCACCACGAACTTCACCGCGAACGCATCGACGTCGCGCGGCACCGTGGTCGGCGGTTCGAACACCGCCTCGACGCGCGCGGTCGCACCCGGCTCGGCGATGCCCATGCCGTCGATGCGCACCGGCCGCAGGCTCGGCTGCAACACGCCGTCGACCATCATCTCTTCGCAGACGAGATCGGCGGGATCGAGCACCAGCAGGTCATTGCCGTTGTTCTCGAGTTCGAGGCCGATGTGCAGTTCGACCACTTCCCGGTCATCGTCGGTGAAGCGCGCTTTGGCGCCCCTGGACCAGACGCGGACTTCGGCCGGCGCACTCGCATCGCTCGCCGCCGCCAGCGAATACTGGGCGGCAGGCTGGCCTTCGGGGCCGACCCCGTCGATGTGTTCGCGCGGCGCGAAGTAGCGCGGTTGCCAGCACGCGGCGGCGGTGAGCAGGAGGGGCCAGAGAGCTAGGGTGCGCATGCTGGGTGCCGATGGTTCGCGAAATCGCCCCAGGTGGCAAGGGGCGGGGAAACAAGCGGCGCAGAGCGCA
>SXPB01000168.1 GCA_005776475.1 Planctomycetia bacterium
CCGCGAGTGCCACCCCTCACGGCTTGCGACCGAGCACGACGATCGACTGGGCGTAGTCGACCGCCATCAACCGATGCAGCGCGTGCAGCAGTCGCGCGTGCGTCCACCACAGCCGGCGATTGCCGAAGTAGACGCGGGCGCCGTCGATGATCTCGAAACCGTTCCAGGCCAGCAGGCCGGCGAGATCGAGGTAGTGCAGCTGCGCCACGTGCGTCCAGTCGTTCTGGATGCCCGGCGTGAACACGTTCGGCACGCTGGCGAGCATGTAGCCGCCGCTGCGCACCGTCTGCGTGCACTGGCGGAGCAGTTCGAGCGCTTCCTTCGGCGGCAGGTGTTCGATCACTTCGAACACGGTGACGAGATCGAAGGTGCGATCGACTTCGGAAAAGGCGTGGTAGTCGTGCCGATTGGTGCGGTCGATGTCGAGACTGCGGTACTCGACGCCAGGCAAGTGGCTCTTGGCGTTCGCTTCGTGGACACGGTCCGTGGCCCCGACGTCGAGCATCGACTGGATCGACAGTCCGGGGCGGCGCAGCAGCTCGAACTGGTCGCGCACGAGGCGCATCCGGAACACCGACGGCCACCGCGCCCGGAAGCGCTCACGGCAGCGCGCGAACGACAGCCATGAAACCCCCGCCGACGTGGTCTGGTTGGACCGGTCTTCAGGCCGATCCGGCGCGGTTTCGGGACCCGAGGGCATGGTGCGAAGAAAGGTAGCACATGCATGGCCGCAGACGCGAACAACGGGCTTGTCCCGAGTCCGCCCCGTCTGGCCTTCGCCTGCCACGACCGGTACGCATTGCGCCATGCGCGTTCCTTTCGCCGTCCCCTTCCTCGTCGCCGCGATGGCATCGGCCCAGTCGGAAAGCGCTGCCGAGCGCAATGCGCGTGCCGATGCGATCCATGCGCGTGTGTTGACCCTCGACACCCACAAGGACATCGATCCGAAACTGGCGCCCGACGACTTGCCGGCCGACCCGAAGACGCGCGAGGAGTTCCGCGCCCGCTTCGATCCGACCGTGCGCGGCAAGCAACAGGTGGACTTCGTGAAGATGCGCGAGGGCGCCTACGACTGCGCCTTCTTCATCGTCTACGTCGGCCAGCAGAAGCTCACCGACGCCGGCTATGCGCGTGCCCTGGCCGAGGCCAACGCCAAGTTCGACGCGATCGAACGCATGGCCAGGAAGCACGGCGACACGATCGGTCTCGGCACCAGCCCCGACGCGGTCGAACAACTGCACCGCGCCGGCAAGCTGATCGCGTGCATCGGCATCGAGAACGGCTACCCGATGGGCAATGACCTCGCCAACATCGCCCGCTTCCACGCCCGCGGTGCGCGCTACATGAGCATCACGCACAACGGCCACACGCAGCTCGGCGATTCCCACACGCCCGCCGAGGGCATGCACGGCGGCCTCAGCGAACTGGGCCGGCAGGCGATCGCCGAGATGAACCGCGTGGGCATCATGGTCGACGTCTCGCACGCCGCGAAGACGACGATGCTGCAGGCAGTCGCGGCGAGCGAGGCGCCCGTCATCGCCTCGCACAGCGGCGCCCGCGCCGTCAACGACCACACCCGCAATCTCGACGACGAGCAGCTGCGGGCCATGGCGGCGAAGGGCGGCGTCGTGCAATGCGTCGCCCTTGCCGACTTCGTCAAAGCCGACAAGGCGCGCTCCGAAGCGGTGCAGCGGTGGCAGGCCGAATGCGGCGTCGGCCGCGGCGCCGCCAACGACGAGGTGACCGAAGCCGAGCGCGAGGAGCGCTGGCTGAAGTTCCGCGAGGGCATGCCCGCGATCGACGCCAGATTCCCGAAGGCGAACGTCGCGGACTTCGTCAACCACATCGACCACGTGGTGAAGACGGTCGGCATCGACCACGTCGGCATCGGCTCGGACTTCGATGGCGGCGGTGGCATCAGCGGCTGGCAGGACGCCAGCGAGAGCCGCAACGTCACCCGCGAACTGGTCCGGCGCGGCTACGACGAGGCGCAGATCGGCAAGATCTGGAGCGGCAACCTGCTGCGGGTGTGGCGCGCGGTCGAACAGCGCGCGGCAGCGCCGCGACGCTGAACCGCCCGGTCACTCCGTCGCTTCGTCCAGGGTCTCGTCGACGACCGGCGCCAGGCCGTCGATCTCGACGATGGTCGGCGCCTGCACTTCGCGTTCGTCGCCGTGCACGTCCACCCAGACTTCCTCGACGCCGAGGCAATCACCGCCCTGCCAACGAGTGCGCAGGAAGCACGACAGGTCGTCGCGCACGCGTGGCACCCGCGCCGCATTCAAGAACAGGGTGTCGCCCCGGCGCACGAAGCGCCTGCGTTCCCCGCCGCGCGGATGCACGAGTTTGTGGTGCATGTGCCCGGCGATCACTGCACGCACGCGCAGCCCGAACCCCTCGATGCGTTGGATGGCGAGCGCCAGGTCGCGATCGCCCCAGTCGCCGCCCGGCTTGCCGAAGTCCTTGCCGAACGGATCCGACGTCTCGCTGCCGAGCCCGAGCGGTCCGTTGTGGGCCAGGATCACGAGGTCGCGATTCAACGCGTTGCGCGCCGCGTCGACGATCGCCGCGGCCGATTGCCGCATCGTGTGGATGCCGTAGATCTCGTCGTAGAGCTCGGGGCTGCGCAGGCTCGGGCCGCCCCACGAGAACGGTCGTGCCCCGATCACCGACAGGCCGGCGCGCGGCACTTCGCGCACCGCGTACGCGATGTGGTCGTCGCCCAGCAGCGACAAGCTCTCGCGCAACTTCGGCGTCGACACCTTGCGGCCAAAGCTCTGCCAGGCGTCGTGGTTGCCCAGGATCACGGCCTTCTCGACCGGCAGTTCGGCGACCTTGCGCACGATCTCGACGTCCTCGTCACCGAGGTCGCCGACGAACAGCGACAGATCGGGTCGGGCGCGCTCGAGGTAGACGGAATCGGCGTTCCGCCACCAACGGTGCACATCGCCGACCACCGTCAGGGTCGCAACCGGCTGGTTCACTCGGGAAGACAAGGGGCGAACCAAACTAGCGGCGAAGGGGCATCGAGTATCTCCCGATCCTGGGGTTTCTCACGCCTCCAGCAGACCGTGCCGGACCAGCTTCTCGCGGTAGGTCGTGCGCGGCACGCCGAACATCTCCGCCGCCTTGGTCAGGTTGCCGCTCGCCGCCGCCAGCGTGCTCTGCAGCGCTTCCTTCTCTTGTGCTTCGAGGCGGTCCTTCCAGGTCGAGGGCCCGGACGAATCGCCGGTGGCAACGAACGGCGCCGCATTCGCCGAGGACGGCAGCGAGGGCAGCTGCGACGGCGGTGCATGCAGTTCGCTGCGCCGATCGAGGTCGAGATGCGCGGGCGCAATGGCGCCGCCGGCGGCGCGCAAGCAGGCGCCCTTCACCACGTGGCGCAGCTCGCGGATGTTGCCGCGCCAGGGCTCGGCCAGGAGGCGTGCCTGCGCTTCGGGCAACAACGTCGGCACTTCGCGCAGACCGAGCTCTTCCGCCGCTTCGCGCTGGAACCCGGCCGCGAGTTGCAGGATGTCCTCGCGCCGTTCGCGCAACGCGGGCAGAACGATCTCGAGTTCGCGCAGCCGGTAGTAGAGGTCCTCGCGGAAGCGGCCTTCGCGCACCATGCGTTCGAGGTCCTGGTGCGTCGCGGCGACGATGCGCACGTCGATGCGCGCCTGCCGGCGACCGCCGATCGGCACCACGATGCGATCCTGCAGCACGCGCAGGATCTTCGCCTGCAGCTCGAGCGCCATGTC
>SXPB01000169.1 GCA_005776475.1 Planctomycetia bacterium
CGTGGCCGTCGGCCAGCAGGGCGATGAGGAGTCCGTCGAGCAGGGAGTCCTGGCCAAC
Source organism: Planctomycetia bacterium (assembly GCA_005776475.1). GTDB lineage: Bacteria > Planctomycetota > UBA1135 > UBA1135 > UBA2386 > UBA2386. The sequence continues at coordinate 59 of SXPB01000169.1, forward strand.
GATCACCGTCTGCAGCGCCTGGCGAACGGACTGCAGGATCCTGGCCTCGGATTGGATGCGTTGGGCGATGGCGGTGACGTCGGTCATGCAGTGGTGTCGCGAGCGAAAAAGTGGCCCACGACGATACCGCTGGCGAAAGACTCCTCAACCACGCGATTGCCGACGCCGCGCGAAGCGTTCGCGGAAAGCCAGGAAGTTGACCGCCGGCAACGCCTCGACTTCGCCGCGAAACACCGCCCAGGCGGCCGCTGCATCGGGCCCGCGGGCCCGGGCCGAGCGCGCCGCCGACTCCATTCCGAGCGCCGCCAAGGCCGCGATGGGATCGCCGAATTCCGGCCGCAGGCGCGCATAGCTCGCCACCACGGCGTCCAACTCCGGCGCTTCGACGGCGGCAGCCGTCAGCGCCTGCAGCGCCAACACGTCGGCACACGGCACGGCATGCCGCTCCGCGAGCGCTTCGCTGGCCGCGGCATCGGCTTCGATGCGCAGCACCTGCGAACGGGCGCGGAGGCCGAAGAACGCCAGCAGGAACGCCACTGCCGCAGCCAGCAGCACCGGCCAGGACCCACGCCCGCGGCTCAACGGACGATGGCCTTCTGGGTGTCGAAGGCGATGCGGTAGCGCGCCGCGACCGCTTCGCGAGCCTCTTGCGGCGACTGCGCCGAGATCGCGCCGAAGTCCTCACCGGTTAGGCCGCGCAACACGGCCGCAGTGAGCGCCCACAACCGACCGTCCGGCGCTTCCACCAGCAGGCGAACCAGTTCGGGCACGGCCGGACTGGCGGCGCCGGCGACGAACTGCTCGGCGCGCAACGACGTCTGCACCTTGTCGGTCTGCAGCGCATCGAGCAGCCATTGCCACTGCGGGGCCGTGCGGTTCTTCGGGTACCACGCCTCGACCATGTCGATGCGATCCTGCGCCGCGGCAAACGACAGCCCGGTGGCGCCCTCGAGGTAGGCGGCGGCCATCGGCGCCCGCCGCGGATCGCGCAGCAGGTCCATCAGTTCGGGGACGGCCCCGGCGTCATGCCACGCGCCGAGCAGCAACACCAGCTCGGCGCGGATCACGGGATCCTGCACGACCTGCAGTTGGCCGCGCAGCGCCGGAATCGCGCGCACGCCCGCCTGCCGCTGCAGATGCAGCCGCGCCAGGGTGCCGAGGTCCTTGCCGTAGCCGACCACGACCAGGTCGGCCAGCACATGCGCCGCGCGCGGATCGTCCAACTCGCCGAGGCCACGCATCGCCGCATCCTTGTCGTCCTGCGACTTGCTGAGCAACGCGCGCTGCAGCACCGAGAACGCCATGTCGCCGCCGACGCGACCGAGCGACCGCAGGCACTCGCGGCGCAGGATCGGGTCGCTGGCCTCGGCGACGATGCGATCGATCAGCGGCTTCTGGGCGGCGGTGACCTGCAGGTGGCCGACGGCCTGGGCTGCCGCCAGGCACACTTCGGCATCGGCATCGGCCAGCAGCTCGACCAGGCGTCCGGCGGCGCGCGTGTCGCGCACCACCATCACCTCGTAGATGCCGGCGCGACGCACCACCGGGTTGTCGTCGCGCAGCGCTGCCAGCACCGCGTCGGAGCCGAGCATCGTGAACACCGAACGCACGGCGGCGCGACCGCCGTCCTTCTGCCGCGTCGCCAGGTCGACGGCCTGGCGCCAAACGCGATCGCCGGGCACCGTGGCCGCGAGTTCGAGCAACCGCAGGTCGACTTCGCCCAGCTGCGGCAACGCCGCGAGCATCGCCAACGCCGCCTCGCCGTCGCTTTCGCCGAGCAGGGTCTTGTGGTCCGGATGCCGCGCCACGAAATCGACCGCGCGCGCCCGCAGCGGGTTGGACACGGACGGCCACACTGCGATCGCCCGCGCGAAGAAACGTCGGCCGCGGTCGAGTGCGGCGGGGTGCGCTTCACGCCAGGCGGTCTCCGCCCGCCAGAAGGCCGCCCGGTCGGGCTCGGTCTTCGGGTTGCGGAACAACTGCCAGACATGGTCGTCGAGGCGCGCCTGCACCAACGCCACCAGCGCATCGAAGCGAGGGTGGTCGGCGAGCGGCATCGTCACCTGGGCCCGACCGGACGGCACCTGCACCGCGAGCGAGCGCTGGCGCGGCAACGCCGAATCGACGCGCATCGCCGCTTCGTCGCCAAACCCACCCACTTGCAGCGCATTCACCAGATCGAGCATCTCGGCGCGCGTCAACACGGCTTCGGTCGCGCCTGCGAGCGGCTGCACATCGGCGAGGCCTTCGGCCAGCAGGCGCACGTGCCTGCCTTCGTGCCGGAACGACACCACCGCGTGCCCGACGTCCTGGTCGGTCACCCGCAGTTGCGCCCGCACGGCGGCAAAACCCTCGCGCTGGTCCTTCCACCAGTCGCGCCACGACAACGCTTCGCCAGCCGCTGCCAACCGTCCCGTCGTGCGCACCAGCCGATCCTCGGCGGGCTTGCGCAGCAGATCGAGGTTGGGCACGAACGCGGTCGGCTGCACGACGTCGAGCAGCGCATCGACGATCGTCGCATCCTTGCCCTGCAACGCGGCGACACCGCGATGACTCAGGTCGGCGAGCGCGATGGCCACGAGGCTCCGGGTCAGCACCTCCGGATCGCTGGCGCGGGCGAGCAGCGGCGCCGCGAACTCGTCAGGCAGCACCTTGGCGTCGCCGTGTTCGGCGATGCGGGCCAGGGCGAACGCCGCGTAGGCAGAGCCACGATCGACCACGGGAGCCTTGGCGAGCGACTGCATCGCCGCCACGGCCGGCATGCCCATCCCGACCAACGCGTTGCAGGCGGCTCCAGCGAGCGCCGCGTCCTTCGACAAGAGGTCGCACAAGCGCGCCGCCGCCACGTCGCCGGGCATCGCCTGCAGCAGGTCGATCCCGCGCATCTGCAGGTCGAGCGATTGGTCGCGCGACAACTCGATCGCGAACGCGAGGTCCTCCGGTTGCAGCAGCGGGATCAGCACCTCGGCGGCGTGCCGCCGAACCCCGGCGATGCGGCCACGAATGCACTCGCGCAACGCCGCCTTGCGTCCATCTCCCTTCAACGCCGCCATCGTCTCCACCACCGGCCGCGTGGCTTCGGCCAACGGTCGCGCCAGCAGCTGGAACAACAGTTCGTCGCCCACGCGCGGCGACGAACCACCGAATCGGCGCGCGACCAGCATCAGATTGGTCATCTCGTTGGCGCGAGCACTGCGCGCCACTTCGAGGATCAGTGACTCCATCGCCGCGGGCGCATAGGCGCCGGCCATCTCGTGCAACTTCAAGTCAACGCGCGCCGGCGGCCCTTGCATCTCGAGCAGGTCGCGACGGAAGCGCTCGATCTCGGTGAGCGGACGGACCAACGTGTCCTTTGCCGCGGCAGCCGTCGTCCGTGGCGGCAACGTGATGTCGCCCCCAGGGAAGGCCTGCGGCAACAAGGAGAAGATCAGCGAGGCGGTGACGGTCATTCGTACGGCTCCGACGGGGTAGTCCCTGGCCGGGGGCGGGCAGGGGTCGGGTGGCAGAGGGCGCCGAATCCTACCGAGTCCGATGGTACCTGTCCCGGCCATGTCGGCCCCGCTGCCACGAGTTCGTCGCAATGGCCCGCAGCGCCGCCGGAAACCGGAGCCAAGACCATATCACCACTGGCGGGGAGTCGAATCTTCCTCAAGCGCAGGTCCCTGGTTGACCCGATAGCCCAGGACTGGAGACCCAGATGCGCAATAATTCGCTGCAAACCAAGCTCATCGCCTACAGCCTGTTCTGCGGCGTCCTGCCGCTGGTCGCCTCCACGGCGTTCTGCATCTTCGCAGCCAGCTCGGCAATGCACGAAGCCATCGTCGAAGCCGAGACCGGCTTCACGCGCGACACGCAATCCCGTCTCACGGCTATCCGCGACACGATGGCGCGGTCGCTCGAAGACTACGCGCGCTCGGTCGAGAGCGACGTGGTGCTGCTGGCCGCCTCGCCGCACACCGCGGCAGCGCTGCGCCTGCTGGGCACCGAGTATGCGAACCATGCCAAGAACGCCGGGCTGGACGAGGCCCGCGTGGCCGCGATGCGCAGTGAACTCGGCCAGTACTACGACACCCAGTTCGGTGCTGAATACGCCCGCCAGAACCCGGGGGCGACTTCGCCGGCAGCGGCCTGGCTCGGTCGCCTCGACGACGCCAATGCCGTCGCGCTGCAGCACGCGTTCATCCAGCAGAACCCGCACCCGCTCGGCAAGAAGCACACGCTCGACCAGCTGCCCGGCGACCAGAGCGCCTACGGCAAGCTGCATGCGCAGTACCATCCGTGGTTCCGCCACCTGGTCGAACGCGTCGGCTACTACGACGTGTTCCTCGTCGATACGCAGGGAACGATCGTCTACACGGTCTTCAAGGAACTCGACTTCGCCACCTCGCTGACCAGCGGTTCGCATGCCAGCAGCGGGCTCGCAGAAGCGGTGAAGAAGGCACTCGCCGAAAGCCACGGCACCGTGTGCCTGTCGGACTTCAAGCAGTATCCCGCCTCGTACGAAGCACCCGCCGCGTTCGCCGCGGCCCCGATCCACGTGGACGGCCAACTGCTCGGCGCCGTCGCGGTGCAGATGCCGCTCGATCGCATCACCCGCGTCATGAGCGCGCGCGCAGGACTCGGCGAAACCGGCGAAGCGTTCATGGTCGGCGGCGATGGCCTGCTGCGCAGCGACACCCGCAACGACACCCAGCACCGCACGGTGCTGGCGAGCTTCAAGGACCCGGCCAACGGCAACGTCGACACCCCCGCCACCCGCCGTGGTGGCGCTGGCGAATCAGGCGTCACCTCGTATCCCAACTACGCCGGCCGCACGGTGGTCGGCGCCTTCGGCCCGGTGATGTTCCTCGGCCAGCGCTGGACGCTCTGTGCCGAACAGCAGTCGGTCGAAGCGATGGCGTCGGCAACCGAGATCCGCTCGATCGGCGAAGCGAGTTCACGCCAGTTCCTGCTGATCAACCTGATCGTCGTGCTCGCCTTCGGCAGCATGGTGGCGGCGACGGGCCTGTGGATGTCGCGGCGCATGGCAAAGCCGGCCCGCCTGGGTGCCGCGGTCCTGGCTAGGGTCGCCGAGGGTGACCTGTGCGGACGCTTGACCGACAACACCACCGACGAGATCGGCCAGATGGGCCAATCGTTGAACACCGCCCTTGAGAACCTGTCGACCACGTTGGCCGTGGCCCAGGAATGCGTCGTGCAGATCGACACCACCGCCGGCGACCTCAAGGCGACGAGCAAGTCGCTCGCCGACGGCGCCAGCCAAACCGCCGCCAACCTCGAAGAGATGCGCGGGACGATCGCCGAGATCTCCCTCCTCAGCGAGACCGTGGCCAACAAGGCGCACGACGCCAACCAGCTGGCGCAGGAAACGCAAAGTGCCGTCACCTGCGGCCAGAGTGCAACCGAACGCATGGCCACAGCGATGAGCGAAGCGCAGGATGCCTCGCGTGCCGTCGCCAAGATCCTCGGCACGATCGACGGCATTGCCTTCCAGACCAACCTGCGCGCCCGGAATGCGGCGGTCGCAGCCGCTCGCGCCGGCGAAGCTGGCAAGGGCTTCGCAGTCGTCGCCGAAGAAGTGCGCGGCCTGGCGCAGCGCAGTGCAACGGCCGCCCGCGAGACCGCCGAGTGCATCCAGCGTTCGACCGAACGCACCAACGCCGGTGCCGAAGCCAGCAAGCTGGTGCAGGATTCGTTTGCGTCGATCCTGAACTCGTCGCAGAAGACCACGGCACTGATCGGCGACGTGATGGCGTCGGTGCGGGCCGAGAACGAGCACCTGTCGATCGTCAGCGGCGTCGTCGCCAAGATCGACTCGATGACGCAATCCAACGCCAGCGCGGCCGAGGAACTCAGCGCCGCGGTGGCGATGAGCCAGGAACAGACGACCGCCGTGCGCGCGAACCTGTCCCGCTTCAAGGTCGCGAAGACCTGATCGCCGCGGTCCGCGGTGCAGCGCGCGACGCTTGCACCGGCGCCGGTGGGCGGCACCATCGGCGCCTTGGCTCCTTCGACCCTGCGCGTCCACGCCGCCCTGCTGCTCGTCTCGATCCTGTTCGGGGCGAACTACCCCTTCACCAAACGCCTGCTGGCGGACATCCCGCCCAGCGTCTGGGTGGTGTTCCGCATCGCCTCGGCGGCGGCACTGCTATTGCCGCTGGCGGCATGGCTCGGCCGCGGCCGCGCATGGCCTGGAATGCGCCACTGGCCGCTGCTCGCGCTGGCTTCGTTGCTCGGCCTCGTCGGCAACCAGGTCCTGTTCAGCGAGGGACTCGCGCGCACGACCAGTGAGCACAGCTCGATCATCAACGCCTGCATCCCGATGTGGACGCTGCTGGCCGCGGTGGCGCTGGGCCAGGAACGGTTGGGGGCCGCGCGCATCGTCGCGATCGTCAGCGCCCTCGGCGGCGTGGCGTGGCTGCTCGGCGTCGACCGTGTGCTCTTCGCCAAGGACGACGACGCCGGCGCCACCCTGCTCGGCGATCTGTTGACGATGGCCAACGGAATGTTGTTCGCGCTGCACCTCGTGCTGCTGCGCCGGATCGGCAAGGCCCATGACCCGTGGCACACCACGGCCCTGATGTTCGCGTTCGGCGTGCCGATGGTCGCGTGCTACGGCGGTGGATCGATCGATGCGGCGGCGGTCGACGCGGTGCTGACGCCGCCGCTCGTCTGGTTCGCGCTGTACGGCATCGTCGGCTGCACGGTCGTCTCCTACCTGCTGAACACCTGGGCGCTGCGGCACACCCACAGCTCGCAGGTGGCCCTGTACATCAACGTGCAACCCCTGGTCGCGGTAGTAGTCAACGCGGCAATGGGCGCTGACCTGCCGGGCCACCGATTCTTCACCGCATTCGCGCTGGTCGCGTTCGGCCTCTGGCTGCACGTGCGCAGTGCGCGGTAGCCTGTTCGCCCCCATGACCCTGCCCACCCTCGGCCAGATCCTCGAAGTCACCGTCGAACGCTTCGGGTTTGGCGGGTTCGCCATCGCCCGCCGCGAAGGCCTCGCCGTGTTCGTGCCGTTCGGCGCACCGGGCGATCGCCTGCGCGTCGAGATCACCGAGCAGCAGAAGAACCACGTGCGCAGCCGCATCGTCGAGATCCTCGAACCCGGACCGTCGCGGGTGACGCCGCGGTGCAAGCACTTCGGCGAATGTGGCGGCTGCCAACTGCAGCACGTCGACTACGCAACCCAGGTCGCCGCGAAGCAGGAGTTCGTGCGCGACGCCCTGGTGCGCACCGGCGGGTTCGATTGGCCCCAACCCGTGGTCGTGCACCATGCCCATCCGTGGGGCTACCGCAGCCGCACCCAACTCAAGCTGACGGCGACCTCGGGCGAACGCAATGACGGCAGCCACGGTCGGCTCGGCCGCAAGGAGCGGCGCGCGCGCGCAGCGGCGGCCCCCGCGGTCGACGCGTCGGCGCCGACGGCCGCGCCCGTGCTCGGCTTCCATCGCGCGCTGTCGCACGGCGTCGTCGACGTCGAGCAATGCCCGGTGCTGGCGACCGAACTCGAACAGGCGCTACCCACGGTGCGCGCCGCGGTCGCCGGCCTGCCGCAGAAGGAATGGCCGTACCAGATCGACGGCGCCTGCGGTACCGGCGGCGCGTCCTGGGCGCCGGACCTGCCAGGCATGCGCAAGGACCTGGTCGAACACATCGTCGGTGGATTCCGCTACCTGATCGAGCCGGAGAGTTTCTTCCAGGGCAACCGCCACCTGGTCGAGACGTTGGTGCAGGGCGCGCTCGGCGACGAACGCGGCGGTCTCGCCTTCGACCTCTACGCCGGCGTCGGCCTGTTCTCGTTGCCGCTGTCGCAGCGTTTCGCGCGGGTCGTGGCCGTCGAAGACGAACGGCGCGCATGCACGCTCGGCCGCGTCAACGTGAAGACCAACGGCTGCGACAACGTCACCTACCTGCGCGCGACGACGGAGCAGTTCTTGCGCGAGAACAAGGAACGGCCCGACCTCGTGCTGATGGATCCGCCGCGCCTCGGCGCCAAGCCGGCGATCCCGGCCCTGCTGCATCTGCGCGCGCGACGGCTGGTCTACGTGTCGTGCGATCCGCAGACGCTGGCGCGCGACCTGCGCCAACTCGTCGACGGCGGCTATGTTCTCGAACAGGTCGAAGGCTTCGACATGTTCCCGCAGACCTTCCACGTCGAAGCCGTAGCCAGGCTGCGACTCGCATAGCCATGATCACCACGCGCTGGATCGACGTTCCGGAACGCGACGGCGCCCGCGCCTGCACGCTGGCCGTGCACCTGTGCGGCCAAGGTCCGTTGGCGGTGCTGCTGCACGGCTACCCGCTCGACCACCGCATGTGGCTCGACCTCATGCACGGGCCGCTGGCGCACCGCCGCACGCTCGCGGCGATCGACCTGCGCGGCCACGGCCGGTCGCCGGGCAGCGGGGACCCTGTGCACACGATGGACCTGCTCGCCGACGACACCGCCGCGGTGATCAAGACGCTGAGCAACGCCGGCGCCGGCGTCGCCGCCCTGAGCATGGGCGGCTACGTCGCGTTCGCGCTGTGGGCGCGGCACCCGCACCTGGTGCGTTCGCTGGTGCTCGCCAACACGCGGGCGATCGCGGATTCGCCCGAAGCGCGCGCCGGTCGCGACGCGGCGATCGCCACGGTGCTGACCAAGGGCCGCACCGCGATCGCCGACGCGATGCTGCCGCGCCTGTTGCCGCCGGACGCCGATCCGCTGCTCGCCGCGCGCGTGCGCACGATGGTCGAAGACACGCCGGCGGAGACGATCGTCGCCGACTTGCGCGGATTGCAGCAGCGGCCCGATCGCGGTGCGCTCCTGCCGACGATCACGGTGCCCACGCTGGTCGTCGCCGGCACCGCCGATCCGATTGCGCCGCTGGCCGAAAGCGGAGCGATGGCCCGGGCGATCCCCGGCGCGCACTTCCTCGCCCTGCCCGGCACGGCGCACCTGGCGCCGATGGAACGGCCCGCCGAGTTCGCGGCCGCCGTCGGGCCCCTTTGGGCCTGACCAGAACGATCACGGCACGAAGCGGATCTCGATCGGATTGGTCGGCTCACCATTCCCCGCGCCCACGGCGAGCAACCACGTGCAGGCGTGCACCGAGAACCCGAGCAGCACCGGCGGCAACACCGGCACCAGCGTGAAGTCGAGCGCCGGAGCCGCTGCGCCCTGCGCGTCGAGCACGCCGATCGTCCCCGGGAACACGGCACTGCCGGCCCCCGCCGCCGACCCTTCGACCAGGAAGTCGTAGTTCAACGGCAACAACGAACCTTGCAGCGGCAGGCCCGGGAACGTGCCGGACAGCCCGAACAACGTCAGCTGGCTGCGTCCGGCCCGGGCCACGCCGCCGCGCACCGCGAGGTCGACGCGCGCCGGCACCGACAACGACACCGTGCCCGCCGAGGCCTGCAGCGACGCGCGCTGCCGCAGCCACAGGTCGAGCGTGCCGAGCAGCACCGCATTGCGATCGCCACTGAGCTCCCAGAACATGGCCCCGCCGAGCCCCCACTGCTGCAGGTACCACGCCTTCTCGGCGATCGAACGCGGATCGTCGTAGCCGATGAATTTCTGCTGCGCCGCGTTCCACAACCACGGCACCCGCGAGCGCGGATGCCAGGTCTTCACCCAACCGGCGGCGTTCTCGTAGTTCGCAGCGAGGTCGGTGTAGTCGTAGACGCCGTTCTCCCACGTGCCCGGTGACGACGGCGCCGTGTAGGTCTGGTAGAGGCCGTTCGCGGCGTTGTTCGGCACACCGCCGAAGCCACGTCCATAGAACGCAGCGCCGAGATGCAGCTTCTGCGCCGGCACGCCGGCGGCGAGGTAGTTCTGCACCGCGGCGGCGACGTTCCATTCGTTGCGCACGACGGGAGCCACCGGCTCGAGCGGATCGCCGTGGAGCGGTGCGTTGAAGCCGGTGAACGGATCGCCCCACGGCCCGCGCAGGTCGTAGGACATGATGTTGATCCAATCGAGGACCGGCGCGATCAGCGGCAACTCGTAGTTGGCGATGTAGGCAGGGTTCGCCGGCGCCGCGATCGTCAGCAGGTAGGTCTTGCCCGTCGTCAGCGCCCGCGTGTTGAAGCGCGCGCGCAACTCGATCAGGAACGCGGTGTAGTTCTGCTTGTCCTGCGGCCGCACGATGTTGCCCGGCAGACCACCAGCGACCGGATACTCCCAGTCGATGTCGGCGCCGTCGAACTCATGCAGATCGACGAAGTCGACGATGGACTGCGCGAACGTCGCCCGCGAAGCCGCCGTCAGCACGGCGTTGCTGAAGTTGGCCGACCACGTCCAACCGCCGATCGAGATCAGGGTGCGCAAGTGCGGGAACTGGGCCTTCAGCACGCGCAGGCGTTGGAACGAACCGCGCCGGCAACCGGGGTTCCAGCAATCGCCCGGATACCACTTGTCGACGTCGGCGTAGTGGTCGCCGAGGACGACGACACCGTTCTGCACGTTCGCGAACGCGTAGTTGATGTGCGTCAGTTGCGCCGCCGGGATGTTCGGCACGTGGTAGTTGCGGCCGTAGATGCCCCACGACGGGAAGTAGCCGACGATGCGGGTCGGCGATTGGGCAGCGGCGAACAGGGCGGTGGCGACGACCGCGAACGCGACGAGGAACGGGCGCATGGGCATGGATCACCGACGAGCCTACCCGAACGGGTCTGCCGCGTGTTCAACCTGCGTACGGACGCACACCCGCAGCAACAGCAGCCGCCCGCAACTCGGCGTCGGCCGTGGCAAGCGGGAGCGCCTGTTCGATGGCAATTGCCAGGTACACGGCGTCGTAACTGGTCAACCCATGCGCCCGCATGAGTTGGTCGAGTGAGTTGCCAAGTCCCGCGGGGGCCGCCACGGAGATCCTCGGCACCCGCGACAGCAACAACCTTCGCTCCTCTGCCTGCTCGATGGTCATTCGTTGGCGCCGAACCGCAGAGCGAAGTGCGTTGCGAACCTCGAGTCCCCACAACACGGCAGGCACGACCACCGAATCACCGCGATACAGCTGTTCCTGCAGGGCGTCGGCCAGCGTGTTGTGTTCGTCGGCAAACACCCATGCCAGCGCGAAGGAACTGTCGAGGACGCAGAGCCTCATCGCCGACCGTCGTCGCGCAACTCGCGCACCGTCAGTCCGGGCCCGAGGGTCGTGCCGACGCGCAGCTGACGCAGTCGCTCGATCGCGGCGCGCACCTCCTCTCGATCGATCTCTTGCTCCTGGATGTCGTGCAGCGACGGCACGTCACCGTGCCCGTTGGCACACTTCGCAACGAACCAACGAAGGGCTTCGCGCACCACTTCACTAGCCGAGGCGTAGGCACCACTCTCGACCCGTTTGCGAACGAAGCTCGCAAGCTGAGGGGATAGATGGATGTTGAGGGTTTGGGCCATGATTGATTGTATCGGCCAATACTTGGCCGAATACTAGCAGTTTGCATTCGAATCGGTCAAAGGCTCCAGGAGACTCTTGCGAGAGGGCCTTGGCGCCGCGAAACGCTGGCTCGCCAGGCAACCGCTGCCGAAGAAGAACTGACCGCGCGCCGCGCGGGCGCATTCCGCGTCAGACCGGCAGGCCGAGCCCGGCGATGACGATGCGGCCGGCGTGCGAAGGGCCGTCGCCGACGACGAGACCGCGCTTCTTCGCCACGAACGTGACGGTGACGTCCGCGTGCACCGCCGCGCCGAGCACCATTCCGGTGTCCCCATGCAGACCGGAAGGGATGTCGACGGCGAGTTTGGCGCCGCGCGCGCGATCGCAGGCCAGGACCCACGCGCGGGCCGAACCGGTGAGTTCGCGCGTGAGCCCGGTGCCGAACAGCGCATCGATCCAGACCGCACCGGCATGGGCATCGAGGTCGGGCAACGCACCGACCGTGATCGGCACGCCGGCCGCGCGCAGGATGCGCAGCTGCAGCGCCGCGTCGGGGCTCTTCTGCGCGTCGGGCTCGGCGAGCAGGTGGATCGCACACCGGGCCACACCCAGATGCCGCGCGGCCGCGAGTCCATCGCCGCCGTTGTTGCCCGGCCCCGCCAGCACCACGAAGCGGTCGCCCAGCGAGCCCGCGACCTCAGCGACCGAACGCGCCGCGTTCTCCATCAACAGCACCGACGGCATCTGCAGACGGGTCGCCGCGTCGCGATCGATCGCCTGCGCTGCCGCAACCGACAGGATGCGTTCGATGGTCATGGCCGACGCTCGGCGGCGGCGTCCTGCACCGCGGCGCGCACTTGCAACAGCAACGGCAGGTCGTCGACCGGATCGAGCGCGCGCAGTTCACCAAACCCGCTCTGCGCCGTGCCGAGCAGTTCGCCGCTGCCGCGCAGCGCCAGATCCGCTTCCGCCAGTTCGAAACCGTCGGTGGTGCGACACACCGCGGCGACGCGTTCGGTCCTGGGTCCACAGAGCAACGCCAGCCCTCGCCGCGTGCCGCGCCCGACGCGACCGCGCAGTTGGTGCAGCGTCGCGATGCCGAACCGATCGGCGGCGACGACGACGACCAGCGTTGCGGCCGGCCCGTCGACGCCGCCCTCGAGCACGGTGGTGCCGACCAGGACGTCGGTGATGCCGTCGCGGAACAACGCCAGCGCGCGTTGCCGTTCCGCCGCGGCCAGCCGCCCGTGCACGAGCCCGCAGCGGAAGTGCTGCTGCAGTGACTCGTGCACGCGCAGGACGCCGCCCTTCTCGCCTTCCTCGCCGACCGCGGGGCAGACCACGAACACCCGCCCGCCGCGCGCGATCGCGCGCCGGATCGACCGCAGCGTGCGCGCCCACTTCTCGGTCGGCAGATGGAACGCCCGCACCGCGCGCCGGCCCGGCGGTCGCTGGCGCAGCGTCAGCACGTCGAGATCGCCGAACAGCACCAACGCCAGCGTGCGCGGGATCGGCGTTGCCGTCATCACCAGCACGTGCGGGTTGTCGCCCTTCTGCACCAGCTGCATGCGCTGGGCGACGCCGAAGCGATGCTGTTCGTCGACGACGACGAGGCCGAGCCCGGGCAACGCGACGTCGCCGGTCAACAACGCGTGCGTGCCGAACACCAGCGTCGGTCCGGCCGGCGGCCGGCCCTTGCTGCTGGCGGTGTGCAACACCACTGCGACCTCGGTGCCGGCGAGCCAGCGCGCGACGTTGTGGTGGTGCTGTTCGGCGAGCAATTCGGTCGGCGCCAGGAACGCCACGAGGCCGCCGCGCGCGAGCACCGCCAGCGCCGCCCCGATCGCCACCGCCGTCTTGCCCGACCCGACGGCGCCCTGCAGCAGCGCCCCCATCGCCGCCGGCCCCGAAAGCCGCCCCCAGATGCCGCGCAGCGCCGTCGCCTGGTCGTCGGTCAACTGCAGCGGGATGCGGGCCAGGATGCGCGCCGCCAACGGCTCGTCGACCGCGAACGCACGCGCCGGCCGGACCGAACGCGCCCGCCGCGCCCGTTCCACCGCGCTGAACAGGGCCACCGCCTCGCGCACCGCGAAGTAGCGTCGCGCCCGTTCGTGCGTCGCGAGATCGGGTGGCCGGTGCATCGCCAACAACAGCGGCGCGGGCTCCTGCGCGAACTCGTGCAACGCCGCCGGCAGCGGCGGCAACGCCAACTGCGCCCAGTCGAGAGTTGCGAGTGCGAGCGCCAGCCACTGCTGCAACCGCGCGCCGCCAATGCCTTCGATCTCCGGATACCGCAGCTGCACCTCACCGCTCGGCTCGGCCTGCAGCGGCAACACGCGCGCTTGCTGCACCACGAACCGGCGACCCTTGGCGACGAGAACGCCTTCGACGCGGCGCCGCTGGCCGATCGGATAGTTCTTCTTCAGCCAGGGCTGGTTGAAGAACTGCGTCTCGAACGTGCTGCCGTCGTCGCACGCGAACACCACCGTCGTCAGCGAGCGCCGGCCCGGCAACCACGCATTGCGCGTCGCGTGCACGCTGCCGGTGAGGCGCACCAGTTCGCCGGCGGCACTTTCGTCGGGAGCGACGAGTTCGCGCAGCGCCCGGCAGCGCCGCGGGAAGAACGTGACCAGATCGAGCAACGTCGCGATGCCCGCCGCCGCCAACCGCTGCGCCGACGTCGGTCCGACTCCGGCCAACGCGGTCACCGCAGCACTCGGCGCCAACTTCGCGGTCGCATCGGCGGCTCTGGCCATCAGCGAAGGTGTAGCGGCACCGCCCTCGCCAAGGAACGGGGACGGAGGTAGCCTGCTTCGCCGTGACCGCCATCTCGCCGCACCAACTCGCGTTCTTGCGCCAGTTCGGTTTCGACGCTGCGCTGCAGCAGCGCTGGCAGACCGACATCAAGTCCGGGCGCCTCACCAAGGCCCGCAACCTCGTCACCAGCCCGCTGTCGGCGCCACCGCCGGGCACCATCGAAGTCCTGCCGTCGCCGGGCAGCCCCGCGGCGCGCGACCTCGAACGGATCGGCCGCGAAGCGATCGCGCGCGGCGAACTCGGCGTCGTCGTGCTCAACGGCGGCATGGCGACTCGCTTTGGCGGCGTCGTCAAGGGCGTGGTGCCGGTGCTGTCGCCGTCGCGTTCGTTCCTCGCCCTCGTGGTCGAAGACCTGCGCCGCGTCGAACGCGAGACCGGCGGCAAGGTGCCGCTGTTCCTGATGAACAGCTTCGCCACCGACCAGGCGACCAAGGCCCACTTCGCCGAACACGGCAACTTCGGCGCGCCCAAAGACCGCATCACCCACTTCACGCAGTTCGTCGCCTTGCGCCTGACCAAGGACGGCGACCTGTTCACGCTGAAGAACGGCGAAGTGTCGCCCTACGGACCCGGCCACGGCGACTTCCCCGGCGCCTTCCGTGCCTGTGGAGCGATGCAGCGCTTCCGGGCCGCGGGCGGCCGCCACCTGCTGGTGCGCAACGTCGACAACCTCGGCGCCCGCGTCGATCCGCTGCTGCTCGGACACCACATCGCCAATCGCCGCCAGGCCACCGTGGAACTGGCGCCGAAGTGGCCCGAGGACGTCGGCGGCGCGCCCTACATGCTGGACGGCCGCGTGCAGCTGGTCGAAGGGCTGCGCTTCCCGCCGGGCTTCGATCCCAACTGCGTCGACGTGTTCAACACCAACACGCTGTGGTTCGACGCCGCCGCGGTCGATCGCGAGTTCGAACTCGGCCGCTACTACGTCGAGAAGACTGTCGAGGATGCGAAGGCGGTGCAGATCGAGCACCTGATCGGCGAGCTGACGGCCCACCTCGAAACGGGCTTCCTGCGGGTGACCCGCGACGGGCGCAGCACCCGCTTCCTGCCGGTGAAGGCCCCCGACGACCTCGACACCGCGCGGCCGGCGATCCACACGATGTACGAGGGCTGAGCCGCCGCAGCCGGCGAACGAACTTCGCCGCACGACGCTGAACCGCGGCCCCCCAAACTGCCGATGAGACCGCGGTCATGGCGACCGTGTCGAAATCGACGACGATGAAGGCGCAGTACCAGGCGTGGCCCTACCCGGCCATGCCCCTGCTGGTCTCGCTGCCGAGCACGCATCCGTTCGAGCTGCACGTGAGCTGGCTGTGGGATCGCAGCGGCAGCGGCCCTTCGCCGGCGCGGCCGCGCATCTGGATCGCCGGCTGTGGCACCTTCCAGCCGTACGCGTTCGCCGTCGCCAACCCCAAGGCCGACATCACCGCCACCGACCTCAGCGAAGCGAGCCTCGCCATCGCGCGGCGACGCTGCCTCGTGCACGGCCATCGCAACGTGCGCTTCGCCGGCGTCGATCTCGACGACGAGAGCACCTGGCCCGACGGCCAGTTCGACTTGATCGAGTGCTACGGCGTGCTGATGAACGTCGCCGACCCATTGGCGACGCTGCGCGGGCTCGCGTCCCGCCTCACCGAACGTGGCGTGCTGCGCCTGATGGTCTACCCGCAGTGGTCGCGCGCCCGCGTGTTCCAGCTGCAGCGGCTGGCGCGCCTGCTCGGACTGCACGCCGGCGAGCGTTCGCATCCCAGTGCGCTGCGCACGTTCGTCAAGCGACTCGACCGGGCGCATCCGCTGCGCTTCGCGTTCACCACCTACGCCGACAGCCGCAACGACGCCGGCGTCGTCGATGGTTTCCTGCACGCGGGCGATCGCGGTTTCACCGGGTTCCAACTTGGCGCGATGATGGCAGCGGCCGGACTCGAACCGGGCCATTGGTTCCATCGCCCGTGGGCGCAACCCGACCGCATGGCGGAGCGGCTCGGCCTGCAGGGACGCAGCCAGAGCCTGGTGCTCGACCAGCTCGACCTGTGGCAGGAGCTGCGCGGCAACTTCGTCGTCTGCGCTCGCCGCGTCGCCGCCGGAGCTCGCCTCATCCAACAGCCGACGCCGCACCCGCAGTTCACTGAACGTGGGCTCGGCCTGCGCCATTCGTTGCGGCTCGCTCGCCTGCAGCTCCTCGGCGGCTCGCTGCCGACCCGCACCGGCGACGGCAAGATCGTGCTGCGGCCGCGGGATGCGCGCGCATTGGTGAACGGCACGCCGACCGAACGCCTGCTGCAACAAGGGCTCGCTCTGGGCGGCGACCACGCCTCGCGATTGCCGGCGCACAGCGAGTTCGTGGGCCAGGACGCGTTCCTCGCCCACATCGCCAGCCTGCGCACCGGTCGCCGTGCACCGAATCCGCTCTATGCGCACATGTTCGCGGCATTCGAACTGGCGGCGCGCCATCCCGAACTCGGCTTGCCCGATCTGGAGACGCAGATGGGGCGCTGGCTGCCGTGGGCCGATCCTCTCGAACACCGGCCGTTCACGTTCGGACTGACTCCGTACGGCACCTACCAGCGGTTCCGCGTCAACGTGCAGGAGCACCTGGCGAGGCAGGACTTCGGCACCGCCGCGAGCTACGCCGAAGTGCGCCTGCGCGGCGACGGCGAAGCGCTGGCCCGCGTGCGCAAGGCGCTGGCTGCCGCCGGTGAGTTGCCGGCCCGGCTGCGCAGCGATGCCGAGCTGCGCGAGCTGTTCGTGCTGCTGTTCGCGCACGACAGCCTGTTCCTCACGCTCGATTGAGTCAGCGCCCGCGCACCAGCGCTGCCGCGAACTCCGGCGGCACCGCGGCTTCGATGACGATCGCGCGGCGATCGCGCGGATGCGGCAACGACAAGCGCTGCGCGTGCAGCAACAGCCGCGGGCCGCGCACGCCATAGCGGTCGTCGCCGACCACGGGATGCCCGAGCCAGGCCAGGTGCGCGCGGATCTGGTGCTTGCGCCCGGTGTCGAGCAACACCTCGAGCAGGCTCGTCTGCACGCCGCGTTCGACGGTGCGGTAGCGAGTGCGCGCAGCCTTGGCATCGGCATGGTCGCCGACGCGCACACGCAGGTTCTTGTCCTCCCACAGCGGCCGATCGATCTCGCCTTGCGCAGGCTCGGGATGTCCAGCGACGACGACGGCGTAGGCCTTCT
Organism: Planctomycetia bacterium; assembly: GCA_005776475.1. Taxonomy (GTDB): domain Bacteria; phylum Planctomycetota; class UBA1135; order UBA1135; family UBA2386; genus UBA2386. The sequence goes on from SXPB01000169.1 coordinate 17,425, forward strand.
CGGCGTCGGCCCAGGCCGCCTGCACCGATTCCTTGACGTCCCGCTGCTTGGCGAACAACAACACGCCCGAGGTCTCGCGGTCGATGCGATGCACCGGCCACAGGTCCAGGTCGCGACCGCGCCCGAGCTGCTTCTGCAGCATCGCCATCGCCGTGCGCTGCCGTTCGTCGTCGCTCGCCACCGACAACAGCCCGCACGGCTTGTCGATCGCCACCAGATCCTCGTCCTCGAACAGGATGGGCAATGCCGGCCCCGATGTACCGCGCGTCGCCTCGCCCTTGCCGCGGATGGTGACCACGTCGCCCACGGCCACGCTCTGGTCGTGGCGCGCCGCCGGCACTCCGTTCACGTCGATGCATCCGAGCTGCAGCCGCTGGCGCAGCGTGTTGCGACTCCACGTCGGCAACCCGGCGGCAAGCACGTCGACCAACCGGCCGGCCGCAGCGACGACGAGACGATCGGCCATCAGGGCACCACCACGCGCGCCACCGGCAGGAAGGTGCGGTCGAAGCGTTCGACGAACTCGCGCAGCAGCACGGCGACTTCGGACACCGCCTTCTTCTTGGTCGAACGCCCCTGGAAGCGCACGTCGACGGCGCCGTCCTTGCCGAGTTGCTCTGGCGTCAGCAACAGCGAGAAGCCCGACGCATGGGTGGCATCGGCGACGAACCGCCCCTGCCCCTTGTCCTCGACGACGACGCGCGCAGTGATCGCGGCGTAACGATCCAGCAGGTATGCCCGCTTGCCGGCTTCGTCGAGCGCTTCGTAGGCGTTCAGGTTCACGCTGGGCGTCGCCTCGGGCGTCGCCTTGGGATGACGACCGGTGACGTCGACCCAGAACGCACGCGTCTCGGTCGGATCGGCCGCGGTGCGCACGGCACGCGTGGGCCGCGGCGACCTTCGTTTGGCGAAGAACGCATTCCCATCGACCGCCGCCAGGTCCGCGTCGTGCCCACGATCGGGAAACTCGTGCAGCACCGCCGCGCGGTTGCCGAATTTCTGCAGCCGCGCGAACGCGAGCCGCAGGTTGGCGAGCAACATTGCATCGTCCTGGCTGCCTTGCAGGTCGAGGATCGGCAGGTGCGCGATGTTCTCGAGGTAACGCAGGTTGTTGCGCGCACCGACTTCGAGGCGCGGTCCACCGACGACCGGCAAGGCCCCGGCGAAAAGGTCCGGATGGCGCAGCGCGAGGTCCCACGCCAGATGCCCACCCTGCGACCAACCGCCGACGAAGATCGCGTTCTCGTCGATGTTCGCCTGCCGCCGCGCCCACCGCAGCGCGGCGAGATTGGCGGCGCGTTCACGCGGCGAGAAGTGGTAGCCGGGCTGGCGTTCGATCGACGTGATCGCGAGCACGAACATGCCGATGCGGTCGGCGATCGCTTCCCAGTGCAGGTACTCGCGGGCACCGGTCCCGCCAGCCCCGTGGCCCCACAGCAGCAGCGGGGCTGGCTTCGCCACGTCATAGCCCTTCGGCACGAACAGGAAGATCTCGACGGCGACGGTCTCGTCGAGCACGCGCAGTTCGACCTTGTGGCGCGAGGGTCCCGCCTCCATCGGCGCGAACGTGCCGAACGCGGTGCAGGCGGCGCGCCAGGCGTCGAGCTCGGCGACCTTCTTCTGCGCCAGCGCGTCGGCAGCGGCGCGACGTTCGACGGCGGTCGGCAGGTCGACGGCGCGGGTGAGTTCGCCGACGAGGCCGGACCCTTGCGGAATCGCAAGCAGAACGGTGGCGAGCATGTTGGTGAGCACGCCGAAGAAGGTAGCAGGCTTGTCGAGGTTCCCCCAACCGATGGATGGGGCCTCAGGCAAACGTGCCCCGTGGCCTCGGATGGCATCCCTGGAGTATCCTCCGCTCGTCATCCCCACGAACCTGAGCCTGGACACCCGTATGAATTGGCGCGACCGGCTATCGACGTCTCCCGATGTCTGCCACGGCCGCGTGTGCATCCGCGGCACGCGAATCATGGTTTCGGTGGTGCTCGACAACCTCGCTGCCGGCCGTTCGGTTGAAGACGTGCTGGCCAGCTACCCATCGCTCGCCCGCGATGACGTGCAGGCGGCGATGCACTACGCCGCCGAACTGGCGCGTGAAGGCATCGTGCCGTTCCTGCCCGGGGCGGCATGACGTTGCGCAAAGCGGCTAGCTTCAAGGTCGACGAGAACCTGCCACAGGAGCTGACCGAACAACTTCGTCAAGCGGGCTTCGACGCGATGAGCGTGCTCGACCAACGCCTGGGCGGCGCGATCGATGAAGTGCTTGCTGCGAAGTGCGCCGCCGAACTGCGCACCATCGTCACGTTCGACCTCGAGTTCGGCGACGTTCGGAAGTACCCACCGGGTGACCATGCGGGGATCATCGTTCTTCGTTTGACCCAGCAGGATGTGGGCCACGTCCTGGCGGTGTTTGCGAAGGTGATCGACGTGCTGGCCGCTCGTTCGCCGAACGGTCAGTTGTGGATCGTCGATGAGCGCGGGATCCGAGTCCGCGGCGCCAGCGCCTAGCGGACCGTCCCCGACCGTCAGCGGTCGCTAGGACCCAGCGCGAAAATGCGGGGGGCGCCCTTGCGACTTCGCCACGCCAGCGGTCCCGTGCGCGACGGCGAGCCCAAACATGCGAACCCACCTGGTCGTGCTCTGCTTCCTGTCCGTCGGATGCCACGCACCGATGGCGTCCTCAGCCAACGAGCCGAGCCACGACCGCGCCACGGTCGAGTTCGATCCGGAAGCCAGGCTCGAAGCGCTCGGCATCACGCTGACCCAACCCGCGTCGCCGGTGGCCAACTACGTGCATGCGGTTCGTTCGGGCAACCTCGTGTTCTTGGCGGGCAAGGGCCCGACCAAACCCGAAGGCGGCTTCGTCACCGGCAAGGTAGGCCGCGACCTCGACGTCGCCGCGGGTCAACACGCGGCCCGGCTCGTCGGCATCGCCCAGCTCGCCGTCTTGAAGGCAGAGTTGGGCGACCTCACTCGCGTGCAGCGCATCGTCAAGGTGCTCGGCATGGTGCAGTGCACCGAAGACTTCACGCAGCAACCCGAAGTCATGAACGGCTACTCGGACCTCATGGTCGAGGTCTTTGGCGAACGCGGCCGGCATGCACGTTCGGCCATCGGCGTTGGTGCGTTGCCGCGCAACATCGCGGTCGAAGTGGAGATGATCGTCGAAGTGCGATGATCGATCGGTGCGTTGTCGGATGCTCGCCTCAGCGGTCGCGCGGCGCGAGCGTTCGCGAGGCTTGGCGGCGCACCTTCTCGTCGGCGTCGCCGGACGAAGCCGCCGTCAGCGCTTCGCGCACGCCGGGCACGTCCAGGTACTTCACCAACGTCTCCGCCGCCTCTTCGCGCACCCGCGCCTCGCCATCGACCTGCAGCGCTTGCACGAGCGCGGGCGCGAGGGCCGGGTGCGTGCTCCTGCCATCGGCCTGGCGCCACACGTCGGCGCGGATCGCCGGGTCTTTGCTCGACAGGCCCAGCTGCACGATCGTGGCGACCGCGGCATCGTCGTAGGCGTTCGATTCGAAGCGCAGCTTTTGCCAGGCAGCGATCTTGTCGGCTTCGGCGGTGGCGGCAACGACCGCGTGCTGCAGCTCGGCGAGGGTGGGCTTTGGTGGTGCCGCAGCGGCTTCCGCAGCCTGGTCGCTGGCTGGCGCGTTCGTGCGGGCACCTTGGCTCCATCGCGCGACGGTCTGTTCGAGGACTTCGAGCCTTCGCCGGGCTTCGGCGTCAACGAGCAGCGCCGGCGCGCGTGCCGCATCGGCGGTGGGCGATTCGCTCGACACGGCGGGCGTTGGCACCGCGGCAGCGGCGGCAAGTGCTGCTACACGTTGCTCGAGGGAGTCGAGGCGATGCGGCAGTTCGTCCGCGCCCGCAGAGACGGGTGCAGCCTCGGCGGGAACGGCGAAGCGACTGCTGGCGAAGCCGGCAAGGGCACCGGCGAGAAGGGCGACGACGACGGACACGCTGGCGTTCATGTGAGGGACTCCGAAGTTGAAGTGACAGACACCAATCGCGGAGCCGGGGCCGGTACTTCCACTCGGCGGACGTACATTCGCGGTCGCTCGCACAACAGGCCGCACAGGGCCGCGGCCGGGCCGAGCAACCACGTCGCGATCGTCCAGAACCGCAGCGTCGACCTGTCGGCAGCGAACACGCGCAGGCGCCGCCGAACGAGCCACGCGCTCAGAGCGGCGACAACCCAGGCGAGCCCGACGAGCCACCAGCGACGGCCTTCGGCCACCACCGGATCGAACAGCCAGTGCCAGACCATGCGATTGTGCACACCGGCCCGCTCGTCCGTCGTGCATCCAGCCACCGTCTGCAGGAGCGGTGGGCGCACGGCGGTGAAGGCGATGGCGAGGCCCGCCCAGGTTCGTTCCACGAGAGTGCGCGGCGTGAACTCGTGCCGGAACGGTTCTCCCCCAAGTCGCCCCGGCACTGCCACCGTGTAGCCGAATACGTCGACGTGCCCACGCAGATCTTCCACCTCCGGTTCGGACCGCTCCCGCTTTCGCGTCCGGCCGATGCGGAGCAGTTCGCCGTCGCGGAACGCGTAGGCGAACTGGTCGCCGAGCAGCACGCCTTCGTACTTGCCGATCTGGATCGAGACCTCGGGCAGATCCTCGTAGTCCGTCGCGTCGTTCGTGATGCCGGAGACCAAATCGCCTTCGGCCAAGGGCACGCGCTGGAACCGCATCGTTTCGGTGTCGAACCGATGCAACGCATCGTCACCAAGGACGTAGGCCACCACGACGGCTGCGCCTTGCGCGCCGGTCTCCGACCAACCGTGCACGCGGACACCCGGCCCGAAGCGATCTTCGGTCGCCGACTTCGGCACGCGCACAGGCCCTTCCTCGTACGGACACCACCAGACGTCACCGTCGAAGGTGGCGACGACGCGCCCGGTGCCCACCCGACAAGTCGATGTCAGCCCCCGCGATCGCGGCGGTTCGATGCGCAGGAACTCCTCGTAGATGCCGTAGCCGCCCCGGTTGAGCCCGTTCGCGCGTTCGATGCGTTGTCCGGTCGGCCGATGCTCGGCATCGACGACCACCCACGGCTCGCGCCATTCCGGCCGCGTCGCCAAGACGTGCTTGCCTTCGTGTCGCAACAAGGACGGATAGGCACGGTGCAGGCGCGAAACGGCGTTGCTCGTCAGCACCGTCAACCCGAACGCCACCACACACGCTGCCAGCACGAGCCCGGGCACGAGGACGATTCTGCGGAACCGCGCCGGAATGGGAAGGTCGGCATCGAACCGACTGCCGGCGCTGCACCACGTCCAGGCCAGGGCCGCAACGGCGATCCCAAGGTGACCGGCGACAAGGACGCTCCAGTCGGTCTGGTTCCACTCCGCGCCACTCTGCCACCAATAGACCGCCGAGAACGACAACGCGAACAACGACCCCAGCACAACCAGCCGCACCCACCAGGGGGCCGGCAGCGAGCCGGCACACAGGCCGAGCGCACACGCGGAGATCGCCGGCACCATCGTGCCGCACATGCGCGGCACCTGTTGCCAGTGCCCAGCCTGCCAGGTCGGGTCGACGACCAGGAACACGGCATAGGCGAACACCGGCACGAGCGCGATCCAGCCGGCCAACACGATCGCGCAACCGACGATGCGGGCGCGCAGTACGTCGCGCGGACCAATCGCCCGCTGCATCAGGTAGTCCTTCGTGCCAAACAGTTCGTCGAAGCACGCCGCGACGACGCCGAGTGCCATGCCGAGGGACCACGCCAGGTAGAACAGCGCGTCCTCGCGACCACCGTCGATCACGAACACATCGACGAACGAGTAGCAGCAGAGCGTTGCCACCATCGCCGCGAGCCCGCCGATCAGGAACATCGCGATCCAGTGCCGATCCTTGGCCAGCAACGCTTTCATCGTGCACCTCCGACGGCTTCCGCTTCGACCTCGCGCAACAGGCCCGGTCCTGATGTTCCGGTCACGTCGAGGAACAGTTCTTCCAGCGTCGGCGGCGCCGCCGCGACCAATTCGCCCGTGGCACGCAGCTCGGCGAGTTGCTCCGGCGACGCGTCGAGCAGAGTGAGTTCGTGCCCACCGCGCCGCACCGCACTGCGCAAGAGGTGTGAACCCGTCGGTGGCGCGCCCCCTGGCCGCGGCGTCCACAGACAGCGCAGCACGCGCCGCTTGACGTCGTCGAGCGTCGCATCGACGACGAGCGCGCCATCGTGCAGGATGCCGACGCGATCGGCGATGCGTTCGACATCGGTCAGGAAGTGCGAGCTGAACAACACCGCACAACCGGTGTCGGCCAGCAGGTCGATCAGCGCATCGAGCAGTTCGCGCCGCATCACCACGTCGAGGCCGAGCGCGGGATCGTCGCACACGAGCAGATCCGGATTGCCGGCCACAGCGAGCACCACGCACAGCTGGGCGCGCTGGCCACGCGACAGCCGCGTGATCCACTGGCCGGTGCGCAGACCACATCGCTGCAGTGCGCGATCGGCGAACGCACGCCGGAAGCCTGGTCGCGTGCCGGCCTCGAACGCAACCGCGCCACCGACGGTCATGGTCGGGTAGAGCCGGTGCTCTTCGCCGACCCAACCGATGCGTCCCCGATCGGCCGGCCCCAGCTGCTGGCTCTCGATGCCGAACACCGACGAGCGCCCCGCGTGCGGCTGCAGGAAGCCGAGCAGGATGCGCAACGCCGTGGACTTGCCGGCTCCGTTGCGACCGAGCAGCGCATAGACCTGCCCCGGCTGCACCGACAACGACAACCCCCGCAACACCGGCTGCTTGCCGAACCAGCGTTGCACACCGTCGAACGTCACCACCGGCGAACTCATGACTGCCTCCGCTTGGTTTCGAACTGCACGTCGTCAAGCGCCTCCGCCACGGCCTTCTTCACGTCCTCAGGACGGAAGCCGAGGTGGTAGGCCTCGGTGACCATGCGTTTGGCCAGATCGGTCAATTGCCGCCGCTTCTCGCCCTGCGCGAGGTCGCTGCCGCGGTCGCTGAGAAAGCACCCCGCCCCCTGCCGCCGCACCACGACACCGTCGCGTTCGAGCACTTCGTAGGCGCGCACCACCGTGTTCGGGTTGATCGCCAGTTCGCGCGCCAGCTCGCGCACGCTCGGCAGACGATCGCCAGGCTTCGCCGTGCCTTTCGCCAAGGCGGCCTTCACGGCGAACACCACCTGCTCGAACAGGGGCTCCGGCGACCGGGAATCGATGTGGATCAGCATCGCGAGTGTTTGCACTGTTCTAGTGCAAGTAGAACAGTGAGTCAAGCCCCACGCCGCTCGATGCAGTCCTCGACTTCGCCGCCCCGCCTACGCCGCCCTCAGAACGTGCCGAACGTCAGCGTCAGCCGGTTCGAGCTGGTCAGCGCCGCAAGCGCCCCGCCGGCCCCGAACTCCAGCCCCATGGCCTGCTGGTGCAGCATCGCACCGACCAGCGCCAGCGCATTCGGAATCGGCACCGCCAGCGTCGCCGTTCCAGCGACCGGCACCTGCACGGAGACCAGGTCCGGCGTCGTCCACAGCGTGCATCCCGGCCCACCGACCGGCAGCACCGCCGACAGCGGTACGAAGGCGGGGCCGAGCCCGAGCACACCGAGCGCGAGCCCGTTCGCCGGCAGGCCCGAAGCGACCGCGTGGAAGGTGCCGCCGAGCCACGGCAGATCGTTCGCGGCGAGCAGGTTCGCACCGCCGCTGCCGACGCAACCCTGCCCGAACGGCACCGCACTCGCGGGGCACGACGGCACGAGCCGCGTGAAGTTCACCGCCACCTGGCTGCCAGCGCGCTCGAACAAACCACCCACCAACAACTCGCCGCGTCGCGACCAGTGCAGCGAGTACACGGTGCCCGGCGTGCCATCGCCTTGCACGACGCCGCTGCCGAACGCACTCCACGCGGCACCGTTCCATCGCGCCACGCTCGCCGCCGGCACGCCACCGATTGCTGCGAACTGGCCGCCGACCACGACGTCGCCGCCGTGCAAGGTCACTGCCGTGAACAGATGGCCACTGCTCGGCGCCGGCAGCGCTTGCCACACGCTGCCGTTCCACTGCGCGATCATCGGCACGCCGCTGGCGTCGCCGACGACGACCAACGACCCGTCGGGCCGCACACAGATGCCGCGCACGAGGATCGCGTTCGCAGACACCACGCTGCCAAGGCCCGCGCCGAGTTGCGTCCACTGGCCACCACTCCATCGCATCACGCCAAGCGACGTGCCGGGCGCGCCTTGCAGGTAGCCGCCGGCGATGACATCCCCGTTCGGCAACTGCGCGAGCGTGTAGACAGTGCCCGAAGCTCCGGTGCCCGAGCCCATCAACTGGGTCCACGCCGCGCCGGCCCATCGCGAAACACCCGCGCTGCCGGCGAACAAATCGCCGCCGGGGCGCACCAGCAGCGACGTGACGGTGCCCATGCCATGCCCGCTGGCGCTGATCCGCGACCACGCCGCTCCATCCCATCGCGCGATGTTGTCGACCGAGACCGCACCTGCATAGTCGAACGCGCCAGCGACGATCGTGGAGCCATCGGCAGCATGGGCGAACGCCAAGGCCGCCGTCGGTGGGTTCAACCAACTGACGGTGGTCCCGAGCCCCGTGCCAAGCGGCTCCCACTGCGAGCCGTTCTGGCGCCCGAGACCCACGCACGTCGCCCATCCGATGTTGGTGAACGCACCACCGAGCAACGTGTCGCCGTTCGGCAGTTCGCCAACCGCGACGACCGACGTGCCCACGCCTTCGCCGAGCGGCCCGATGCCCGCGCCCAGTTCGACGACACCCGCACAGTCGATGCCGCCGAAACGCTGGAAGTCGCCAACGAGGCCCAGCGAGCCATCCGGCGCCGTCGCGAAGTCATAGCGGCCGGTGCCCGGTTCGACGCCGCCAGAAATGTACGCCGACCAACCGAACATGGGGTCCCACGTGGCGAAGTTCGACACCTGGCTGTTCAGCCGGAAGCTGCCGACGGCGACGAGCACTGGACTCGAGAACCAAGCCATCGTCGTGAGTCCGGTGACCTGCGTCGGGCCCCAAAGTGCAGAATAGAGGCCGGGGACGGGACTCCAGGTGATGCCATCCCACATCGACGGCAACTGCAGCAAGCCCGCTGCGAACACCTGTCCGCTCGGCATCTGCGTGATCGTGGTGACGTCCGCGGCAAGCCCTTGGCCGAGCGCCGCCCACGTGCTGCCGCTGAGGCGCGCGATGTGGTTCGCGGCGATGCCGCCGGCACTGGTGAAGCGGCCACCGACGTAGATGTCGCCGCTCACGGCGGCAAACAGGACTTCGACGCGAGGCGCCACCCCGCCAAGGCCCGCCCCCACCGGTGACCACGCCGTGCCGTTCCATTGCGCGATGCCGACCGCCGCGGTGCCACCGTGCGCGGCGAACGCACCGCCGGCGAGCACGTCGCCGTTGCTGCGCACGGTGAGTGCCAGCACTTCGCCGTCGAAGGTGCCACCCAGTTGCGTCCACGCGGTGCCGTTCCAACGAGCGACCACGTGCACGCTTCCCGTCGGGGTCGTGCGCGCGCCCGCAACGACGAGACGGTTCTGGCCATCGACGGCGAGGTCGTGCACGCGATCGACCATGCCCGACGGCATCGCACTCCATTGCCCGGTGCTGCGTTCGCGTTGGGCGAGGCCCGCAGCGACCACCGTTCCCGCCAGCGTGAACTCACCGCCAAACACGAACCGCAGCGACTGCGGACCGTTGCCGTCGGGATCCCAGTAGGTGACCGCGCGCACGCGGCCGTTGGCGCCGATGCTGCCAAAGCCAGGCTGCCAGACCGGCTGGCATTGGCCGACGAGGGCGCCGGCCAGCGCAAACAGACAGACCGAGACGAGCGTGGCGGAGTTCGGCATAGGCGAAGCGAGCGACGGAAGGTTGCCAGAAAGCAACCCGCGTGCCCACCCTCGCCCAGGCCTCCAGGGCCGGTTCAACGCCATCGCCGAGCCTTCCCTGTTACCGGCGCGAAACCGTTAGGCGCCGCGCCGCCCCTTGCCAACGCGCTTCTTGCGCACCGCCAGGTCCGGCGAACGATCGCCCGGCACGTGGTATTGGCGCAGGATGCGCGGCATCGCCGCCTTCGCCGTCGCGCTGTCGAGCAGCACCGTCGAACCGCTGCTGAGTTTCAGCACCACTTCGCCCTTCGCCGCGTCCATGCACTGCACGAAGTCGCGCATGTCGACCGGGCGCTTGCCGTTCACCTGCGCCACCACGTCGTTGGCGAACGGCTCGTAGCCGACGTTCACCGCATCGGCGAGCACATGCGACAGCACCACGACCTCCTGCTGCTCGGGCTTGCGCAGCCCGGAGTAGTAGAGATGCAGCAGTTCCTTCGGCGCCTTGTCCCACCAGTGCTCGCCCCAGATGCGCAAGAACTCGGCGGTCAGCCGTTGGAACACGAGCCCGCCGTACAGGAACCACATCGGCCGGCGATCGAACTCGATGCGCGGCACCAGCCACGCCATCGGCTGCATCACCATGCGCAAGCGCACGACCTTGCCGGCGCGCAGCACCACCGCCGCGACCACATCCCCGCAATGATGGTCGCCGATCACCGCATCGAACTGGCAGCGATAGCGGCCGCGATAGCGCACGGTGCCGTTGTCGGCGATGCGCAGCCCATCGAGCGCCATCAACACATCGCCGACCTGGAAGTGCCCCCACGCCGAACTGCCGAACTGCACCGCGGTGATCAGCACGCCCGAATGTGCAGGCTGCATGCCGAGGTAGGCGCGCAGGGCCGGATTCTCGAGCGGCTGCGTCGAGATGCCGATGCCGGGCACCTGCGGGTCCTTGCTTTTCTGCACGCCGGCGAGGAAGCGTTCGATGATCGGCGCCGGCACCATCTCGCCGATGTTTTCGGCATCGGGCAGCGCCTGGAACGCGATGCCGACCACCTTGCCGCGCGCGAACACCGGACCGCCGCTGTTGCCTTCGTTGATCGCCGCGTCGACGGTGACCGCGAGCAGGTGGCGCTGGCTGTGTTCGTAACGCTGCACTTCGATGCGCGACACGACGCCTTCGGTGATCGACACTTCTTCGCCGCCGATCGGGTAGCCGACCACCTGCACCGCTTCGCGCAACCGCGGCAGTTCGCCGATCTGCGCCGGCTTGATGCCCCGCGTGAACGTCGTGTCGTCGAGTTCGAGCAGCGCCAGGTCGCAGTCGTGGCTGATCGCCAGCACCTTCGCCGGCACCTTGGCAACGTCGTCTTGCTTCTGCACCTGCACGAAGGTCGAGTTGGCGACGACGTGGGCGCCGGTCAGGATGCGGTTCCTGGCGACGATCACGCCCGAACCGGTGCTGCCGCGCGGCGCCACGCTCTGCCACGGGCATTCGTAGTCGGGATCCTGGTAGGTGCTGTAGACGCGGACGACTTGCGGGTGGGTCATTGCCTGGGGACCCGCCGGACCGGTGGGCCGCAACGGGGCGAGAACGGTAGCGACGGGGCGGCGACTGTCGATGCCGCCGGCAACGGAACCTCGGTAGAGTTCCCTACGTCCGAGCAGTCGCCCCGTCCGGACTCGCCCTCTCCCCCCCATGCAACGACTCTCGCTCGCCGCCCTCGCGGCAGTTTCGCTCGTCTCCCTCCTATCGGCCCAGGGCATCGATCCCGTCGGCCGCATCCACAAGTCGGCGAAGCCGCTGCGCGAAGTCGCCGTACTGCAGGTGCCGCCGCTGGACCGGGCCGCGATTTCGCTCGAAGACGGCCATCGGCGTGCCAACGGCCAACCGGCCCGCTACGCGATTCCGCACGTGGTCGCCGCGAACCCGGCCACGCATGGAACCTGGGAAGTGCTCGACCCGACCTGGTCGCTGTGGCGCTTGCGCATCCTGGCGCCGAACAGCAGCCACGTGAACCTCGGTTGCCAGCGCTTCTTCCTGCCGGCGAACGGCCGGATGATGGTGTACAGCTCGGACTACTCGGACATCGTGCGCCCGTTTGACGCGGCGGACCACTCGCCCACCGGCGAACTGTGGTTTCCGGTCACCGGCACGCAGGAAATCGTCGCCGAGATCTACGTGCCGACGGCGGTGAAGCCGGCGGTGCTGTTCGACCTCGTGCACGTGGGTGCGGGCTACCGCTTCTTCGGCGCCGGGCCGGACGCGGTGCCGAGCGGCATCGACGGCAGCGGCTCGTGCAACGTCGACGTCGTGTGCCCGCAAGGTGCGGCGTGGCCAAATGAGATTCCGGCGATCGCGGCGATCTCCAGCGGCGGCTCGATCTTCTGCACCGGTTCGATGATCAACAACACGGCGCTCGACGGGAAGAACTACTTCCTGACCGCCTTCCACTGCGGCGTGACTTCGGGCGTGGCGCCGTCGCTCGTCTGCTACTGGAACTACCGCAACACCACGTGCGGCGGCACCGGCGCCAACCTGAGCCAGTTCACCACCGGCTCGACGTTCCGTGCTGGTTGGAGCACGTCGGACTTCACGCTGGTCGAACTGAACAGCACGCCGAACGTGGCCTGGGGCGTCACGCGCGCCGGCTGGAACCGCACGACGGGCAACACGCCGTCGACGTCGGCGGTAGCGATCCACCACCCGAGCGGTGACGCCAAGAAGATCTCGTTCGAGAACCAGGCGACCAGCGTGACCAGCTACAGCGGCACCGCGGTGCCGGGCAACGGCACCCACGTGCGCGTCACCGACTGGGACGACGGCACGACGGAGCCCGGCTCGTCGGGTTCGCCGCTGTTCGACCAGAACCACCGCATCATCGGCCAGCTGCACGGCGGCGGCGCTGCCTGCGGCAACAACCTGTCGGACTGGTACGGCGCCATCGCCAGTTCGTGGGCCGGCGGCGGCACCAACGCGACGCGCCTGTCGAACTGGCTCGATCCAGTGAACAGCGGCGTGCTCGTGCTCAACACCCTCGGCGGCGGCGGCGGCGGCACGGTTGCCGCGGCGACCCCGTACGGCACCGGCTGCTACACGTCGTACGGCGCCTATGCGCAGACGTTCGGCGCTGCGAGCCCGTTCGATCTGTCGGGCAACGCCACGACGGCAGTGGTCGTCAACCACGCGCCGATCGCGAACGGCTACACGGTGCAATCGGGTGCCAACGCCTGGTTCACGCCGGTGGCGGCCAACCTCGCCCTCGGCGACGACGCGCTGAGCGCCGCGATCACGCTGCCGTTCACGTTCACGTATCCGGGCGGTTCGACGACGCAGATCCGCATCTGCAGCAACGGCTTCGTCTGGCTCAACGGCACTTCGACCGCGACCGAGTACCAGCCGACGGTGACGTCGTTGGCGGCGGGTCCCGCGCGCCTCGCGCCGCTGTGGATGGACCTCAACCCGTTGGCCGGCGGCACCGTGCACTACGACATCGAACCCGGCAACGCGGCGGTCTGCGTGACGTGGAACGCGGTGTTCCTCTACAACACGACGGTCGCCAACAGCTGCCAGCTCCGGCTGCGCAACACCGGCGCGGTCGAGTTCCGCTACCGCACCGTCGGCAGCACCACCGCGACGAACGTGGTCGGCCGCAGCCGCGGCGTCAGCGCGGTGCCACCGAACACCGACATCTCGGCGGCGATGCCGTTCCCGATCACCGTCGATGCGGCGGGGCTCACGTTCACCGCAGTCAACCGGCCGATCCTCGGCACCACGCAGACGATCAACCTGACCAACGTGCCGAATCCCGCGAGCAGCATCGGCCTCGTCGCGATCGGCTTCACGCAGACCAACCCCGGCATCGACCTCGTCGTGATCGGGGCGCCCGGCTGCTTCCTCTACAACCCGGCGACGGTGTTGCAGACGCTGTTCCCGCTGGTGGCGACCACGCCGTGGAGCCTGGCGATCCCGAACACGCCGGCGCTGTCCAACTCGCACGTCTACGTGCAGGGTGCGGCGCTGGTGCCGCCGGGCTCGAACGCGTTCGGGCTGCTGACCAGCAACGGCATCGACCTGTTGCTCGGCACGCTGTAGGCCGCGCCGCGACTACGGAAACAGCACTACAGAAACAGCACGGTAGGCCGGAGCGCGCGACTACAGGAACCAGTCGCGCTGCTCGCGGCCCGGCGCTTCGGTCGGCAGGTCCTTGCCGGCGTTGACCATCTCTTCGAGCCACCAGTTGGTGCTGTTGTAGAGGCAGGTCACTTCGCGGCATTCGTGGCTCGCATCGAAGTCGCTGAGCAGGCGAGCCGTCTGGTGCTGCGCCCCGGGCGGCACCGCCCACACGTCCTTGTCGCCGAGTTGCGCCTTCTGCACGCCGCGGTGCGCCGGGCAGTTGAACGTGCCGAGCGGCGTCACCACCTGGCGCAGCAGCTGCATGTGGCAGACCTTCGGCTGCTTCGTGTATTCGCGCCAGGTGCCCGACATCAGCACGCGCAGGTTGGTGCTGGCGAGCACGCGGAAGCCCGGCCGGACCGTGGCGCGGGCCTCTTCGAGGTTCTGCTGGATGCGGGCGATCACCGCCTGCAGTTCCGCTTCGGTCTTCGCCGGATCCATCACCTCGGCGCCGTCCGCCTGGCGTTCGAGGAACGGCTTGAACGAGATGTAGTCGAACATCGCGGCGCTGGCGCGCTGGGCGGCCATCACCATCTCGTGGATGTTCTCGATGATCTTCACCTCGCCGCGGCTGCCGCCCTTCCAGGTGATCACGAACGAGAACCCGAGCTGCAGCGCCGGGTTCGCCGCCTTGATCTTCGGGATCCACGAGCAGATCTCGTCGAGGTTGGTGTGCGGGCTCGACGGATGGTGCATGCGCCGGAACACCTCGTTGCTGCCCGAGTCGAGCGACAACCGCACCCAGTCGCCGTCGGTGAAGAACGGCGCTGCCTGCAACAGGCGATCGCCGCGGCTGCCGTTGCTGACCACCGCGACCGACAGCCCGAGGCCCTTCAGGAACTGCACGAAGGCGACGAAGCCGGGATACAGCGTCGGCTCACCACCGCCGATCAGGATCACGCTGCGCAGGCCGCGCTCGGCCATGCGCTGGATCGATGCGCGCAGATCCTCGTCCTCGTGCTTCTCCTTGCTGTTGAGGATGTCCCAGTCGATGCAGTGGTCGCACTTGTAGTTGCACGCCGTGGTGAGGTCCAAGTTGATGGACAACGGCGCCAGGTCGGGCATGTCCGGCGCGGGCTTGCCGGCGGCCGTGGCGGCACGCTGCGCGCGCTGCCACTTCACGTAGTCGACGACCTTGGGCCACAGGCTCGGCTGCTGCAGCTTCTGCGCGAAGTCGTGCACCTTCTCGATCGACTTCCCGTCGACCGGGCGCGGCTCAGCCGAGGGCTTGAAGGACTGCGGCGTAGAGCCGGAGACGGAGGGCGAGGTCGGCTGGGGCTTCGGTTCGTTCACGTGGGCCGTGCGAAAGGGATTGGCCGACACGATACACGAGCTCGTGCAGCGGATCCCGCACCTTCATTTCGCGGCCGTCCGCCGCCACGAACGAGATGGCGTAGCCAGCACCGATGCGGCGGTCGATGCGGCGGCCGTTCACGGCGAGCCAGGCCGGGCGCGGCTGCGTCGGGCACTGCTGCAAATGCAGCGAAACGTCGATCGGACCGGCCGGTCCACCCACCGTGAACTCGACCAGGTTGCGTTCGGCTGTGGGGCTGGCATCACGCTGGACGACGTCGCACACGTTCGCCTCGACGGTCGCGGCCGCCTGCAGCAGGCTCAGCAGGTGCGACAACGAATCCTCGACCATTGCGCGGCCCGGGAGCGAGGGCGACAACCCCATCGCCACGCTGCGCACAGGTCCTGCCGCCAGTTCGGGATGCAGCGCGTGCAACGCCGGCAGGACCAACGGCCACTGGCAGTTCTCGAACAGCGGAATGCCGCGGCGGCCGAACTCGGCGATGCAGCGCAACCCGGCGTCGACCTGGGCAAGGCCCACGAGCGGCTTCTCGCATAGACATGGCACGCCGGCGCCGAGGGCCGCCTCCAGGCCGTCGAGGTGGACTTCGACGGGAGTAGCGACCACGAGAAGATCCACGGCCGCGGCGAGCTCGCGCGCCGATGCGAAGGGCGCCACGGGCTGGCCAAGGCCGGCGCCGAGCTCGGCCGCCGCCCGCGCCGCCCCGGCGGAATCCCGACCACTGACGCCGACAATCCGCCAGCCGTCGGCCGCAAATGCGCGCGCCAGGAACGGTCCGAGGCCCTGGCGGCTGCGCCCGGCGCCGACGATGCCCACCCTTCGGGCCTGCTGTCCATGCGGGTTGCCGGGCGTCGCCATGACAGGAACCTAACCAGGAATCCTGCAACTTTCCGCGCACCTCCGAACGAACTGGGTTTCGGCAGCGCTGCTGCCGCGGTGGCCGACTTCTTGCAACGTCACCACGACCCAACGCCGGTTGGCAGTGCCGAGCCCCGTGACCCACACGAGGCTCGGCACCGACCATCCAGCGGCCAGGTGCCATGCGCTCCCTGGCCGGAACTTCGGGGAACGGGGAGATCGGGCCGTCCGGCCAACCGCCGGACGGCCCTCACTTTTGGCGGCGGCGTCGCCCACTTCGCAGGTGCCGGCAATCGCCGCTTGTCGCGCCGCGATCGGCCGGCAACGCTGTCGGCATGCGCATCGGCCCATCTCCGTTCGCAGCGCTCGTGCTCGCGGCCGCCGCCCTGGGCCAAACCCAGGGCAGCCCGGACTTCGGCGCGATTGCCCCGATCCTCAGCGCGTCGTGCCATGACTGCCACGACGGGGCCGGCAGCAAGGGTGGCTTCGACCTGAGCGCCTTGCCGGCGAGTGGAGCCGGCTGGCTCGCCGCGCTGTCGCACATCCGCGAACGCGTGCGCACCGGGGAAATGCCGCCGCCGGCAGCCGAGGCCCCGACCGCAGCCGAGCGCGCCGCCGTGGTCGCTTTCTGCGAAGCGGCGCTGCAGCGCGAATTGCCGAAGCTGCCGTGGCCACCCGGTCGCGTCACCGTGCGCCGCCTGTCGCGCGGCCAATGGGACGCGAGCGTGCGCGCCCTGTTCGGGACCAGCACCGCCAAGGTCGGCGAGTTCCCTGCCGACGACCTCGGCTACGGCTTCGATTCCATCGGCGACGCGCTGTCGTTCTCGACGCTGCACCTCGAGAAGTACCTGGCTGCCGCGCAAGACGTCGCCGCCGCCAGTCTCGAACGCATCGCGCCGCACGAACGGGTGCAACGCCACGAAGCCGAGTCGATGGTGTTGGTGGCCGGGCCGGGAGTGTCTGGGGAAGACATCGTCAACTTCTACACGCGCTCGACGATCGAGCAGGCGATCGTGTTGCCGCGGGACGGGGACTACGAGATCGCGGTGCGCGCGAAAGCGGATCAGGCCGGCGACGAACCGGCCCGGTTGCTGCTGCAACTCGACGGTCGCGACCTCGTCGAGATCGACGTCGAACAGCGGCGCCTGCAGACCTTCCCGCTCAAGACGCCGCTGCCCGGCGGCCCCCACCAGCTGCGCCTCTCGTTCACGAACGACTACTACGATCCAAAGCACCAGGACCCGGGCCAACGCGACCGCAACCTGCACGTCGACTGGCTCGAAATCCGCGGGCCGCTGGATCGACTGCCGTTGCCCGCGGCAGCGACGTGGGCGCGCGATGCGGTCGCCGGCGACGCCACCACCACGCCACCGGCG
The DNA here is from genome assembly GCA_005776475.1 of Planctomycetia bacterium. Classification (GTDB taxonomy): domain Bacteria; phylum Planctomycetota; class UBA1135; order UBA1135; family UBA2386; genus UBA2386. The sequence continues at coordinate 34,980 of SXPB01000169.1, forward strand.
TTCGCGCGCGACTTGTTGCTGCGGGCGTGGCGACGCCCGCCGACCGCGCCGGAGACCGCGCGCATCGCGGCCCTGACGCCAGCGAACGCGATCACCGCCGCCCTGCTGTCGCCGCACTTCCTGTTCCGGATCGAGCCGGCAACCGGCGGCAGCGACGAAGCGATCGCCGACCACGCCCTCGCCGCCCGACTGTCGTTCTTCCTGTGGGGCCAGGGCCCCGACGACACGTTGCGGCAGCAGGCGGAGCGCGGCGAACTGCGCACCGCGGCGACGCTGGCGAAGGCCGCCGCCCGGATGCTCGCCGATCCGCGCGCCGAGTGGCTCGCGACCGACTTCGCGGTGCAGTGGCTCGAACTGCGCGCGTTGCCCGAACGTTGCCCCGACCCGGCCCGGTTCCCCGGCATCGACGACGAACTGCGCGCCTCGATGCGGCGACAGACCGAGCTGCTGTTCCTCACCGTGCTGCGCGAAGGCCGCGACGTGCACGAGCTGCTCGCGTGCGACTTCCAGTTCGTCGACGCGCGCCTCGCCGCGTTCCTTGGCCTGCCGGCGGTGACGGTGCCGGACTTCGAACGGCGGCCGCTGGCGCCAGCCGAACGGCCGCACGGCGGCCTGCTCGGGCAGAGCGGCATCCTGCTGCTGACCAGCAACCCGACCCGCACCTCGCCGGTGAAACGCGGCAAGTGGGTGCTCGAGAACCTGCTCGATGCAGCACCGCCGGCGCCGCCCCCCGGCAACGACACGCTCGCCGCGGAACGCACGATCGACAGCGCGGCGTCGTTCCGCGAACAGCTGGCGCAGCATCGGGCCGATGCGAAATGCGCCGGCTGCCACGTCCGCATGGACGCACTCGGTTTTGCCCTCGAACACTTCGACGCCGTCGGTCGCTTCCGCACCGAGGATCGCGGCGGCGCCATCGACGCGCGCGGTGCGCTGCCGTCCGGCACCGTCGTCGATGGTCTGCCGGATCTCGCCGCGGCGATCGCCAACGACCCGGCCTTCGTGCGCACCGTGCTGCGCAAGCTGTTCGTCTACGGCGTCGGTCGTGCCGCCAACCAGGTCGACCGGTTGCAGCTCGACGCCCGCGCCGATGCGTTGCGCCAACGCGGCAAGGTCACCCTGCACGACCTCGTGCTCGAAGTGGTGGCGAGCCCGCCGTTCCGCCGGCGCGGACCTTCGCACTGACCGCCCCCGGCCCTTCCGCCGACGCCTGCGCGCAGCGATGATTGCCGCCCATGCTGCCGTTCCAGAACCGCGCCCTCGACCGCCGCACGTTCTTGCGCGGCACCGGCGCAGCGCTCGCGCTGCCCTGGCTCGACGCGATGCAGCGCGCCGTCGCCACGCAACCCGCGGCGCCAGTGCGGCGCGCGCTGTTCGTGTTCGCGCCGAACGGCAAGAAGATGGACGACTGGAAGCCCGCCCAGGATGGGCGCGACTTCGCGCTGCCGTTCCTGCTCGAGCCGCTGGCCCCGCTGCGCGAACGCGTGACGGTGTGGAGCGGGCTGGCGATCGACGGGGGCCGCGCGCACGGCGACGGCCCCGGCGACCACGCGCGCGCCGCGGCGTCGTTCCTCACCTGCTCGCATCCGAAGAAGACCGGCGGCGCCGACATCCAGGTCGGGGTCTCCATCGACCAGACCATCGCTTCGCACCTCGGCAACGCGACGACGTTCCCATCGCTCGAACTCGGCATGGAGAAGGGCAACCAGGCCGGCGTGTGCGATTCGGGCTACGCCTGCGCCTACTCGAACAACGTCAGCTGGCGTTCGCCGAGCACGCCGGTGGTCAAGGAGCACGACCCGCGCGCCGTGTTCGCGCGGTTGTTCGGCGATCCGGCGCAGGCGGTCGACGCGGCGGCCCGCGACCGCGAACGCGCTGCCGGGAAGAGCGTGCTCGACGCGGTGCAGGCCGACACCAGGTCGCTGCAGAACCGGCTCGGCGCCGCCGACCGCCGCAAGCTCGACGAGTACCTGACGGCTGTCCGCGAACTGGAGCAGCGGCTGCAGCGCAGCGCACCCGACGACGACGCCGTCGCCGCACCGGCGCACGTGCTCTCGGCGCGGACGTTCCCCGACAAGCTGGCGGCGATGTACGAGCTGCTGGCGCTCGCGTTCGCAACCGACCGCACGCGCGTGGCGACGTTCATGCTCGGCAACGCCGGCAGCAATCGCAGCTACGAGTTCCTCGGCGTGCCCGAAGGCCACCACGATTCGAGCCACCACGGCAAGAAGCCGGGGAAGCTGGCGGCGATCCGCGCGATCAATCGGTTCCACGTCGAACAGTTCGCGGCCTTCCTGCAGAAGCTCGCGGCGCAGCGCGACGCCGACGGTGACCTGCTCGCGCAGTGCCTGGTGCTGTACGGCTGCGGCATCGGCGACGGCGACCACCACAACCACCACGACCTGCCGATCCTGTTGTGCGGGGAGGGCGGCGGTGCGCACCGGGCCGGAGCCCACGTACGGATGCGCAGCGAGACGCCGTTGGCGAACCTGCACCTGGCGATCGCACAGACGATGGGCGTGCCGGGCGAACGCTTCGCGGACAGCAACGGCGCCATGCCGTTGCGCTGACGTCGTCGCCGAGAAAGGGACAATCCGGCCCTGTCGCCCGCCCCGCCGGTCCGTTCAACTGCGGCCATGCGCGTTCGCACGACCTGCCTGGCCCTGCTCCTCGCCGCCTGGTTCGCACCTGCTCTGCCCTCGCAACAGCCGCGCATCGACAGCAGTCGCGCCACCGGCCGCGAGTTGCTGAAGCTGCCGAAGGAAGAGGACGCGTTCGGCTTCCTCGTGTTCGGCGACCGCACCGGCGGCCCGGTCGAAGGCATCGAAGTTCTGAAGCAAGCCGTTGCCGACGCCAACCTGCTCGATCCCGACCTCGTGTTCACGGTCGGCGACCTGATCAACGGCTACAACCAGCAGGACGCGTGGATGGCGCAGGCGAAGGAGTTCCGCGACGCGATGGCGAAGCTGCGCATGCCGTGGTTCCCGGTCGCCGGCAACCACGACATCTACTGGCGCGGCGACAACAAGCCCGACGAAGAGCACGAGGGCAACTACGAAACGACGTTCGGTCCGTTGTGGTACTCGGTGCGCCACAAGCAGTGCCTGTTCGTGGCGCTCTACTCCGACGAAGCCAATCCGGCGACCGGCGAGCGCAACTTCAACAAGCCCGAATGCCAGAAGATGAGCGAAGCGCAGTTCGCGTGGCTCGACCGGACGCTGGCCGACAACAAGGCGGCGCGGCACGTGTTCGTGTTCCTGCACCACCCGCGCTGGTTGGCGCAGTACGGCACCGATTGGGACCGGGTGCACGCGCGGCTCAGCCAGGCTGGCAACGTCACCGCAGTGTTCGCCGGCCACATCCATCGCATGCGCTTCGACGGCGTGCGCGACGGGATCCAGTACTTCACGGTCGCCTCGGTCGGCGCCCACCTCGAGTTCCAGGCACCGCAGGCCGGTTACCTGCACCAGTACCACGTGGTCACCGTGCGCAAGGAAGGCATCACCGTCGCGGCCCTTCCCGTCGGCACGGTCATCGACGTGAAGCAGATCACCGGCGAACTCAGCGAGGACGTCGACCGGGTGCACGCGAACCTGCGCCCGGTCGTCGCCGATCTGGTCGCCGCCGGCAGCGATCCCATGATCACCGCCGCCGGCGCTGTGGATGCAGTGGTGACGCTGCGGTGCACGAACCCGGGACGGCGCCCCGTCGAGTTCGAGTTGATTCCCGTACCCGGCGAGGGCTTCACCTTCTCGCCCGACCACCAGCACGTGGTCGTGCCACCGGGCAAGGACGGCACCACCACGTTCGCGCTGCGGCGCGTCGTCGATCCGACGCTGCCGTTCGGGATGCCCAACATCGAAGTGCGCGCCGACTACCTGGCGGCCGACCGCCGGGTCGGACTGCCAGTGCGACGGTTCGAACTGCCGATGCCCGCACCCGCGGACCTCGGCCACACCAAGGCACCGAACCCCGGCGTGCTCGTGCTCGACGGCAAGAACGACCACCTCGCCCTGCCGAGCGACCAGATCGCGCTGGCCCAGGGACCCTTCACCGTCGAATTGTGGGCGCGCGGCGAGGATCTGCGCGGCCGGCGCGGTCTCGTCTGCAAGTCACAACAGAGCGAGTTCGGCGTGCTCGCCAACGACGGCGCAGTGTCCTTCTCGGTGTTCCTGGGCGACGCCTACGTGACGGCCCGGTCCGAGGCGCCGAACCTGACTGCCGGCCGGTGGCACCACGTCGCCGGGGTGTTCGACGGCAAGGAAGTGCGCGTCTACGTCGATGGCAAGCTCGCGGCCCGCACGGAAGGCCAGGGCACCCGCAAGACGAACGCGATGCCGTTGATGGTCGGCGCCGACCCGAAGGCAGCCAACGCAGCGACAGCGTTCTTCGCCGGCTGCATCGACGACGTGCGGATCAGCAAACTGGCTCGCTACTCGGCGGAGTTCGCACCGGAAACGAACCACTCGGCCGATGCCGACACCGTGTGGCTGCTGCCCTGCGACCACGACTTCGGGCCCTGGACGCCGGACCGTTCCGGCCACGCCCGCCATGCGCGTCGGCACGGCGCCGCGCACTGCACCGTGGAGTCGCGGCCCGGAGTGCGCTAACAAACGCGGATGCCGCCGCCGAAGCAGAAGCCGAAATCGAAGTCGAAATCGAAGTCGAAACGCCCCCGCTACACCGCCCGCACTGCCGACCGCCACACGCTCTACCAGATCTCGGTGCAGGCGCCCGAGACCGACGCGCGCTTCTACGACCGCTGGTTTCGCAAGTACACCGGCCAACCGCTGCGGCTGCTGCGCGAGGATTTCTGCGGCACTGCGGTGCTGTCGTGCCACCACGTGAAACGGCATCGCGACAATCGCGCCGTCGGCGTCGACCTGCACCTGCCGACCTTGCTGTGGGGTCGCGCCAACAACGTGAAGCCGTTGCTCGATGCCGAGCAGCAGACGCGACTGACGCTGCTGCAGCAGAACGTGCTCGCCGTGCGTTCGCCGAAGGCCGATGCGATCCTGGCGCTCAACTTCAGCTACTCGGTGTTCAAGACGCGCGCGGCGCTGCGCGCCTACCTCGCCAACTGCTTTGCGTCGCTGCGGCCGGGCGGCTTGGTGTTCGTCGACGCGTGGGGCGGCCCCGACGTGCTGCAGAAGAAGATCGACAAGACCCGGCAGCGCGGCTTCGTGTACGAGTGGGAGCAGCGGGCCTACGACCCGATCAGCCACGACATGGTCTGCGCGATCCACTTCGCGTTCCCCGATGGCACGCGGCTGCGCGATGCGTTCGTCTACGAATGGCGGCTGTGGACGCTGGGCGAACTGCGCGAGTTGTTCGCCGAGGCGGGGTTCCAAGGCGTCGAAGTGCTGTGGGAAGGCACGGATCGCAAGACCGGCGGCGGCAACGGCGTGTTCTACCGGACGCGACGCGGCGGCATGGACGAGGCGTGGATCGCGATCGTCGTCGGGCGCAAACCGGGCTGAAACCGGCCGGTGCCATGGCGCCCGCACCTCCCCGCACCCAGCGAACAGCCCGCGCGCTTGCACCCGACCACCTTCCTCCGAACAATGCTCGCCCCTTGCATCCCGCCCCGCCGGTGACGGCGCCGGGCCCGTTCGCATCCACTCCGCATGAACACTCTCGTCATTCTCGGCGCCGGCAAGATCGGCCGCATGGTCACCCACCTGACCGCGACTTGCGGCGACTACGCCGTGCGCGTCGGCGACGTCGCCCAGCCCGCGGTCGATCACCTGCAGAAGAAGTATCCGCAGGTGAAAGGGCAGGTCGTCGATTTCGCGAGCGCCGCCAGTCTCGATGCCATCCTGAAGGGCGCCTGGGGCGTCATCAGCTGCGCGCCGTTCCACTGCAATCCGATCATCGCCGAACGCGCGAAGGCGCACGGCGTGCACTATTTCGACCTGACCGAAGACGTCGAGGTGACGGCGAAGGTCAAGGAACTCGCGCAAGGCAGCAAGTCGCTGTTCGCGCCGCAATGTGGGCTCGCACCGGGCTTCATCACCATCACGGCCAACCACCTCATGAAGTCGATGACCGAGGTCACCGACTTGCACCTGCGCGTCGGCGCGCTGCCGCGCTACCCGAGCAACCGCCTCAAGTACAACCTGACCTGGAGCACCGAGGGGTTGATCAACGAGTACTGCAACCCGTGCGAATCCGTCGAGAACGGCCAGCTCACCACGGTGCCGCCGCTCGAACAGCTCGAACGGCTCACCATCGACGGCGTCGAGTACGAAGCGTTCAACACGTCGGGCGGCCTCGGCACGCTGGCGATCACGCTCAAGGACCGCGTCAAGAACGTCAACTACAAGACCATCCGCTACCCGGGCCACTGCGACCTGATGAAGTTCCTGCTGCACGACCTGCAGATGCAGGAACAGCAGGGCCTCCTGCGCGACATCTTCGAGAAGAGCCTGCCGACCACGTTCCAGGACCAGATCGTGATCTTCGTCAGCGCCACCGGCAAGTACCACGGCCGCCTGACCGAACGCACCTACGCCAAGACCATCTACCACCAGCTGATCGACGGCGAGAACTGGAGCGGCATCCAGATCACCACCGCCGCCGGCGTGACCGGCGTCGTCGACATGGTGCGGGCCGGGCAGTTGCCGACCAGCGGCTTCTTGAAGATGGAGAACGTCGACTGCGAGCAGTTCCTGAAGAACCGCTTCGGCAAGTACTACGCGTGAAGGACTGAACGTGGCCGCGGGCGGGCGCGGCCACTCGCGGCGCGGCACGGATGGCCCGATGCGAAGGGCGACTGGGGTCAAGTGGGGCGGGCGGCGCAGCCGATGTCCGCGAGACGATGGAGATCCGCCCCCTCTTCGCCGCCGCTTTGCTGGCAGCCCCCACGCTGGCCCAGACCACGCCCCCCACCACCGACCTCGATGGCGGTGACCACGGCTCGATGCGCGAAGCGCTCGATCGCACAGGCACCCGCCTCGACGACTGGATCGACCGCTTCCGCTTGTCGGGTTTCGTCGCCGCTCGCGCGTTCGACACCGAACGCGGCGGCACCAGGCCCGATGGCGCCATCGGCATCCAGGCCGCGAGCCTGTTCGTCGATGTCGCGGTGCAGGATGTCGCCAGTGCCTTCCTCGAACTGCGTTTCGACAACTTCGTCGAAGCCGGCACCAACGAAGCCGGCATCGGGGAGGCCTACGTCACGCTGCACGACGTCACCACGCTCGGCGGGGCAGGGCTCGACCTGCGCGTCGGCCGCTTCGATCTGCCGTTCGGCGAGTGGTATCTGCAGGAGGATCCCGACAAGAACCGCCTGGTCGGCTTTCCTGCCGCGATTCCCTACCGCTGGGACGAAGGCATCGAAGCGTTCGCCGATTGGGGCGACTACGGCTTCATCGCCGCGCTGACGGACGGCAGCTACAGCCGCACTTCGGAAACCGATGCGGGCATCGGCCCGGCTTTCACGGTGCGGCTGCATGCGCGCCCGAGCAATGGCGTCTACGTCAGTTTGAGTGGCATGTACGTGCACGAAGCCGAGGAGAGCGCTTTGTGCTTCGGCGGCTCGGTGATCACGCCGGTCACCGGCAGCATCACCGGAACCAGCCCGAGCGCCGTGGTGCAGAGCACGCTGGGCAGCCTCGACCTGATCCTGCAGGCGCACCCCGACCTTCATCTGCAGCTGTCGGCAGGCGGCGGCCAGGTCGACGACGAGTCCGACGTGTTCGATCGCGCGATCCTGTGGTTCATGGTCGAACCGTCGTGGACGTTCGCGGCGAACTGGGCGCTCACCGCGCGCCTGTCCGGGGCCGGCACTTTCGACGACCGCGACGGCTTTGCCTTCGACGGGCGTCCCTACGCCGCTGGCAGCACCTACGGATTCGAATTGTCGTCGCTGCAGCGCGCCCAACTCGGTGTGTCGCACACGCTCGGCAAGGGGCTCGTCGTGAAGGCCGAGGTCGGTTGCGACCGGCTCAGCGCGATCGACCCGAGTTTCCTGCCGGACGAGACGCGCATGTTCACCGCCGCCGAACTCGTCTTTTCCTTCTGAAGTCCCATGCGTCGACTCGTCCTGCTCACGTTGGTGACACTGCTGGCCCACCCGCGATCCGTGGCCCAGGAGCCGGCTTCCCTGCAACCGACGATGCAGCGCTTCACCGATGCAGTGACCGCGATCGAGCAGGCCCTCGCGAAGCGCGACCGCGCGGCGCTGGCGCAGCCGGTGGCGACGATCCTCGAAGCGGCGAAGGCGTTGCCGACAACGCCGACCGCTGCCGCGGCGGCGGCGCGCATCACGACGGCGGCGCGCAACCTGCTGACCCCGGTCGGCGATGGCGCCGCCAGCGACGCTTTCGACTTCGCCCAACTGCGAGCAGCCTGCACGGCGTGCCACCTGCACACGCGCGACGGCAACCCGGAACGTGGCCTGTTCCCCAACCACCACGGTGCGGCCTTCGGGATCGTGCGACGCCAGCAACGCGATGGCACACCCGTACCTGACGCCAGTGGTGTCGCCGTGTTCGTCGAAGGGGTCGAGGGCAAGCCCACGCCGATGCCCCGCCTGCCATACATCCGGCAGAAGGGCCGCCGGTTCGAACCTGCCCTGCTCGCCGTCACCACCGGGACCACGGTCGAGTTCCCCAACGACGACGTCGTCTTCCACAACGTGTTCTCGCTGTCGCGCGGCAATACGTTCGACCTCGGCAGCTACGGCAAGGGGACCAGCAAGCAACGGACATTCGACACACCGGGCCTCGTCAAGGTGCACTGCAACATCCACGCGGACATGGCCGCACACGTCCTGGTGCTGCAGACGCCGTGGCACGCGGTGACTGCCGTCGACGGCTCCTGGTCGATCGCCGACCTGCCGGATGGCGAGTTCACGCTGCGCGTGTGGCACCCGCTGGGCGACGAGCAACGGCATCGCCTCGTCGTCGTCGCCGGCAAGGCCACCACGCTGCCACTCGTCGTGCAGGAGACCAAGAACCGCGTACAGCACACCGACAAGAACGGACGCTCCTACCCGGAGAAGTACTGACGTGGAGATCAACTTCCGCGCTCGGCTCGTGCTCGGCTCGACGCTGCAGGTGGTGGCGTTCGTTGCCACTGCGGTGTTCGTGCTCGCCGTGTCGACGGGGGAATACGCCGCCGAGCAGGTTCGCGTGGCAACGAACGATGCGCGCACGATGTTCAGCCGGCTGATGCAGATGCACGCCCGGTCGTTCAGCGGCGCCACCGCCGAGTACGCCCGGTCGCCGCGCCTGCTGGCGACGGCGGCCATTCCCGACGTCGATGACGCGACCTTCGCCGAAGTGCTCGCCGAACTGAAGGCGCCGATCGTCGCCGTGTTGTCCCTGGATGGCCGGGTGATCGGCAGTCGCGGTGGCTGGCCGACCGGAACCGATCTCGGCGGACAACCTGGGTTTCGTGCGGCGTTGGCCGGCGGTCGTACCGATCGCGTCTGGGAGCATCCGCGCGGCCTCGTGTTCATCACGCTGGCGCCACTTGTGCAAGGCGACGAACTGCTCGGCGCCTTGCTGCGCGGCGAGTGGATCGACGACACGTTCACGGATCGACTCGGTGGTCTCGCCAACTTCGACCACGTGCTCGTGCACGACGGCAAGGTGCTCGGCCAACACTGGCGCAACGCTGCGCCCGAGCCGAACGACCTGCTGCCGCTGCAGCGGTTCGCCGACGACGGCGTGCCCGACGACGGTGTGCCGACTTCGGTGCGAGTGCTCGGCGAGGACCAACCCGGACTCGTGCTGAACTTGCACGCCGACGGCGGGCTCGTGTTCTTGTCGCAGGATCTGCGCGGCATCAGGGATCTGCGCAATCGAACGCTGGCGTGGCTGATCCTGCTCGGCGGCTTGCTGGCGGTGGCGGGGCTGTTCTTCGCGGCCCGCACCGCGACGCGGCTGTCGCGCCCTTTGCGCGCCTTGACCTCGGCGTCGGAGCGCATGAGTGCCGGCGATTTGTCGGCCCGCGTCGACCAGGTCGACACCGACGACGAACTCGGCAAGCTCGCCCATTCGTTCAACGCAATGGCCGCGACCGTGCAGTCGCTCGTCGCCGACGTCACCGACAAGGCCGCGCGCGCCGAAGCCGCCAACCGCGCCAAAGACGGGTTCCTGACCTCGGTCAGCCACGAACTGCGCACGCCACTCACCGGCATCCAATCGACCGCCGAGCTGCTGCAGCAATTCGGCGACGACGCCTCGCCGGCGGAGCGCGCCGAGTTCCTGTGCACGATCCTGCGCGAAGCCGAGCGGCTCGGGCGCCGCATCACCGACGCGCTCGACTTCGCCAACCTGGCTGGCGGTCGCACCGCCTGGACGCTCGGTCGCGTCGACCTGCAGCAGATCAGCGAGGAGGCCTGCCGCCGGCTCGACAGCCTGCAGGCGATGAAGGCAGTGGCGTTCCAGATCACCGCCGAGCCGGGTGCGGTGCTGCAGGGCGATCGCGAACGCCTGACGCAGGCGATCCAACACCTCGTTCACAACGCGTGGCAGTGGAGCCCCGTCGATGGCGTCGTCGAAGTCACCGTGAGCGCGGTGCAGGCCGGGTTCCGCGTGGAAGTCGCCGACCGCGGCCCCGGCATCGCCCCCCAGGACCGCGCCCGCATCTTCGACGCCTTCACGCAGGGCGGCGACACGCTGACCGACAAGCCGTCCGGCATCGGCATCGGCTTGAAGATCGCGCGCGAAGTGGCGCAAGCACACGGCGGCACGATCGAGTACGGCGATCGGGCCGGCGGCGGCGCCACGTTCCGCATGCTGCTGCGGACCAGCGATCGGCCGATCGACCGCCCGCTGGCCACGCCGGCAAGCGCCGGCGCCTGAAGATCAGCCCGCGGCGGCGACCGGCTTCTCCGGCGGCTTCCACAGGAACGCGAGCATCGCCGCGGCGCCGAGCGCGATCCACATTGGCAGTTCGAACAAGCGATGCCAGTCAACGACTGCCACTGCCTTGCCCGCCGCATCCACCAACTCGTTGCCGGCCGCATCCATCGCCGTCGTCGTGTAGCTGTCCTTGATCGCGGCGCACCACGTGTTCGCCACCAACGCGCCGCCGCCGAGGATCATCAGGTTGAACAAACCCTGTGCACTGCTGCGAATGTCCTTCGGCAAGTAGGTGTCGACGAAGATGTAGACCGTCGCGAAGAAGAACGCGTAGCAGACGCCGTGCAGCACGTTGATCACCACGACGAGCCACGCGTGCTGCGGGAAGTGCGCGAACACAAAGAACCTCGCCGCGTGGCCGAGCACACCGACGGTCAGCGTCCAGCGCCAACCGAGCTTGCCGAGCACGAC
>SXPB01000014.1 GCA_005776475.1 Planctomycetia bacterium
CAGCGCGACGCCGCCGGCGAGGCAGAGGTTCTTCTTGCCGGTGAGCTTCGCGGCGTGGCGCGCCGTGCGCAGCATCACGTCCTCGGTCACCTTCTGGATCGAAGCCGCGAGATCCATGTGGACCTGTTCGAGCTGCGACTCGGACCGGCGCGGTTCCAGGCCGAACAGCGCGTGGAACTTCGGGCTCGTCATCGTGAGCCCCTGGCAATAGTTGAAGTACGACAGGTCGAGCCGGTAGCTGCCGTCTTCGCGCAGGTCGATCAGGTGATCGCGGATCAGCTTCTCGAACTTCGGCTCGCCATAGGGCGCGAGCCCCATGAGCTTGTATTCGCCGCTGTTGACCTTGAACCCGCAGTAGTAGGTGAACGCGCTGTAGAGCAACCCCAGCGAATGCGGGAAGCGGATCTCCTCCAGCAAGCGGATCGTGTTGCCTTCGCCAACACCGATCGAAGTCGTCGCCCATTCGCCGACGCCGTCCATCGTCACGATCGCCGCGTCGTGGAACGGCGACGGGAAGAACGCCGACGCCGCGTGGCTCTCGTGGTGCTCCGGGAAGACGTAGCGATTCTTCGGCTTGTGCCCGAGGCCCTTCGTCAGCACCCGCTTCATGTGCAGCTTCTCACCGAGCCACACCGGGATCGCCTTGCGGAACGACGGCAAGCCCGCCGGCGCGAACGCGAGGTAGGTCTCGAGCAGCCGGTGGAACTTCAGAACCGGCTTGTCATAGAACGCGACGAAATCGATGTCCTTCGCGGTGATGCCCGCGGTTCGCAGCGCGAACTCGACGGCGCGCGTCGGGAAGCCCGGGTCGTGCTTCTTGCGGGTGAACCGCTCTTCCTGCGCCGCAGCGACGATCTCGCCGTCGCGCAGCAGGGCCGCAGCGGAGTCGTGGTAGAAGGCAGAGATGCCAAGAATGTAGTTCGGCATGGCGACGCCCCCGCCGAGATGCGGGGATGCAAACGGGCGGACCATTCTGCCTCATGGACCAACCGTTGGGCGTGGCTTTTTCTCGCCACCCCGCGCCAGCGCTACGCTTCCGGCATGGAACGACCCCGGCCCCGGCGCAGAAGACCCGACGCCATCGCGATCCTGGTGCTGGTGACGCTCGCCCTGGCCTTGGGAGCCGCCGAGTTGTTCCTGCGACTATTCGTCGGACCAGCACCCGTCGTCGGCAAGCTGACCTACGCCACCCTGGATGGCGCGGACATCACGCCCGCCGACGCCATCGCCACGGGCAAGATCGTGCCGGTGCAGCCGCCGGGGCCACGGCCGCGCGACATGTTCGCCCCGAACAACTCGTTCTACCTGGTCTACGACAACGGCCGCCTGCCGCGCGACTGGTTCGACGCGCAGGGTCGCGTGCTGGTCCGCATCAACCGCTACGGCCTGCGCGAACGCGACGACATCACGCCCGAAAAGCCGGCCGGCCAACGCCGCATCGTCTGCCTCGGCGACTCGTTCACGTTCGGATGGGGGATCCCCGAGGAGCTCGGTTGGGTGCGAAAACTCGAAGATCGCCTGCGCGTCGATCGCGGCGATGTGCGCACCGTCAACTGCGGAGCTGCCGGCACGGTGTGCGTCGATGAATACACCGCCGGTCTGGTCAACCGCTTCCACGTCTTCCAACCGGACGCCGTGGTGCTGACCATCTGCTTGAACGACCTGATCCCGAGCAGCGGCCTCAACCTGCAGGGGCCGGCTCCCAACACCGGCTCCCGGTTGCTCGACCTGCTGCTGGGGGCGATGGGCCATTCGCCGCTACAGTTGGACCCGGCCCACGACTGGGTCGGCGAGCTGCTCAAGCTGGACGCAGCAACCGCCACGAGCGCCGACCTCGTCGGCGGCGACAAGCCGTTCGAAGCCATGTGGTCACAAGGGGTTCCGCAAAAGTCACTGCGCGAGGCGAAGGCCTTCTGCGAGGCCCGCAAGATCCCCTTCCTGGTGACGCTCTGGCCATTCCTGCAGGGCCTTGGGCCGGGCCGCCACTACCCGTTCCACAAGCTGCACGACCTCGTCGCCGCCGACTGCGCGGCCGCCGGCATTCCGTTCCTCGATGTGCTGCCAGCGCTGCGCGGCACCCGCGAGGAAGAACTCTGGGTGACGCCGTTCGACGCGCACGCCAACCCTCGCGCGCAAGAATTGGCCCTGCCGGCGATCGAACGCTTCGTGCGCGAACACACGCGCTGGTGACAACCGTTGGCGTCGTTTCCCTGCCCGAGTCGCCACTTCTGGAGGGCTTTCAAGATCGAATCTGGGAAGTCTGAAATTGACCCGGAGAGGACGATCTTTTAGAGGGGTCGCCCTTTCGGGCTGACCGCACGTGCCCCTGCGTACTTGTTCCTCGTTCTGCCAACCGGTTTACGGCAGTCGGGTCGCGAGCTCAGGGTGGCCCCACGGGCGACTGGCTTGCCGTTTTCCTAGCGACCGCAACCCCGCCCCCCATGCGGAGGGGATCCAACTTGACCGTCCTGTTCCCCAAGTGGACCAACAAGCTGCCCGCCGTGCTGGCTCTCGGCGCAGCTGCGACCGGTCTGTTCGTGGTCTTCGTCGTCAACTTCTGGTTCAGCCCGAAGCACACGGACGTCGGTTACCAGCCCTACCAACCCATCAGCTACAGCCACAAGCTGCACGCCGGATCGATGGGCATGGACTGCCGTTACTGCCATCGCATGGTGGAAGACGGACCGCATGCCACGATTCCGGATGCGGACACGTGCTTCGGCTGCCACAAGAACATCAAGAAGGACAGCCTCGCGCTGGCGCCGCTGCACGCGGCGTACGGCACCGGCAAGGGTGACGGCACGCCGATCGAGTGGGTGAAGGTCCACTTGCTGCCCGACTACGCGTTCTTCAACCACGCGGTCCACGTGCGCGCCGGTGTCGGCTGCGTTAGCTGCCACGGCCGCGTCGACCAGATGGAGATCGTGCGCCAGGTCGAGCCGCTCAGCATGGGCTTCTGCCTCGAATGCCACCGCGATCCGTCGGCGCACATCCGGCCGAACGGCGTCGGCGCGACGGACATGACCTGGACGGCGACCCCGGACAGCATTGCCGCCGCGAAGAAGCTGCTCGAGTGGCAGGGCGACAACCCGCCAGCTCTCAATCCTCCGACCCATTGCTCGGCGTGCCACCGATGACCAGCGTTCCGCAACTGCCTGTGTCAGCCATGAACGACACTCCGACGATCGACGACACGTCGAACACCGTCTACTGGCGCAGTCTCGACCAGCTCGAGAACACGCCTGAGTTCCAGCAGACCCTGGCGCGCGAGTTCCCGGAAGGGATCACCGACGCGCCGGACGCGGTCTCGCGCCGCGGTTTCTTGACCGCGGTCGCCGCTTCGGTGGCGCTCGCCGGCCTCACCAGCTGCCGCAAGCCGGTGACGAAGATCCTGCCATTCAACAAGCGCCCCGAAGGCGTGAAGCCCGGCCTGCCACAGTTCTATGCGACGACGCTGACCCGCAGTGGTCGCGGCATCGGCGTGTTGGTCAAGAGCAGTGACGGCCGGCCGACCAAGATCGACGGCAACCCCGACCACCCGAGCAGCCTCGGTGGCTCCGACCTGCAACTGCAGGGCGAACTGATCCAGCTCTACGATCCGGGTCGCAGCCGCCACGCGCGCGGGCCGATGAGCAAGGCCGACGACGACCACGCCGACGGCGGCCACGGTGGCCACGGCCACAAGCCGGCCCCGAAGGTCGACGTCTGGGCCGAATTCGAGAAGTGGTACGGCGAGGCCGTGAAGGATCTCGTCAACGTCAAGCAGGGCGATGGCCTGCACGTGCTGCTGGCGCCGTCGAGCTCGCCGTCGCTGCACGCCGCGATCGCGCGGATGAAGAACGGCAGCTTCCCGAAGGCGAAGTTCCACTTCTGGAACGCGCTGCACGACGACAACGAACTGGCGGGCGCGCAGATGGCGTTCGGCCGTCCGGTCGCGACCCACTTCGACTTCAGCAAGGCCGACGTGGTGCTGTCGCTCGACAGCGACTTCCTCGCCGGCGACGGCAACAGCCTGCGTTCGGCGCGGCAGTGGGCGGACACGCGCCGCACCGCGGTGAAGGGCAAGAAGCTCTCGCGCCTCTACGTGGTCGAAGCGACCTACACGTCGACCGGCACCGCCGCCGACCATCGCTTCCGCACCAAGGCCGGTGAGATCGGCAACGTCGCGTTCGCCTTGGCGAAGGCGCTCGGTGTGGCCGGCCTCGACACCGCTCTCGGCGGCGCCAACCCGGCGTCGTACGAGAAGAACGGCAAGAAGTGGCTCGAGATCGTCGCCAAGGACCTGCAGTCGGCGAAGGGTCGCTGCATCGTGACGGTCGGCCCGCGCCAACCGGCGGCGGTGCACGCGGTCGCGCATGCGATCAACCAGGCGCTCGGCAACGTCGGCCAGACGGTGACCTACAAAGCCACCGCCGAAGGCCTCGGCCAGAGCTGCACGGCTTCGATCGGCGAGCTCGCGGCGGCGATCGACAAGGGCACCTGCTCGATGCTCGTCTGCATCGGCACGAACCCCGTCTACGACGCGCCGGCCGACCTCAAGTTCGCCGAGTTGCTGGCGAGCAAGAAGCCCAAGACCACCGTCCACGTCGGCTCGCACGACGACGAGACCGGCAGCCTGTGCGACTGGCACTTCCCGATCGCGCACGACCTCGAAGCCTGGGGTGACGTGCGCGCGCACGACGGCACCGTGTCGCTGCAGCAGCCGCTGGTCGCGCCACTGCACGGCGGCGCCAGCGCGCTCGAGTTCCTCGGTCTGCTCGACCAGCACACGAGCGCCCCAAATCTCGTCGCCGCGCGCGACACCACGTTCGGCTACGAACTGGTGAAGACGCACTGGCAGGGCGCTTCGCAGGCGGCCGACTTCGACACCAACTGGTGGCCGAAGGCGCTGCACGAAGGCCTCGTCAAAGGCACCGAGTTCGCGGTCGAAAGCGTCACGCTCAACGCGGGCACGATCGCTTCCGGCATCGGCAGCCACCCGAAGTCGAGCGGCACCGAGTTGGTGCTGCGCGGCTGCGCGAAGATGGCCGACGGCCGCTTCGCCAACAACTCGTGGATGCAGGAGATCCCCGACCCACTGACCAAGCTGGCGTGGGACAACGCGGCGCAACTCAGCATCGCCACCGCGCGCCAGCTCGGCGTCGAGAACGGCGACTTCCTGACGGTCGGCGCTTCGGTGAAGGGCACGCAGGTGCAGCTGAAGATCCCGGCCTGGATCACGCCCGGCCACGCCGATGACAGCGTCACCATCACGCTCGGCTGGGGCCGCAAGTTGCCCGAGTCGTGCAAGGTCGCGCGCAACACCGGCTTCAACGGCTACGTGCTGCGGGAAGGCGGCAGCTACATCGTCAGCGGCGCCCAGGTCAGCAAGGGCACCGGCAAATACGACCTCGTGACCACGCAGGAACAGGGCACGATGGCCGGCCGCACGTCGATCGTGCGCGAAGCCACTGTCGCCAAGAACGAGGCCGACCCGCAGTGGGCGCCGAAGCTGTCGCCGCTCGAAATGGCCGCGCGCCTGAAGGGCAAGAAGGAAGCCGACCTCAACAACTCGCTGTGGAGCGAGCGCTACGAACCGGCCGACCCGAAGAAGCCGATGGGCACGCCGGGGTTCGCCTACAAGCGCGACGACGCCGAGGTCAAGAAGTCGCCCTACCAGTGGGGCATGGTCATCGACCTGAACGCCTGCACCGGCTGCAGCGCGTGCATGGTTGCCTGCGTCGCCGAGAACAACGTGGCGATGGTCGGCAAGATCCAGGTGCGCCGCAACCGCGAGATGTTCTGGATCCGCACCGACCGCTACTTCAGTTCGCGCGCGACCGGTGCTGGCGCCTCGCGCATGGACAAGGAAACGGCGGCGGACGATCCGCAGGTCGCGCACATGCCGGTGCCGTGCATGCAGTGCGAGAACGCGCCGTGCGAATCGGTGTGCCCGGTTGCCGCGACCACGCACAGCCCCGACGGGCTGAACGACATGGTCTACAACCGCTGCATCGGTACGCGCTACTGCAGCAACAACTGCCCCTACAAGGTACGCCGCTACAACTACCTCGACTACATCGGCAACACGCCTGACACGAAGCGCATGGCGTTCAATCCGGACGTCACCGTGCGCAGCCGCGGGGTGATGGAGAAGTGCACCTACTGCGTGCAGCGCATCAACGGCGGCCGCATCGAGGCCAAGCTCGCCGGCAAGAAGATCGGCGAAGGGGCGAACGACGTGCATGTGACCACGGCGTGCGCGCAGGCGTGTCCGACCCAGGCGATCACCTTCGGCAACATCCTCGACTCGTCGAGTGCGGTTTCGAAGTTGCGCGCCACGGACCTCAACTACGGGCTCCTGTCCGAGCTGAACACGAAGCCACGCACCACCTACCTCGGTCGCGTGCGCAACCCGAACCCCGAACTCCAAGCCTGATCCGATGACCGCCATCCAAGTTGTCGACGAGCCGGAGAACCCGCTGGTTCGGGCTCCCCTGGTCGAAGGTAAGAACGACTTCACGTCGGTCACCAACATCATCGCGTCCGTCGCCGAGAAGAAGACGCCGCGCGGTTGGTACCTGATGTTCGGTATCTCCATCGCGCTGCTGCTCAACCTCGGCGCGATGATCGGCTACCTGGTCTTCACCGGCATCGGCGTCTGGGGCAACAACATCCCGGTCGGCTGGGGCTGGCCGATCGTCAACTTCGTCTTCTGGATCGGCATCGGCCACGCCGGCACGTTGATCAGCGCCATCCTCTTCCTGTTCCGGCAGAAGTGGCGCACGTCGATCAACCGCGCGTCCGAGGCCATGACCATCTTCGCGGTCATGGCAGCCGGCATCTTCCCGGCGATCCACGTCGGCCGTCTCTGGGTCATCTACTGGGTCTTCCCGGTACCGAACCAGATGTCGATGTGGCCGAACTTCAAGAGCCCGCTGCTCTGGGACGTGTTCGCCGTCTCGACCTACTTCACGATCTCGGCGCTGTTCTGGTTCGTCGGCCTGATCCCCGACCTCGCGACCTTCCGCGACCGCGCCGCCAAGGCCGGCCGCACCGTCGCCGCGAAGGCGTATGGCCTGTTCGCGTTCGGCTGGCACGGCAGCAACCGCCACTGGATCCACTACGAGAAGGCCTACCTGATCCTTGCCGCGCTCAGCACGCCGCTCGTGCTGTCGGTGCACTCGATCGTGTCGTTCGACTTCGCCGTGTCGTTGCTGCCCGGCTGGCACACGACGATCTTCCCGCCGTACTTCGTCGCCGGCGCCATCTTCTCGGGCTTCGGCATGGTGATCACGCTGATGGTCCCGGCGCGCCAATGGCTCGGGCTGCACGAACTCATCACGCTGAACCACCTCGACAACATCGCCAAGATCCTGCTCTTGACGGGCACGATGGTCGGCTACGCGTACGGGATGGAGTTCTTCATCGCCTGGTACAGCGGTGTCGAATACGAGCAGTACGCCTTCATCAACCGGGCGACGGGTCCCTACTGGTGGTCGTACTGGATCATGGTGTCGTGCAACGTGATCAGTCCGCAGTTCTTCTGGTTCCGCAGCCTGCGGCGCAACCCGATGGTGCTGTTCATCATCTCGATCTTCGTGAACATCGGGATGTGGTTCGAACGCTTCGTGATCTGCATCACGTCGCTGCACCGTGACTTCCTGCCGTCGAGCTGGGGCTACTTCTCGCCGACCCTGATCGACATCCTGACCTACTGCGGCAGCTTCGGCCTGTTCTTCACCTTCTTCCTGCTGTTCTGCCGCTTCCTGCCGATCCTCGCGATCAGCGAAGTGAAGGGCGTCATGCCGGAGGCCAACCCGCACCACGGGCACGGCCACCACGGCAACGACGCGCACGGCAGCCACGCGGCGCACCACTGAGGAACCACCCATGAGCAAATCGCAAACGTGGGGCATCGTGGCCGAGTTCGACTCGGCGTCCGCCATCTACCAGGCCGCCGAGAAGACGATGGCGAACGGCTACCAGCGCGTCGATGCGCACACGCCGTTCCCCGTGCACGGTCTCGACAAGGCGCTGCGCCAGGGACCGAGCCCGCTGGGCTGGCTGGTCATCTGCTGCGGCTTCAGCGGCATCTGCCTCGCACAGTTGATGATGTGGTGGATGAACGGGCACGACTACGTGATCTGGACCTCTGGCAAGCTGCCCTACGCGTGGCAGTCGACCATCCCGGTGACGTTCGAGTGCATGGTGTTGCTGTCGGGTTTCGGCGCCGTGTTCGGCATGTTCGGTCTCAACCGGCTGCCGCGCCTGCACCACCCGATCTTCCAGCACGCCACGTTCTGGCGCGTGACCGACGACCGGTTCTTCCTGTCGATCGAAGCGACCGACCCCAAGTTCGATCGCACCCAGACGGTGCGGTTCCTCGAGAGCATCGGCGGCAAGCACGTTGCGGTCGTGGAGGACATTCAATGAGCACGCTGAAGATCACGCTCGCCTTGCTCGCCGTCAGCTGCGCCGGACTCACCGGTTGCATGCGCGGCGGTGTCTCCGACGCGCCGCCCGTGCACCTCGTGCTCGACATGGACTTCCAGCACAAGCTGAAGGCCCAGTCGCACATCGAATTCGAAGGTTGGCCCGACGGCCGTTCGAGCCGCCTGCCGGTCCATGACCCGGTGTCGACCGATCCGCTCGGCAAGACGCTCGTCGTCGCGCGCGGCTCGCTGCCGAACGCCGACCTGTCGCACAAGGACGCCAGCGGCGCCTTCAAGAAGCAGAACCCGCTGCCGCTGACGCACACGTTCACGGTGCTCGGCAAGCCGGTGGCGACGATCGACCGCGGCAAGGAGCGGTTCGACATCCACTGCTCGATCTGCCACGGCACCACGGGCCTCGGCGGCAACGGCCCGACCGGCAACGGTCTTGCCGGCCGGCACTGGCCCGTCGCGATCCCCAGCTTCCACTTCGCGGAAGGCAAGGACAACCGCGTCGCCAACCTGACGGACGGCGAGCTGTTCGACGTCATCACCTACGGCAAGAACACGATGCCGGCCTACGGCGCGCGCCTCTCGGTCGAAGACCGCTGGGCCATCGTGCACTACGTCCGCGCCCTCCAGTCCCTGAGCAAGTGACCCTCGAGCCCACGCAGATCTTGCCATGACCGCAACCGCATCAATGACCGCGCCGAGCCTGCAACAGCTGGCGCCGCATGTCGTCTCGAAGGTCAAGGAAGGCGACCTGGCCAAGGCCCAGATGGGCCTGCTCGGCGTCGGCGCCGTGCTGATCGGGGCCGCCTGGGCCACCGGCTCCGGCGACAAGTCCTTCGTCTGGTCGTACCTCGTCGGCTACATGGGCGTGCTCGGCATCTGCCTTGGCGCGCTCGCCTTCGTGATGATCCAGCACATCACCCGTTCCGGCTGGAGCGTCGTGCTGCGCCGCACAGCCGAGAACATCGCAGGCGCGCTGCCGTTGATGCTGCTGCTGTTCGTGCCGATCCTGATCTACTTCGACGACGTGTTCTCGCACTGGGTGCACGCGAACGTCGACCAGGTCACGCACGCCGCCATCCCGCCGGACGACCCGCGCTTCGACACGATCCTCGACGGCAAGAAGGCGTGGCTGAACAAGCCGTTCTTCCTCGTCCGCGTCGCGATCTACTTCGCGGTCTGGATCGGCCTCGCGCTGGTGTTCCGCCGCGGCTCGCTCAAGCAGGACGAAACCGGCAACCCCGAGATCAACCTCAAGCTGTCGCGCGTCGCGGCGCCTGGTCTGTTGCTGTTCGCGCTGGCGACGACGTTCGCGTCGTTCGACTGGATCATGTCGCTGGACCCGCACTGGTTCAGCACGATCTTCGGCCTCGCCTATTTCGCCGGCGGCTACATGGCGTTCTTCGCCTACCTGATCCTGCTGATGCGCTGGCTCGGCACGCAGGGCTACCTCAAGGATGCCGTCACCACGGAGCACTTCCACGACCTCGGCAAGCTGCTGTTCGCGTTCATGGTCTTCTGGACCTACACGAACTTCAGCCAGTACATGCTGATCTGGTACGCCAACCTGCCGGAAGAAACGGCGTGGTACGCGCACCGCGCGCACGGTGGCTGGGGCGTGATCGGCATGGTGCTGGTCATCGGCCACTTCTTCTTCCCGTTCGCCTTCCTGATGTCGCGGCACGTGAAGCGCAACCCGATCGCCCTGGCGTTCGGTGCGATCTTCCTGCTGGTGATCCACTGCCTCGACATGCAGTTCCTGATCCTGCCAAACCACCACCACGAGCCCGTTGCTGGCGAAGGTGGCGCCCCCGCGGTCGCCGCGGAACACACGAGCGGCATCGCCGACTACCTGGCGCACATGCACTGGGCCGACTTCGGCTGCTTCATCGGCATCCTGGCGATGGTCACCGGCTTCGTGCTGATGAACATCCGCCGCAGCAACCTGCTGCCAACGCGCGACCCGCGCCTGGCCGAGTCGCTCCACTTCCAGAACATCTGATCGAGGCACGCACATGACTCACGCAAAGCACGATCACCACGCGCCGGGTGCAACGCACGAGCCCGTGGCACTCGATCCAGAGCACGACATCGACGCCAAGTCGGCGACGATCTGGTTCATCTGCGGCACGCTCGCGACCTTCGGCATCCTGTGGGTGTTGGTGCCGATCTTCCTGCGCGTGCTCGACGAGGAGCGCATCCGGAAGGTCGACACGGCACCGACCGCGGAGCTCACCAAGGTGCGCGGCGAGCAGGACGCCTTCCTGAACGGCGCCAACCCGCAGAAGAAGAAGCTCGCCGACGTCCTGCAGCAGCTGCGCAAGTGATCCCGTGAAACGCTTCCTCTCCATCCTGTTGGCCTTGTCCGGGGCGCTGCCCGCGCAGCAGCCCGGCCATTCGCCGTCGCGCGACATCGAGGCGCGCGAGGAGGCGGCAGCACAGACCAACAGCGTCGGCGTGCTGGTCGATCGCGACCTGCAATTCACCGACGAACGTGGCTACCCGTTCGCGTGGAAGCAGATGTTCCCGGGGCAACACCCGGTCGTGCTGATGCTCGGCTACTACAGCTGCCCGGCGATGTGCGGGCAGGTGCTGGACGCGGCGTTCTACGCGCTGAGTGGCGTCGAGCTGCAGCCGGGCACCGACTACCGCATCCTCAACGTCTCGGTCGACCCGAACGAGACCGCCGAACAGGCGAAGGCGCGCAAGGGCACGTTCCTGCCGCGACTGCGCAAGACCGGCGGCGACGAAGCCTGGCGCGTGCTCGTCGGCGACGAGACCAACGTGAAGAAGCTGGCCCAGCAGGTCGGCTTCAACTTCTACTGGTCGGAGCCGACCAGGCAGTTCGTGCATCCGCCGTCGCTGATCTTCCTCACCCCCGAGGGCAAGGTCAGCCGCGTCATCGTCAACACCGCGTTCGACGCCAGTGACCTGCACCTGGCACTGGTCGAGGCAAGCGAAGGCAAACTGGGCACCCTCTGGGACCAGGTCCGCCTCAACTGCCTGACCTTCGACGCGCGCACCAACACGTATTCCCTCACCGCCATGACCATCATGCGGGTTGCCGGCGCCATCACGGTCGTCGTACTCGCATGGATGATCTGGTCCATGCTCAAGAAGGAACGGCGGCGCATGAACGCTGCCGTCGCCTGATCGAACTTCCCTCGAGTCTCACCGCAGCCGCCAGACAAGGATCTCCCGTGATCGCCCTACTGACTCAGGACCCACAAGCACCCGTCAATTACGTCGCGAATCCGGCCCCGGCGCCGGTGCTCGACAAGTGGGGCCAGCTGCCCGAGCTCGCCAGCACGTTCGACCACGTCGATGGGCTGTTCTATTTCACGTACATCGTCTGCATCTTCTTCTTCTTCCTCATCCTGGGCGTGCTGCTGTTCTCGGTGGTGAAGTACCGTCGCAAGACGTGGGATCAGCCGGCAGCGTCGAACGTGACGCACAACACGCCGCTCGAAGTGGTGTGGACGGTGATCCCGTTGATCATCGTGATGGTGATGTTCGCGTGGGGCTTCAAGGGCTGCCTCGACATGACCACGGTGCCGCACGAAGCGTCGCGCAACACCTACGTGGCAACCGCGAAGCAGTGGGCTTGGGACTTCAAGTATCCCAACGGCAGCACCAGCACGAACGAGGTGTGGCTCGTCGTCGGCAAGCCGGTGCAGTTCTATTTGGAATCGACCGACGTCCTGCACGCGTTCTTCCTGCCGTCGATGCGCGTCAAGCGCGACATCATTCCGGGTCGCTTCCAGTCGGTCTGGTTCACGCCGACCATCACGGGTGAATTCCACCTGTTCTGCGCCGAGTACTGCGGCAAAGACCACTCGCGGATGTATGCGCAGGCCCACGTCGTAACGCAGGCCGAGTTCGACAAGGAGCCGTGGAACCCACCGATCGACGAGACCAATCTGCAGTCGCTGATCGAGAACGGGAAGCGGATCTTCGGGCAGCAATGTGTCACCTGCCACACCGTGAACGGCACCGGCAGCGTCGGCCCAACCTGGAAGGGCCTGTTCACCAAGCAAGGCGACCAATACGTCGGCCGCCAACGTGAAGTCATCGAAGGCGGGCAGAAGAAAACGATCACCGTCGACGACGCTTACATCATCGAATCGATCAAGCAGCCCGACCAGAAGAAGGTCGCCGAGTCACCCTACGACCGCAACACCATGAGCTCGTTCGCCAACCTCGACGACAAGCGCATCAAGTGCCTGATCGCCTACATCAAGTCGCTCGCGGACAACTGAGGCAGCCATGACCACCAACGTCCCCGTCATCGACGCGCACCCGACCGTTCCCGGCCTGCCGAAGAACTACCTGAACTGCAGCAGAGGTTTCATGTCTTGGGCCGGCACGCTTGACCACAAGCGCATCGGGATCATGTACCTGATCGGCACCCTGCTCACGTTCCTCGCGGGCGGTGTGTTCGCGCTGCTGGTGCGCCTGCACCTGTGGGAACCCCACGGGATGCTGTTCACCAACGAGAAGTACAACCAGATCTTCACGCTGCACGGCGCCTTCATGGTGTTCCTGTTCGTGATCCCGGCGATCCCCGGCGCGCTCGGCAACATGGTGTTGCCGCTGATGCTCGGCGCCAAGGACGTGGCGCTGCCGCGCCTCAACCTGCTCAGCTTCTATCTGTGGCTGTCGGGTGCGGTGCTGGCGACGCTGGCGATCGTGCTCGGTGGCTTCGACACCGGCTGGACCTTCTACGCGCCGTACAGCCTCTACACGAACCAGGCTGTCGTCACGATCGGCCTCGCGATCTTCCTGCTCGGCTTCAGCTCGATCTTCACCGGGCTGAACTTCATCGTCACCACGCACAAGCTGCGCGCCGCCGGCCTGACTTGGTTCCGCATGCCGCTGTTCGTGTGGGCGATCTACGCCACCGCGATCCTGCAGGTGCTGGCGACGCCGGTGCTCGGCATCACGGTGCTGCTCGTCGCGTTCGAACGCCTCTACCACATCGGCATCTTCGATCCGCGCCTCGGTGGCGACCCGGTGCTGTTCGAGCACTTCTTCTGGTTCTACAGCCACCCGGCCGTCTACATCATGGTGCTGCCGGCCTTCGGCATCATCAGCGAGACGGTGTCGGTCCACAGCCGCAAGCCCTTGTTCGGCTACAAGCTGATCGCGTTCAGCTCGCTGGCGATCGCGATCATCAGCTTCCTCGTGTGGGGCCACCACATGTTCACGTCGGGTCAGTCGACGTACGCGATGTTCGCGTTCTCGTTCCTGACCTTCTTCGTGGCGATCCCGACCGCGATCAAGGAGTTCAGCTGGGTCGCGACGATCTGGAAGGGCTCGATCGCGCTCAACTCGCCGATGCTCTACACGCTGGCCTTCCTGATCATCTTCGCGATCGGCGGCCTCACCGGCGTGATCCTCGGCGCGCTCAACGTCGACCTGCACCTGCACGACACCTACTTCGTCGTCGCGCACTTCCATTACGTGATGATGGGTTCGATCGCGCTGGCGTTCTTCGCCGGCCTGCACCACTGGTGGCCGAAGATGTTCGGCGTGATCTATGACGAGACGCTGGCGAAGATCGCCTGCGGCATCATCTTCGTCGGCTTCAACATCACGTTCGTGCCGCAGTTCATCATGGGCAGCCAGGGCATGCCGCGCCGGTATGCGACCTACGTCGACGAGTTCCATGGCTACCACCAGGTCTCGACGATCGGCGCGATGATCCTCGGCAGCGGTGTCGCGCTGATGGTGTACTACCTGGTCGCGTCGCTGCTGCAGCGCAAGCCGGCCATGGAGAACCAGTGGGGCGGTGTCACGCTCGACTGGCAGACGCCGACCCCGCCGCCGCTGGAGAACTTCTACGCGCCGCCGAAGGTCACCCACGAGGTCTACGACTACTCGACGCTCGACCTGAAGACGTTGCAGCGCCCCGTCTCCTGATCGCGCCATCACCGCACCCGCGGACCACAGCCTACGCCACAGCAGGATTCCCCCATGAGTCATGACGGTCACCACTCGGTAGTGATCCCGGCCCCGGGACCCGAGTTCGTTCCCCACACGGTGGCGCACCACTTCGACACGCCGGTGCAGGAGTTCCAGTCGCTGAAGTTGGGCTTCTGGTTGTTCCTGGCGACGGAAATCCTGCTCTTCGGCGGACTCTTCGCTGCCTACTTCTACTACCACGACTTGTACCCGGAGACCTTCCGGGAGGGTGGCAGGCTGCTCAGCTGGAAGCTCGGCGCGCTTAACACATCCGTGCTGCTCGCCAGCTCGTGGACGATGGCGATGGGCGTGCGCTCGGCGCAGACCAGCCAGAAGAAGAAGACCCTGATCTTCTGTGGCCTGACAGTGCTCGGCGCGGCGGCGTTCATGGTCGTCAAGTTCTTCGAGTACAAGTCGAAGCACGACCACGGCCTCGTGATCTTCACCGAGCTGTTCTCCGGCTACGACGAGGCCGCCAAGCAGTTGCCGTGGTTCAAGGACTACGACGGCGCGATGGCGAACGTGCCGCACGGCCACATGTTCTTCGCGATCTACCTGACGATGACCGCGATCCACGGCATTCACGTGCTGATCGGCGCCGGCCTCATCCTCTGGATCATGAAGGGCACCGCGAAGGGCCGCTTCCACGCCGGTTACTACCTGCCTGTCGACCTGGTCGGCCTCTACTGGCACCTGGTCGACTTGATCTGGATCTTCCTCTTCCCCCTGCTCTATCTGGTGCCGTGATGGCTGCCCACACCCACAACGACGGACACGCCCACGGGCACGCCGACCACCACGGCCACGGCGAGTTGCAGATGGGACATCACCACGTCTCCAGCACGGCGATGTTCACCAACGTTCTGATGGTCCTGTTGGTGCTGACGATCGTCACTGTCGCCGTCTCCCGGTTCGACTTCGGCGGTGCCAACATGCTGATCGCGATGGGCATCGCCAGCGTGAAGGCGAGCTTCGTGATCCTGTTCTTCATGCACCTGAAGTGGGACACCGCGATCAACAAGATCACGTTCCTCTGCTCGTTCGTGTTCCTGTCGCTGCTGTTCATCTTCACCCTGGCCGACCAGGCAACCCGCCGGCTCGACCACGACATCCACGTGGTCAAGACAAAGGTCGACAAGCAGTGGGTGCATCCGAGCACCCTCTCCGGGAAGTAGTTGTCTGCACGCTGCATACCTGCATTCCCGTCAACCCGCCGACGCGCGGATCGCCCTGTGGTCCGATGACGGCATCACGGGTGTCGGCGCAGCATTGCCTGCTGGCCTGCACGACAGGCTCGAACCGGTCGAAGCGCAGCTGCTGATCCCGGGCGAAGAGTCATCGCTCCGCCCGCTGCTCGTCGCTACCTCCGCCGAGGGCGAAGATGACGACCGGCCGCCGTCGCGCATCGCGCCAGCCCTGTGGTCGATCCCGGCCCTCGCCCTGCGCCTGCAGGACGCCTTGCCGTGGCTTGCCACGCTCGACGCCGCCCGCCAGACGCCGTCGTTGCGCGCGTTGGCCGCGATGAGCCAGCTCGTGCAGAAGATGATCCTGCGCGGTGACTATGCCCCGGCCCCGCAGCCGGGCGTCATGCAGTGGGCGCCGCACTGGAGCATCGACACGCAGTGGGTGCTCGCCGCCCTCGCCGATCTCGTGCCCGGCACCCTGTGCACTGCGCGCTTCTCGGTGCCCGACGATCCCGTCTACGCGGTGACGGCGCGCAACTACGTCGTCAGCTTCGTCGGCCACGCCCTCGACCAGGCCGTGCAGGCGCGCACCGCCGCCGCGCAAACACCGACGCCTCGGTTCGCCAAGGCCGAGCGCCTGCCGAAGGAGTTCTGGCAGACGCCGATGGTGCCGGTGCTCGAGATCCTGGTTCCCGACAAGCCGCTCGAAGAGGGCGTGCCGTGGGGCCTGCAGATCCTGGTGCGACCGATCCCGACGATCAAGTTCACCGAGACGATCGAGAACCTGCACCAGCGCCTCGCCGCATCGCCGTTCCGCAACGAGATCGCGACCGACTCGGTGGTGAAGATCGAGCAGACCATCGACCGCGTGGCCGAGAAGATGCCGTCGCTGCGCCGCGCCCGCAACCTCGCCGACGGTCGCGCCAGCCTGACCCGCGCCGAGCTCGACCAGATCCTCGACCACATGCCGCTGCTCGAAGCCGAGGGCTTCGAACTCACGCTGCCGGGCGTCGAGTCGATGCAGCGCCTGTCGGCGCGCGTCGCCATCGTCGACGGCAAGGGCGCGCAGAACGATCCGCGGCCGTGGTTCGAGTTCCGCTGGAGCCTGGCGGTGGGCGACCAGGAGCTGACGCAGACCGAGTTCGAACAGCTGGTCGATGCAAAGACGCCGCTCGTGTTCATCGACCGCCGTCCGGTGCTGCTGTCGCCGAAGGACCGCGAAGCCCTGAAGGACTTCAAGGCGCGCATGGAGGAAGGCGGCGAGCGCATCAGCTTCTTCGAAGCACTGCGCCTGCGCCTCGGCGGCGCTTCGCACCTGCACGGCCTCGCGATGGAGTCGATCGCCAGCACGCCGCGCCTCGAGAACCTGCTGCACAACCTCGAACAGGCGCGCGCCGTCGAGAGCCGCCCGCTGCCGCCCGACTTCATCGGCGAACTGCGTCCGTACCAGGCGCGTGGCCACGCCTGGATGCACTTCCTGGTCGACCAGGGCTTCGGTGCCTGCCTCGCCGACGACATGGGTCTCGGCAAGACGGTGCAGGCGATCACGATGATGCTCGACTGGCGCCGCCAACGCCCCGACGAGAACGCGATCATGATCGTGTGCCCGGTCTCGGTGCTCGGCAACTGGCGCCGCGAGCTCAATCGCTTCTCGCCGAACCTGCGCGTCGTGATGCATCACGGCAAGGGTCGCGCCGAGACCGCCGACGAGTTCCGCGCGATGCTGCGCAGCCACGACATCGTGCTGACCAGCTACAACCTGCTGCAGCGCGACGAAGAAGTGATGAAGGACATCACGTTCGACGGCGTGGTGCTCGACGAAGCGCAGAACATCAAGAACCCGACCACGCGCCAATCCAAGGTCGCCCGCGCCCTGCGCGGCCACTTCCGGCTGGCGCTCACTGGCACGCCGCTCGAGAACCGTCCGCTCGACCTCTGGTCGATCATGGACTTCCTCAACGAAGGCCTGCTCGGCTCGCGCACGCAGTTCATGCAGACGCTCGAGCATCCGATCGTCAAGCAACGCCGTCAGGGTTCGATGTCGGCGCTGGCACGCCTCGTCCGCCCGTTCGTGCTGCGTCGCTTGAAGACCGATCCCGAGATCGTCGCCGACCTGCCCGAGAAGACCGAGCAGATCGTCACCGCCACGCTCAGCCGCGAGCAGGCGATCCTCTACGAGTCCGTGGTCCGCAAGGGCCTCCAGGAAGTCGAGAAGGCCGCCGAGGGAATCCAGCGCCGCGGCGCGATCCTCACCACGCTGCTGCGGCTGAAGCAGGTCTGCAACCACCCGGCGCACTACCTGATGGACGGCAGCGTGCTGCCGAGCCGGTCGGGCAAGCTCGATCTGCTCAGCGAGATGCTCGAGGAAGCGCTCGACGAAGGCGATCGCTGCCTGATCTTCACGCAGTTCAAGGAAATGGGCTCGCTGCTGAAGGCCCACACCGAAACGATGTTCGGCGGCCAGGTCCTGTTCCTGCACGGCGGCGTGCCGCAGAAGGAACGCGACCAGATGGTCACCGACTTCCAGGCCTCGCGCCCCGACGGCCCGAAGCTGTTCGTGCTGTCGCTCAAGGCAGGCGGCACCGGCCTCAACCTCACCGCCGCCAACCGTGTGTTCCACTACGACCGTTGGTGGAACCCCGCGGTCGAAGACCAGGCGACCGACCGTGCATTCCGCATCGGCCAGCAGCGCAACGTGTTCGTGCACAAGTTCGTCTGCAGCGGCACGCTCGAAGAACGCATCCAGATGATGCTGGATCGCAAGCGCGAGGTGGCCGACAGCCTGCTCGCCGCCGGCGAGAACTGGCTTACCGAACTCAGCAACGACGATCTCAAGCGCCTGCTCACGCTCGATCGCAAGGAAGCGCTCGCATGAACTCCGCCGATCGCAAGTCGGTGTCGCTCGGCGAACGCTGGCGCCGCGAGGCCACCCGCGGTGTCGACGACACGCGTCTCGCCGCCGCGCTCGACGCCCTGCCGAGCATCCGCAAGCCGATGGTGCGCATCCGCGCCGGTTCCATCCGCTGCGAGATGGAAGGCACGATGGGCAGCATCCACGAAGTCAGCCTGCAGATCCGCACGCTGCCGATGCGCGACTGGAACACGCTGGTGCGCGTGCTGCGCCGCAGCAAGTCGATCGTCGAAGCGCTCGAGAACGGCCGCGTCCCACGCAGCTTCGACCGTCTGGTCGCGCGCATCGTCGGCGAGCCGCTGTTTCCGGATGCGCGCAGCGTGACCTTCGGGTGTTCGTGCGATCTGCCGGAGAAGCCGTGCCGTCACGTGCTGGCCCTGCACGAACTGTTCGCGCGCCGGCTCGACGAGCGGCCGTGGGAAGTGCTCATGCTGCGCGGTGTCGACCTGCAAGCGATGCTGAGCAAGGTGCGGCAGACCGAGCCCGACAGCGAACTGCCGCCGCTCGCCTTCGGAGTGCCCGAGGAGCCGGTGCTCTACCCGGATGCCGAAGACGCCGATCTCGGCCAGAGTCTCACCTCGGTGCAGATCCGCTGGTTCACCGGCGTGCTCGCCGAACGCTGCGTCGAAGCGACGCTGCAGGCGCTCGCCGGCCTCGCCGACGTGGCGCCACCGCCACCCGCGCCGCCAGCGAACACGCCGCCGCCACCCGCGCCCCGCAAGCAGTCGGCCGCCGAGGCCGTCGCCGGCGACGTCGAGCGCGCCAAGAAGTCGGCTAACCCTTCTTCTTGAACACGAAGGTCTCGGCCTTGCTGCCATCCATCTGGCAGACGGTCGCCGTGATGCCCGCTTCGGTCTTCTGGTAGGTGATGCGCTGCGGGGCGTCGTGCTTGGGGTTCTCGAACACCATCAGCCCGTCTTCGAGCTTTGCCAGCAGGAACGGAGTCGCTGGCTTGCCGCCCGGCATCGCCAGGTAGGCGATCGTGCCGCGCATCGCCGAGATGCGCAGGTGCTCGAAGAAGCTGGTCTTCTCCGCGTCGAACGAATGCGACGAGCCGAGGATCGTGGTGCCTTGCAGTGGCCGCCAGTGCTCTTCGGTGGTCTTGCCGCCCTGCTCGATCACCCAGGTGCCGCACAACCACTCCATCTTCTTCAGGTCGGCGGGATCCCATTTCTTCGCTTCGGCCGCCGGCACAATCGCACCCGCGACGGGGGGCTTTGGCGCAGGCTTTGGATCCTGGACGACGAACGGCAGCAGGGTGATCGCTGCGAGCACCGAGACGAGCGTGGTTTGCATGGGATTCACTTCGAGGGAACGAGGATCTGGTCGAGCAGTTCGCCTGCCAACGCGGCGCGGCCAACGATACCGGCGATCTTCAGGTCGCGGTCGAGCACGAAGTAGAGTTCGCACTTCGGCGCGCCGAACGGATTGCGCATCGGCTCTGCTGAGTCGATCTGCGCTTGCGGCCAATCCACACCGGCCCGCTTCGCGTCGGCCATGCGCGCTTCGAGGGCGCCATGCAGGAAGCCGACCAGACGCACGCGTTCGCCGAACTTCTTGCGCGTCGCCTTCAGGGCCTTCAAGTCATCGTCTTCGCCATCGCGATCGAGCCAGCCCATCCACAATTGCGCCACGGTGAACTCGCTCGCCGCCTTCGTCTGCTCGGCGAACCAGGCGCGGTTCGCTTCGGGCAAGAGCTCGGCGAACGGCTTGCCGATCGCTTCGTGCAAGCGCAGCAGCGCCTTGGCGTCGCGAGTGCCGTACTTCGCATCGGGCCAGGTCTCGACCACGATCTCGAACAACATCTTCTGCGTCTCCGGATCGGCGATGTGCCGCTCGACGAGATCGATCATGCTGCTCGCAAGACGGTCGTCCTCGTCCTTGATCACCATCGTGGCGCGCACCGCGTCGATGCGTTCCACGTCGGTGAAGTTCTCGGAAGCGATCATCGCGCGCGCGCGGGCCAGCAACGCCTGCTTCTTGACGTCGTCACGCAGTCCCTCCTGCTGCAGCAGCGCCGCGGTTTCCTTGGCAACTTCGTCAGCGCCGTCGCAGGCGTGCGTCAAACCCGACCAGCGATTGTCGAGCAGGGCGGCAACGCGGGCGTGGTCCGGGTGACTCTGGTGCAGTTCGAGCGCGAGGGCCGCCATCTTGGAGCAGCCGTCGTGGATCTCCTTCTTGAAGCGCCGCACGCTCTCCGGATCGGCGCCGTCGCTCATGCTCGGCATGCGGACACTGTCGAACTCGCGCAGGATTTCCTTCGCCGGGCGCTTGGCGCGGGTGTCTTGCGCGATTGCCAAGGCCGTGAGGGAAAGCACGAAGCAGAAGCCGGCGACAAGGGGGCGCATGGGGATCTCCTGGTTGACTGACAGTGTATGCGACCAGGGACGTCGGAGAACGGGCGCAGGCGAAGCTCCCCGGTCGGCAAGGAAACCAACGTCATGGGCCAACGGCGCCTGGAGTTTCGCCGCATACTCCGCGTCGCACGACACCCCCGCGCCCAACCATGCCACACCGTTTCCTGCCCTCGTTGACCGTGCTCGTCACCGCCGCCTTCGTGCCCGCCCAGAACCCCGCCTGCGCCGACCACTCCGGCATGCCGTGGGTGCATCCGTTCACCAAGGCCAAGGAGACCGCCGCTGCCCAGAACCGCCTGCTGCTGGTGAAGCCGATCGCGTTTGGAACGTCCGCCGACGGCGGTTGGTGACCCGCTGCGGAGGTGCTGAGGGCGGGTCCCTTCAGCGATGAAGATGTGCAGGCGCTCGCGAAGCTCCGCTTCGTGCCCTTCTACTTCGACTTGTCCAATGCCGGCGCTGCCGCCGACAAGGACGCGCGTGCGGTCGTGGTGAAGGCGCGCAAAAACCTGCGCGGCATGGCGGTCGACACGCCGCCGATCCTGTTCATGTCGGCCGAGGGCGAAGTGCTCGGCGACGTGGCCAACTACGCCGACACCAAAGCCGTGCTCGCCGCGATGCAGAAGGTGCTGCAGCAGCATCCTCAGTACGACCAGCCGAGCCCAAGTGAGTCCGAAGGCACGCCGTTGCAGCGCGCCCTCGTGCTCGCTGGCTTGCAGCAATTCGACGACGCGCTGGCGCTCGCGACCACCGTCGACGAACCGGCGGCTCGGCTGCTGTGCGCACGCTTGTTGCGCAAGCAGGGCAAAGCGGCGGCTGCGCGCGAACACCTCGACAAGATCACCGGCGCGGAACTCGTGCACGACGTCGCCATCGAGCGCTCGCTGCTCGCCTGGCACGCCGGTGAGTTCGCGGCGATGGCGGATCTGCTGCGCGACGTTCCGAGCGAGCATGCGCGCTACAGCGAAGCGCGCTACCACTTCGGCTTGTCGTGGTTCCATCGCGACGACACCGAACAGGCGCGCGCTGTCTGGAAGGAACTCGTGACCGGACGCCCGCAGGATCGCTGGGTCTATCGCGCCGATTGGGCCTTCGTCGAATCGGGGTCCAAGCCGGGCAACGTGCGCACCTTCCGCAGCACGGACAAGGCAGGGCTGCTCGGCCGGATCGGCTACATGGGACGCAACAACCCCGACCTGAAGCGCCGCTGACGGCGCCGCGCGCTACCAGAACACGCGGTAGTTCCAGCGTCCCGCATGGAACCCGGTGGCGGAGCGCAGCGTGCGCAGCCCGTGCCGCTCCAGCAGCGGCGAGACTTCTTCGACCAGCGCGTCCGCGTCGACGTTCTGCAAGAACTCCGGCAGGCTGTCCTGCGGCACGAACGCCAGCACGGCCAGGACCGTGGACACGTGCATCGTCATCACGCGATGCAGGTCGATCTCACCGACGCCGTTGTGGCCAGCGGGAACGTGACGCTGCAGCGGCGCCCATGCGTTGCCGAGCTTCGCCGAAGGCTCCGCCTTGCTGCGATCGAGGGCGGCGCGGATCCGGTCGGGGCCGTCGGGCCCGATCGCGAAATAGGCATTGCCGTGCGCGACCGCGAGCTGCAGCGGGAAGAACATCGTGCTGTAGTGCGTGATCGTCGCGCCGTCGTGCTCCTCGGCCTTCACCTTCTGCACATGCGGCTTCCAGTTCAGCCGCATGCGTTCGAAGCCGTCCGCGAACTTCGCCGCGTCGCGCAGGCGGAACACGAACAGGCCGTCGATCACGAACCCGTCCTCGCTGCTCCATCCAGGCATGCCGACCAGCAGGTAGTCGGTGTGCATCTGCCCGAAGACATCGGCGAGCGGATCGAGACCCCAGCCCTTGGCGACCGCCGCGGCTGCCGTGCCCGCGGGCTCCTCGCGGAACGCGTCGGTGACCGCGCAGCCCGTGCGCCACATCGCCGCTGCGTCGAAATGGCCAACTTTCCACGGCGTGCCGTCGTCGGGCGCCAGGTGCAGCAGCGGCGGCAGCGCCTCGCTGGCGGGAAAGAACGCTCCGAACAGACCGCGTTCGTCGCCGGCGAACTGCGCCGCGCACTCCAACTGCACGAGCGGCCCCGCGGTGCCGATCGCGAACTCGACGTGCTGCAGCGACGCAAAGCCGAGCGCCTTCCAGACGCCGGCGATGGTCGCCTCGAAACCGCGCAGAAAGGCCTCCACGTCGGCGCCGTACGCCACCAACCGGAGCGACGGCCCTTTCGCCGTCGCGGGGTCCGGGGCCGACAGCGTCTTCACCAACGCCTCGTTCACCGCGAACGTCGCCGGATCGCCCAGCAACACCACGATCGTGTCCCGGTCGCGCGTCGGCTTGCCCGCCTGCAACTTGCCCACTGCATCGCCCCACCGCGCCAGGATGCGCGCCAGGTCCGCCGACAACGCGTCGAGGTCGGTGCGGCCGTCGCCATGGAAGCGCAGCGCGGCGTGGGCGATCGCGGACTCCTTCGCGTCTTTCGGCTCGCTCGACCACAGCACGAACTCGATGCGCCCGCCGTAATCAACCCAACGATCGCGCGCGGCCGCGTCACCAGGCCCACCCTCCGCATCCGCGAGGAATCGACGCAACGCCACGTCGAACGGCTGCAAGCGCGGCTTCCACGCCTTGCCGCCTTCCTCGCTCGCCAGCATTACGCCCAGGTTGGTCGGCGCGAACTTCGCTCGCCAGGCCGCCGGACCATCCACTTCCACCCGGAACAAGAGCCGTGCCGGCGGCGTGGCCGTTGGGTCCTGGGCCTCAATGGGTGCTGTGGCGAGCCCGAAGCCAAAAAGGAACGCGGCGACGTAGGTTCGCATGGTCGAACTTGGTTGGACAGCGGCCAAGGTAGCCCGCGGCTCGCGCGATCTGTTGCTCGCGCAGTGTGCGCTGGCCCCTCGCACGACGCCTCGCCATGCTCTCACCGATGAGCCAATCCACAGGCCGACGCGTCTTCGAAGCCGTCTTGATCGCCGCCGTGATCTCCCTCGTCATCACGGGCGTTCGCCTACTCGGCGAACTGAAGGGTTGGGCGCCGGCCGTGTTCAACATCGAGCCCGGCGGCGGCGGCTCGCCACTTGGCGTCGCGTGGTGCGTGATTCCGTTCGGCTTCTGGTTCGGTCGCTGCCTGGCTGCCAGCGGCCATCGACCGGCCAGCTACGCCAAGGCGATGCTGTTCGTGCTGCTCGGCCTGGCAACCATCGCCGGGGTGATCTACGTCATGATCAACCACGTGCCCGACTGGACGGATCGGTCCTACGTGATGAACGGCGGTGCGGTGGTGGCCGGACTGTTCGTTTTCGTCGCCTGGCGGCGCGCCTGGTTCACGCTGGTCGCCTACGGCATCCTGGCCCGCATCCCGGTGATGGCCGCGCAGTACTTCTCGGTGCGCGAAGGCTGGAATACACACTTCGCCAAGGGTCCGCCCAAGTCCGACCCGGCCGATGCGCTGTTCCTGCTGACGATGGCGCAAGCGTTCTTCTGGCCGTTCGGCTTCACGGTGCTGATCGGCGGCCTGTTCGCCACGCTCGGCGCCGCAACCGTTCGCCGGTGATCGCCGCGGAAACGGCGTCGCCATCTCGCGCCAGCGCACGCGGCAGCTAGTCTCACTGCCTCGATGCAGAGCTTCGTCGGACGTCTCGCAGAACGTGTGCTCGGTGGCCAGGCGCCAGTCGTGATCGGTCTCGATCCGCGGCTCGATGCGTTCCCGAACCAGGTCGCCGCCGGCAAGTCGCCGGCCGAACGCATCGTCGCGTTCTACCGCGCGACCTTGCCGGTGATCGCCCGCCACGCGCCGTGCGTGAAGCCGAACGTCGCCTTCTTCGAGTGCTACGGCAGTGCCGGCTATCGCGCCTACGAGGAAGTCTGCGCCGACGCGAAGCGGCACGGCCTGCTGGTGCTCGGTGACATCAAGCGCGGCGACATCGGCAGCACCGCCGAGGCCTACGCCGAAGGCCACTTCGCGATCGCCGATGCGGTGACCCTGCATCCGTACCTGGGACTCGATTCGGTGCAGCCGTTCCTCAAGCACTGCACGCCGGCAAACGGCGGCAAGGGCGTGTTCGTGCTGGTCCGCACCAGCAACCCGGGCGCCAAGGACTTCCAGGATCTCGCCGTCGGCGGCGAACCGCTGTGCGACGTCGTCGCGCGCGCGGTGACCCGTTGGGGCCATGACCTCGGCCTCGAACACGGCTACTCGCCGGTCGGCGCGGTCGTCGGCGCCACCTGGCCGCAGGAGCTGGCGCGGTTGCGCGCACTGCTGCCGCACGCGTGGCTGCTGCTGCCCGGTGTCGGCGCGCAAGGCGGCAAGGTGCAGGACCTCGCCGCCGCCTTCGGCCCGAAAGGCCTTGGCGCCCTCGTCAACCAGAGCCGCGGCGTGATGCAGTGCTTCAAGCCCGATGACACCCAATGGCTCGACCGCATCGAGGCGGCCGCCAAGAGCTTCGCGGCCGAGTGCCGCGCCGTGGCAATGGCCCAAGGACGTTCACCCGTGCAAGGCAACTCGTGACTTCGACGCTCCGCCACATCTCCTTCCGGCGCCTCGGCACGTCCGACGTGCACCAGCGCTACCTCGAGGACGACCGCGACCTCGGCGCGTTCCTCGGCATGCGGGCGCGTTCGGTGCCAGAACTGCTGCGTCGCGCGCCCACTGGAGCCGGCCGCCTGCTGTCGCGCGAATCGCTGGTGCGTTCGCTGCGCGAGTACGCGACGCGTGCGGGTGCCCCGCCTGAAGTGTTCGCCAACGCCGAAGCCCTGCTCGATCCGAACGTGCACGTGATCGTGACCGGCCAGCAGCCCGGCATGATGGGTGGCCCGTTGTTCTCCTTCCACAAGGTCGCCACGGCGATCCGGCTGTGTCGCGAGATCAACGCCGAGGCCAAGCAGAACGGCGGCCCACGGGTGGTGCCGGTGTTCTGGAACCACAGCGACGACCACGATCTCGACGAAGCGAACCGGCTGTTCCTCGTCAACCAGCAGCAGGAAGTGCAGCGTTTCCGCCTCGACCTGCACCGCAGCAACGAACCGCTGCGCGGCATCGGCTGCGGGCGCGAGATGGAGAAGGTGCTGGCGGAGATCGATGCGCTGCTGCCGCAGAGCGAACATCGCCAGTGGGCGCTCGACCTGTGCAAGCCGCGTCATCCCGACGAGACGCTCGGCGACCAGATGGCGCGCTTCCTGTTCGCGACGTTCGGCCACCACGGGCTCTGCATCATCGAGCCGCGCGATCTGCCCGCCGAAGCGTTCGAACCGCTGACGCGGTGGTGGAGCAAGTCCAACGACGTCCGCGAGAAGGTGAAGCAGACCTGCGACGACCTCGGCGACGTCGGCATCGACGTCACGCTCGATCCGCAGACGACGATGATGTTCCAGCTGGCCGGTGGCATTCGCGAACCGCTCGCTGACGGCGAAGAAGCTGGCCGGCCGCAGGATCTGAGCCCTGGCGTACTGTTGCGACCGCTGTGGCAGGACGCGTGCCTGCCGACCCTCGGCATGGTCGTCGGCCCCGGCGAACTCGCCTATCTATGCGCAGTGGCGCCGCTCTACCGCCTGCTCGGTGTGCCGGTGCCGGTGTTCGTGCCGCGCGCGTCGATGACCGTGGTCGAGCCGTCGATGCAGCGGTTGCTGACGCGGTTCTCGCTCGACCTGCCCGACCTCGACCAGCCGCCGGAGAAGCTCGCCGAGAAGCTGCTGCAGAGCGACGACGGCGGCGACATCGAAGACGCGCTCGACGACCTGCAATCGAAGGTTCGCGCCGCGCTGGACGGCATCACGCAAAAGCTCGGCGCCCTCGACAGCTCGATGCTCGGCGCCCTCGACCGCGCCCGCAGCAAGGCGACCGAAGAGATCGAGCGCTTGCAGCAGAAGGTGCGCAACGCGCGGCAGAATCGCGAAGGCACCGGCATCAAGCAGCTGCGCCGGCTGTGCAGCACGCTGCGGCCACGCAACCGCATCCAGGAACGGGTGCTCGGCCCAATGGCGTATCTGGCGACGCACGGGGCGCGCTTCGGCGACATGCTGATCGAGGCCGCCGATCCGTTCCGCATCGAGCACGCGGTGCTCGAACTGGGGCCCGCATGAACCTGCCGGCGTGCGACGTGCTGGCGCTCGGTCCGCACCCGGACGATGTCGAGATCGGACTCGCCGGCACGCTGTTGTTGCTGCGGCAGAAGGGTGCATCGCTCGCGGTCGTCGATTGCACGCGCGGCGAAAAGGGATCGCGTGGCACCGCGGCCGATCGCGATGCCGAAGCCGAAGCCGCCGGCAAGCTGCTCGGCCTCGCTGCACGCCACAACCTCGCCTTGCCCGACACCGGTGTGCGCGTCGATGACGCCGCCACCAACGCGCTGGTCGCGGTGCTGCGCATGGTGCGGCCGCGCATCCTGTTTGCGCCGCACGGCGACGACGTGCATCCCGACCACATTGCCGTCGCCGAACTCGCCGGCCGCGCCTGCTTCCTCGCCGGCCTGCGCAACTACGAGCCACAGCTCGGGACGCCGCACCGCCCGCGCGTGCTGCTGCGCTATCCGGGCAACCGGCCGGTGCCGGCGACGTTCGTCGTCGACATCACGTCGGTCGCGGCGGCAAAGGCGGACGTGGTGCGCTGCTTCCGTTCGCAGTTGAACCCGCCGGACCGCTCGCACCTGACGCTCGGGCTCGATGTGGCGGAACGGGCGGACGTGCGCGATCGGTTCCACGGCGCCTCGATCGGGGTGCGCGCCGGCGAGCCGTTCGTCGCCGATGGACCGCTGCCGGTGGGCGACCTGCTCGGCCTGCTGGGGTAGCCACGGCAATCAGGTGCGCTTCGGGTATCGCGCACTCGCCGCCAGCACTACGGTGGGACGGTCCGTAGCAGAGTCCCACCTCGCATGAACCAGACTCCTCCTCGTCGTTCGTTCCTCGCCTCGCTCCTGGCCGGCGTCGCGGGAGCACTCCTGTCGGTCGTCTTGCCCACGCAGGGCCCACCGCCCGGGATGTCGGCCGAGGAGTTTGCCCGTCGGCTCAAGCGCGGGCTGCAGGACTACTCGAAGGTCGAGAAGGCCGCGAAACCTCGCAGCCTGCTGTTCCTCGGCGGCACCGGCTTCCTCGGCCCGCACACGGTGCAGTACGCGTTGGCGCGCGGCCACAAGGTGACGCTGTTCAACCGTGGCAACCGCAACGAGGCGCTGTTCCCCGAGCTCGAAGAGCTGCGCGGCGACCGCGACCCGAAGGTCGGTGACGGCCTGAAGTCCATCGAACAGGCGATCGCCGCCGGCCGCACCTGGGACGCCGTGATCGACACTTCGGGCTACGTGCCGCGCGTCGTCAGCGCCTCCGCCGAGCTGCTGAAGCCCGCCGCGAAACAGTACGTGTTCGTGTCGTCGATCTCCGCCTATGCCGATGGGCGGCCGTCGGGCATCGACGAAAAGTCGACTGTCGCCACCATGCCGGACGCTACCAACGAGGAAGTCGGGAAGCACTACGGCGCGCTGAAGGCGTTGTGCGAACAGGCAGCAGAGAAGGCGTTCCCAGGCCACACGACGAATGTGCGCCCTGGCTACATCGTCGGCGCCAAGGACACCTCCAACCGCTTCGCCTTCTGGATGGCGCGCACGGCGAAGGGCGGCAAGGTGCTGGCGCCGCCACGCCAGGATCCGATCCAGGTGATCGACGTGCGCGACCTCGCCGAGTTCTTGGTGCACTGCGCTGAGAACGAGACGATGGGCGTCTTCAACGCGGTCGGCCCCGATCGCGTGCTGACGATGGGTGAGCTGCTCGACGCCTCCAAAGAGGTGACGGCTACCGACGCCGAGTTCGTGTGCGCCGACGGCGAGTTCCTCGCGGCCCAGGAAGCGAACGGTCTGCCGATCTGGACGCAGCCGGGCAGCGACTTCGGTGGCTTTGGTTCGGTGTCGAACAAGAAGGCGGTCGCGGCCGGCCTGAAGTTCCGGCCCCTCCTCGACACGGTCCGCTCGACCTGGGAATGGTGGAACGGCATCTCCGACCAGGCGAAGGCGGCGATGTGGGACACGCGCAACGGTCGGCTGACGGCCGAACGCGAAGCCGAAGTGATCGCGGCCTGGCTTGCCCGCGCGAAGGACGGCAAGGACAAGGTCGAAGCGTCCGGCGGCAAGAAGGAGTGAAGCCGATGGCCGGGTGCGCCATCCAGGCGCCCCGGTAGCCCTGCGAAGGGCGTGGGCACACCAGTCGGCATGTCGCGAGGGGCAGTTGGCTGTTTCGATTTCCCGATCGGGACATTCTGTGGCTCGGGCCACACGAGTCTTGCGATCTGATTTCCCGCTCGGGACATTCCTTCGGTGATCCTCGTCCAATCACCCGAGCAAATCGGCGCCGCCGTCCGTGCCGCCCGCAAGGAACAAGGCCTGCGGCAGCCCGACCTCGCCGCCGCTTGCGGCACCAGCGTCCGCTTCATCGTCGAGATCGAACGCGGCAAACCGACCGCCCAGCTCGGGAAGGTGCTGCACGTGCTCCGCCTGCTCGGCCTGCGGCTCACCGTCGGGCCCGCTTCGCAGCCATGACCGCGCACCTCGTCGTGCACCACGAAGGGCGCGCCGTTGGCGACCTGCGGCAACGCGGCGACGAGTCGCTCGAGTTCGCCTACCGCACTGGCTGGCTCGGCGACGCGACGGCGTTCCCGATCTCCCTGTCGTTGCCGTTGCGCGCCGAGCCGTTCGACGACCGGACGACCCGCGCGTGGTTTGGTGGTTGGCTGCCGCTCGCGTTGGGGCAGGAGTTCGCGGGTGCGCTGTCGCTGCATCCGCCCGACGAAGCGCCGTCGTCGGCCGACACCGACGAGCCCGCGCGCCCACTCGGCAACGACGAGCTGGTTGCGTTGCTGCGCGACGCGAACCGTTCGCCTGGCCACCTGCGTCCGCTGCTGGCGGTGGTGGATCACGCACAGGGGCTCGCGCTGCCTACGGCAAGCGCACCGTCGACGCACTTCGTGAAGGTCCCCGACCCGACCGTCGAAGCGAGCGCGCAGAACGAGTTCTTCGCGCTGCAGCTCGCCGCCGCCGTCGGCATCGAGACCTGCGCCGTTGACGTGCGACAGATCGACGGATTTGCGTTCCTGCTCGTCGAACGCTTCGACCGGCAGCGCGATCGACAACGCAGCGTGCGGCGGTTGCTGCGTGAGGACCTGGCGCAGGCGCTCGGTGCGCCGCGCGCGTCCGTGCACGAGCGTGCGGGTGGTCCCGGGCTCGCTGCGCTGTTCGATCTGCTCAGTGCGCATTCGTCGCGCGGTGCGCTCGATCGGTTGGCGCTGCTGCAGCGCACCCTGTTCGCGTTCCTGCTCGGTGATGGCAATGCCCATGCGCAAAACGCGGCGCTGGTGCGGACGGCGGCATCGGTGCGGTTGGCGCCGGCCTTCGCGATGAAGTGCACGCTGGTGCAAACCGAACGGGCGACGCCGCTGGCGATGCGGATCGATGGCTGCGA
>SXPB01000170.1 GCA_005776475.1 Planctomycetia bacterium
GATGCCGGAGCCGCCGATGATGCCCAACGTGCGCTGGCTCATGATTCGTCCTCGTCGTGGCTGGGGGCCGGGCCGCCGCCGCGCAAGGCAGGGCGCGGACCGCGGTCGGCATAGCCGCCACCCTCGTCGCGACCGCGCGGGCCACGGTCACCGCCGCGGTCGCCAAAGCGATCACCACCACGATCGCCGCCACGATCGCCGCCACGATCGCCGCCACGATCGCCGCCGCGGTCACCGTAGCGATCGGCACCGCGGTCGTAGTAGCTCGGCGCAAACAGCCGCTTGATCAACATCGTCGCGTAGCTGCCGCGCGGCAGCGAGAACTCCAGCGTGGCCTTGACCCGCCCACCGTTGATCTCGTCCGGCTCGATGCGCACTTCGCCGACGTTGGTCGGCTTCACGAACGCGTCGCGCGCATCTTCCTTCCAGATCATTCCCGGCACGGCGTTCTGCACGAAGTCCTGCCGCGACAGGCCGGCTTCGGTGAGCTCTTCGCGCATGGCCGCTGCGAACGGCGGACTGCCGCCATCGCCATCGGGGCCGTAGAGCGGCGTGCGCATCACCTTCAGCTTCTCCTCGCGTTCGGGCGCCAGGTACTTCCACGCCAGCAGATCGCCGGCCAACGTCGACAAGCGCAGGCGCTGCGACGAATCGACGCCGCCTCGCAGCAGTCGGCTGACCGCGCGGTTCCACAGGAACGACTGGTAGGCGAATGCCTGGATCACGCGCTGGCGCAACGGCACGAACTCGAGCGCGCCGCGGAAGTCCTCGGGGTTGGCGAGCAGGTGCGCGAACATCGGCTCGTAGGCGGGGCCGCGCGCGATGCGGGCACACGTCTCCCAGTCGCGCCAGCGCAGTTGCAGCGTCTTCTTCAGCTTGACGTCACCGGTGATCGCCACCGGCGACGGCTCGGCGACCAGCTGCTGCAGCGCGCGTTCGAAGTCGCCGAGCAGGACGCTGCGCATCGGGAAGCCCTGGCCGTGGCGCAGGCAGCCGAAGCGTTGGTCGTCGAAGTAGTTCGGAAACCCGGTCTTGATCAGCGACGGCATCGCGCGCCGCAACGTCGCGGCGCCATGCGGCACGAGATCGCGCACGACGATCGTGAACGCGTTGCCGCTGCTGAGGCGGCTGGTGATCGGCCGGTCGGTGGTGCCGACCGGCTGCAGCCGCAGGTTGGGCAACCGGACCTCGACGGCGCGCCGTTCGATGGTCACGAACTGCTCGGTGATGGCCTG
Organism: Planctomycetia bacterium; assembly: GCA_005776475.1. Classification (GTDB taxonomy): domain Bacteria; phylum Planctomycetota; class UBA1135; order UBA1135; family UBA2386; genus UBA2386. Next base: position 1,236 of record SXPB01000170.1, read on the forward strand.
GCGGTCCTTCAATCCGGCATACGCGATCGCCGCCCGCTCGACGTCGCCTTCACGGGCGACCATCGACAGGGCTTCGGGCGTCGACAGTTTCTCTTTGTGCAGCAAGTGCACGACAAAGTCGCCGCCGGGGACATTGGTCCACTGCAGCAGTTCACGGACTCGGAAGTCCTCGGGGGTCGTCTTCAGTCGCACGGTCGTCTCCGTCTGGGGTCGTACGTCTCGAGCTTGTGCAGCGCCAAGGCCAGATCGTCCGGCAAAGGTGATGCGACGCCGACCGGGGTGCCGTCGAGATCGAGGAACTCGACGCGGCTGGCATGCAGGAACATTCGTTTGGTCAGCGGCGTCTCGGGCACGCCGGGGCGCAGTTTGTAGCCCGGCTTCAGCTGGGACAGCAACAGCGGTTCGCCGCCGTAGTCGCGATCGCCAACGATCGCGTAGCCCGCCCACTGCAGGTGGACGCGCAGTTGGTGGCTGCGGCCGGTGCGCGGCCGCAACGACAGCAGTGCGTGGCGCTCGAACGCGGCCTCGCGCACGACCTCGGTGTGGGCCTGGCGAAAGCCAAGCTGCTCGTCGGCGGCAGCGACCACCTTGCCCTTGCGTCGCGGGTCCGGACCGAGCCACGCCTCGATGGCAAACTGGAGTTGTGGCGGCACGCCGTTGACCAACGCGGTGTAGGTCTTCTGGACGCTGCCGGCTTGGAACGCCGCATCGAAGTGCTGCGCCGCGGCCAACCCCTTGGCCAGGATCAGGCAGCCCGACGTGTCGCGGTCGAGGCGATGCACGATGCGCAGGTCCGCTTCCGGGCGCAGCATCGGGAGCAGGGCGTGCACCGAACGGTCACGCCCGAGCCGATCGGGCACCGTGGTCATGCTCGCGGGCTTTTCGACCACGAGGCAATGCGACGACTCGAACCGCACCGCGGGCAGGGCACCGGCAGACCGACGGCGCGGCTCGGGAACCGCACCCGCCGCGATCTGCACCACGTCCCCCCCACGCAGGCCGCGGTCGGCGAGGACCACTTCCCCGTTCACCGAGACCACGCCCGAGAAGACCCGTTGGCGCAGGTCGGTCGGGTGGCGACCCGGCAATGCCCGCAGCAAGAAATCGAGCAGCCGGACACCCCCGATCGCATCATCGACGACGAGGACCTGGTCTGTTCGGGCGGGCAAGGGGCAAGCAGGATACGGAACGACCGAAAGCACTCAACCCCCGCGAGGCCCGGGACCCGACAGTTTCCACAGTATCCACGTCATTCCCCAGGGATCGGACGAGGTTCTTCACAGGTTTCCACATGGCCTTGGAGCAGCTTCGGGCATGCCACCTCGCCCCTTCCCAGCCGTGACCCATTCACGGGACGAGAGTCCTACCCACAGGATTCGCGCTGCACTTCCAGGCTGCCGCATCGGAAAATGCCCAACTTGCGACCGCCGCCCTCACGGTTCCTTCATGGCACGGCAATTGCCATGGCATGGGGCAATGCAGAGGCCAGGCAACGCAGGGCGACCTGAGAACCCGGGACACCCAGGCCCGGATCGGTCACCAACACTCGTTGCCAGGTTAACGAGAGAGAGAGCTGTGTGGAGCAGACACCACGCGGGTGGAGTGCGGTCGGCGAGACTGCACCGCCTTGCGTTGGTTTGCGGAACGTGTGGGCACCGCGACTGGCGAGATCGTCGGTGCCCGGGGCTGCAGCTGGACGGAAACGCCCGGTTGTAGCTCGCACGTCCGCGAGCCTGGATTCGGGGTGGCGAGCCCCCTTCCAACCGCCCGGTACGAAAGTGCCGGGCGGTTTTTTTCTGCCCCGGGTGTCCGGCCGGGCCCGGAACTGCCGATGGGAAGGCAGCCCCCGATGCGCTGCTCGGTCGTCATCCCCTGCTTCAACGGCGTCGCCCTGACCCGGGTGTGCCTGCAGGCATTGCTGGCCCAACAACCGACCGCGCCCGCCGAAATCCTGGTGGTCGACAACGGCAGCACCGACGCCACCGCCGAACTCGGCGCCATGCATCCGAGCATCCGGGTAGTGCGGCTGCCGCAGAACCTGGGATTTGCCGGCGGCGTCAACGCGGGAATCCGCAGCAGTCGCTGCCCGCACGTGCTCGTGCTCAACAACGACACCCAGGCCGATTCGCACCTGCTGCACGAACTGCAGAGCCAGTTGCTGGCGAACGCTGGCCTCGGTGCCGTGGCACCGGTCAGCAACCACGTGAAGGGCCAGGCTCGCATCGACGTCGGCGACCTTGGCTCGACTGCCGCCGGACGCGCCGCGATCACCGCCGAACTGCGCCGCGGTCCCCCACTGCAGGACGTCGACACCCTGGCCGGCCTGTGCCTGCTCGTGCCGCGTGCACTGTTCGACGAAGTGGGCCTGTTCGACGAACGCTTCGGCCACGGCAACTTCGAAGACGACGACTTCAGCCTGCGGCTGCGCCTGCACGGCTACCGGCTCGGCATCGCTCGCCATGCCTTCCTGCACCACGAAGGGCACGCGACGTTCCGCGCCCTCGGACTCGACCTGCGCCAGGAACTCGAACGGCGGCGGCTGCAATTCGTCGCCAAGTGGCAGCACGACCCCGCCGGTCGGGCCCACCTCGCGGCCTGGCATGGCGACCACGCCGCCGCCAGTGAAGCGGCGCTGCAAGCCCGCACGCGCTGGCCGAATTGGCTCGACGCCGATTGGCACCTCGGCAACGGACATCGAGCCAACGAGCACCACGCGCTGGCGAGTCGCCACTACGAAGCCGTGCTGCGCAGCTGCCCGGAACACGTCGAAGCCCACCTCGCGCTCGCCATGTGCTGGCTCGAACTGGGCGACGCTGCCGGCGCCATCACCCACCTGACCGCCGCCAACCAACATGCTCTGGCCGACCACCAACGCCAGAAGGTGCTGACCCAGCTCGGCAGCCACGCCTACCGGCACGGTGCGGCCGCGGACGCATTGCTGCACTTCCGCGCCGCCCTGCGCATCGCCCCGGACGACGGCTCACTGCACAATTGGATCGGGCTGTGCCTGCTCGCCGCCGACGACCTGCAGGCGGCGCAAACACACTTCGAAACGGCACTGCAGCACGGCTGCGCTCTCGCCCACACCAACCTCGGCATCTGCCAGGCGCGGCGAGGCGAGATGACTGCCGCTCGCGCGAGCTTCACCAAGGCGACCGTTCTCGTTCCGCACGACCTGGCGGCGGCACGCAATCTCGCAGCACTCGACCTCGCCACCGTGGCGCGTTGAGTGGCGGCATCAGCTGCGGGCGACGGCCACGGCAAGCTCCGCGCGCGCACCGACGACCAGCTGGTCGACGATCGCCGCCAACGGCATCGACGGGGCGAAACCGATGGCAGCGCGCAGACGCGCCAGCGACGGCACCCTGCGCACCGGATCGACGAACCCGCGCGGGAACACGTCGTCGAAGGGAACCCGCGCAATCGGCGACTGGCTGCCGGCGCGCTCGCGCACGAGCTCGGCCAACGCCAGCACACTCGTTTCGACGTCGCTGCCGACGTTGAAGACGCGCCCTCCGACGCCGGGCGCCTGCGCCAGCGCGACCAGGGCTCGCACCACGTCGCCGACGTGGGCGAAGCAACGCGACTGCGCCCCTTCGCCGTAGACCGTGATCGGTTCGTTGCGCACCGCCTGGGCAACGAACCGCGGCAGCACCATGCCGTGGTCGCCGGATTGCCGCGGCCCCACGGTGTTGAACAAGCGCACGACGACGACGGGCAAGCCGCTGTCGTCGGCGTGGCCGAACGCGAGCCATTCTCCCATCGCCTTCGCGCAGGCGTAGCCGCCGCGCAGGCCTTCGGTGGCACCCGGCCGGATGGAATCGTGTTCGCAGAACGGCACGTGGCCGTCGCCGTACACTTCACTGCTCGAAGTGAGCAGGATCGGCACCTGCGCGCTGGCCGCGGCGGCCAACATGCTCTGCGTGACGCTGAGATTGCGCTGCATCACGACCAGCGGTTCCGCGGCGAGGCGCTGCACGCCGACCACTCCGGCGAGGTGGAAGACGAAGTCCGCGTCTTCGCAGCAGCGCGCTGCCACCGACGGATCGGCGATGGAAGCGATCGTCACCCGCAACCGCGGGTGGCTTGCCACCGCCGCCAGATTGTCGATGGTGCCCGTCGACAAGTCGTCGACAACATGGACCGGATGGCCGGCCGCAAGCAGGTTCTCGACGAGATGCGAGCCGATGAAGCCCGCACCGCCGGTGACCACTACGCGCGCAGCACCCCGCAACAGCGGCGGCGGCGAGGCTTTGGCGGGAGCGGAACCCGGAACGGTTGGAGGCAAACGGACCATCGAGCGATCGCGGCGGAGGAACCGCCGCGGTCAGCGTCGGCAGGAGCGCCCCGCCAGTCCACCAGCCAGGGCGTTTTCCTCGGCAGCGCGACTGGGACGGAACGGCCGCCGGGGTTATTCCCGGCCCTTGCCCTGGCGCAGCGCTTCGACCTGCTTGCGCAACTCGGCCAACTCGGCGCGCAGCGCCTTCAGTTCGGCTTCGAGATCGCGGGCCCCGGCGGGCGCCGTCGCCTTGGCCGGCGCCGGCGTGGTTTCGGCTGCCGGCGCCCGACGCGGCTTCATCTCCACCGTCCGGACCTCGGCGGGCTCGCTGGGCTCGGCAGCCTCCGCGTTCACGGTCGTTTCGGACGGACGCTTGCCGAGCACGATCGTCACCGCGCGCGCACCATCGTCGTTGCGCACGCCCACCGCGACCTTCGAGCCCGCCTGGGCCTTGCCCAGCACGCGATCGACGTCGGCCATCGACTCGATGCGAACGTCACCCACGGTCGTGAGCACGTCGCCGACCCGCAACCCGGCCTTGGCGGCGGGACTGCCGGCCAGCACGCGATCGAGGCGGACACCGGCGTCGGAGTCCTGCACGCTGACGCCCAGGTAGCCGCGCTCGGCCGTCGCCGGCGCCCCGGCTTCGGCGGCTGGCGCCGGCGCCTGCGGCCGCGACGGCTTGCTGGCCGGCGGCGGCTCGACCGC
>SXPB01000171.1 GCA_005776475.1 Planctomycetia bacterium
CAGCGCGACGCCGGCGAGCTCGACTCGGCGGAGACGACGCTGAAGGAACTGCAGCAGAAGCGGCCGGCGTCGCCGGCGGCGAAGGTCGGCCTCGGCATGCTCGCGCATTCGCGTGGCGACGTGGCCAAGGCGGAGACGTTGTTGTGGGAAGCGCTGCAGATGGACTGCAACCATGCGGATGCCGTGCACGGCTGGTTGCAGATGCGGCATGCCGCGGTCGGCGAAGCGAACTACCGCGCCGAACTCGAGAAGGCCGCGGCGTTGCCCAACGCCTGGCGCGCCCCGTTGTGGTTGGCACGCCACCTGGCGCAGGCCGGCAAGCCCGACGACGCGACGCCGATCTGGCGCGACGTGCTGACGCGCGCGAACGTCGAAAGCGACGCCTTGGTGATGGCGAGTGCCGACCTCGTGCAGATGCAGAAGCACGACCTCGTGCGCGAACTCGTGCAACCGCGCTTCCAGCCCGGCCGGCACCACCCGCACGTCGGGCTCGCGCTGCTGCACCACTTCCTGCAGACCAAGGACGACGTTGCCGGCTCGGCGCTGCTGCACCAGATGTACCTGTACTACGGGCACATGATCCCGAACGAGCTGCAGCCGTTCACCGCCGAGTTCGATCGGCTGCGGCTCGCGAAGCTGCCGCCGCCGGCCCCGGTCACCAACACGTCGCGCATCGGGCTCTACCGGCTCGATCGGCCGATCTGGTTTGCCGGACTCGAAGATCCGGCGTGGTTGCTGCCGCAGAAGCAACCGGGCGCGAAGTCGGTGCTGTTCTTCGCGCTCGCAGTCGATGGCACGCCGAGCCTGCCGCCTGGCCGCGAAGACGAACTGGGCCGGCTGACCCGCAGCCTGCCGTTGTTCCTCGCCGAGCAGACATGGCTGTCGACGCCGCACCGCGGCACCGCGGTGTTGCCGATGGCGGAGCAGGGTGGGTGGGCGATCCTCGGCCGGCCCTGGCCCGAAGAGCAGCTGGTGTCGCAGGTGCCGGAGAACGAACGCAAGGACACGTTGCTCGTGACCGGCGTCTTGCGTGTCGACGGCGACAAGCGGCGCATCGACCTTTGGGTGTTCGACTGCGCGACGATGCAGCGCATCGGCCACGCCGCCGCCGAGGCCACGATGGCCGACGTCGGCAAGCTGTTGCTGCAGCTCGTGGCCGAGCTGTGGCCGGTGCTTGGCGGTCCCGCCGGGCACAAGCCGCCGGTGGGCGACGAAGCCTTCTGGCATCGCTACTCCGATGGCCTCGGCCAGCATGCCGCGCTGGTCGTCACGCAGGCCGGTGGCATGCCCAAGGATCGTCTCTACGGCGAGCGCTACATCACGCAGTGGGTGCAGAACGCAGCGCTTGCCGAGACGCGCTGGCAGCCGGGCTTCTGGGTGCTGGCGTCGGCGCTCGGCGTGCTCCACCAGATGGGCTCGCCGATCCCGAAGGAGCACGCCCGCATGATCGCCGAGGTGTTCCGGCAGTCGCCGCCGAACAGCGCCTTCGCGCGCCTGGCGGTGCGGCCGTTGCGGGCCTGCGGCCTCGATGCGCTGTGGCAGTCGCGGCGCGCCGAGATCGTCGCTGCCGCCGGCGGCGATCCTGCCTACGCGGCGTGGTTGCAGCGGGCCGAAGCGGCGAAGTGACCGCGCTGGGTCCGGCTCGGCTATCATCCCGCCGATGCTGCGAGCCCTCGCCACCATCGTCGCTTGCACCGTCGGAGCGACCGTCGCCATCGCCCAGTGCACGACCGTGATCGTGCCCGTGCCTGGCGGCGCCAACGGCCCCGTCAGCGTGCTGCGTCGGCTGGCCAACGGCGACATCCTCGTCGCCGGCAACTTCACGTCGCTGCTCGGCCTGAACGCCAACCGCGTCGCGCGCTGGAACGGTTTCACCGTCACGCCCTTCGGCACCGGCGTCGACGGCCGGGTCAACGACGCGATCGAACTGCCGAATGGCGACATCGTCGTCGGCGGCGAGTTCACCACCGCGGGCGGTGCGCCGATTCCGTTCATCGCGCGCTGGAACGGCAGCGCCTGGTCGGGTTTTGGGCCTGGAACGGGCGGCTCCGTGGCGAGCCTCGCAACGCGTCCGAACGGCGAGATCTACGCCGGTGGGGCCTTCGTCGAGCGCGTGCTGCGTTGGGATGGCACGTCGTGGAGCAGCATCGGAGTCAGCCCATTCCCGTTCCCGGGCTTCATCTGGCCGGTCGCGGCGATGCACACGCTGCCGAACGGCGACCTCGTGGTGTCGGGCACGGTCGTGTATGGAGCACCCGGCGCCTTCTACGACATGGTCCGCTGGGACGGCACGACGCTGCACCCCATGCCGGGCCTTGGCTCCAGCCCGCAGGGGTCCGGTCAGGCCGCGCGGTTCACGACGCTGCGCGACGGCACGCTGTGCGCCGTGGGAGCCTGGACCGGGGCGATGATCGTGCAGTGGAACGGCGTGAGCTGGAGCCCGATGCCTGGCGCGTTCTCGGCGTTCGGCGGCGCCCACGACCTGTGCGAGCTGCCCGATGGCGACCTGGTGATGTGCGGCGGCTTCTTCTACATTGCCCCGAACCAGCAGGCGCGCGGCATCGTGCGCCGGCACAACGGCGCCTGGAGCCCGTTCGGCAGCGGCATCACCGGCTTCGCCCATTGCCTGCTGCCCCTGCCGACGGGTGAAGTGCTCGTCGGCGGCAGCATGACGGTTGTCGATGGCCAGCCAGCGCAAGGACTCGCGTTGCTCGTGCCGACGTGCCCGGCCGCAGCGACGCCGACGGGCAGTGGCTGCATCGGCAGCGGCGGTCCACTCGCACTGGTGGCGACGTCGCTGCCGTACCTCGGCTCGATCCAACGTTCGCGGGCGACCGGGCTGCCGCCGAACGCGTTCGGCATCGGCATCCTCGGCTACTCGGCACTTGCGCTCCCGCTGGCCGCGGTGCTGCCGCCGGCGCTCCCCGGCTGCACTCTGCTCGCCACTCCCGACCAACTGACGTTGCTGCCCGCGAACGGCGGCGCCGTCACTACCGCGCTCGCCGTGCCGCCCGTGCCGGCCCTCGTCGGGGCGGTCTTGCGCCAGCAAGTGGCGTCGATCGAGTTCGGTGCCTCGGGCATCACGGCGATCGCCACCACGAACGCAGTGCGGCTGACGATCGGCTCGTTCTGACGTTCGGCCCGCCGGCGGCTCGCGCACCGCGCCGGTGCTACCCCGCGACCCAGCAGTTCCGGAAGCGGACCTGGTTGTGGTGGCCCTGCAGCTTGATGGGCAGGGCGTCGGGGCCTTCGGGCTGGCCGGCGCCCGTCTTGCGCGGGATCTCGCAGTCGTCGTGGATCAGCACGCCGTTCTGGAACACGGTGATGCGCGCATTCCGCACCTTGGTCTTGCCGTCGAAGCTCGCCGCGCGAAACGCGATGTCGAACGACTGCCACGCACCGGCCTTCTGGTTGGCGAGCCGGTCGGGCTTCTTCAGGCGATACAGGCTGCCGCAGAAGCTGTCCTTGTAGTCCTCGGCGGTGACGCCGAACGAGTCGAGGATCTGCAGTTCGTAGCGCTGCTGGATGTAGATGCCCGAGTTGCCGTTGGCCTCGGGGTTCTTGTCGTTGCCTTCGTTGACGTTGAACTCGATGTGCATGCAGAAGTCGCGATACGACTTCGTGGTGACCACGCTGTCCCATGCCGGCGAAGCGGTCAGCACGCCGTCCGCGAACACCCACTGGCACGCGACATCACCCTTCTCTGGCACCAGCAACGAGCCTTCGGAGCCGATCAGCTGCACCGCGTTCGCCGGTCGCGTGGCGTCGCCCAGGTCGATGATGCCGCGGGTGGTTCGCGCGCGTTCGATCACGAAGTCGACCAGCGCCTGCGACTGAAACCAGCCCTGCCACATGTCGTGGCCGCGGCCAGGAACCGTCTCGAGATGCATCGGACCACCGAGCTTCGTGTAGCGCCGGTGCAGTTCGGCGGAGTTCTGGGTGAGCGGCACCACGTCATCGCTGTCGCCGTGGATGTGGAAGATGGGCACGCGCGCCGCAGCCAGCGGGGCCAGCCGCGCGATCGGATCGTGCTCGGGCAACGCGGCGCGCAGCTCCGCTTCGGTCATTGCATAGGCGCCACATGCCTTCGCGAGGCCCGGCCAACTCTCGAGGCTGCAGACCGGATAGATGCCCGCGATCCCGGCGACCGACTCAGGGTGTTCGGCCGCCCAGTTGTAGAGCATCAACCCGCCGCGACTGCGCGCCAGCAGGCAGGCGCGCGGCGCCAGACCGCGCTGCGCGACGAGCCGCTGGTGCAACGCCGAGAACGCCTGGCGTCCGGCGGGGCTGCCGTAGGACTCGCCGACATCGATGCCGGCGATCGCGATGCCGGCGGCGAGAAACCGTTCGAACATCCACTGCTCGGCGTCGCCCGGCAGACTGCGCAACGTCGGCGCGTAGAAGACCCAGGGCATCAGCGGCGTCGGCACGCCGTCCTTCGGCAGCAGCAAGAACGCGCGGTGGCCGGCGATCTCGAACTCCTGCTTCGTCTGGGCGAGAACCGAACTCGCGGCGAGCAACGCGAACGCCGCCGCGAGACCGGACGATGGGCTTCTGGGAGGCACAGCAGCCGCGAGTCTAGGCGATCCGCGGCCAAGCCTCGCAATCCACTGGCTGCGCTGCCGGCCTCGGGCTCGCCGCGTTTCCGTTCACGCCGGCGGCAACGCGCCGAACAACGTCGCCAGCATCGTCACCAGCGGCCGGCCTGAGGGGCGACCATGTTGCCAGTCGCCGCCTTCGCACCCACTGCCGCCGATGTCGATGTGCGTGAACGGCAGCGGCACCGCACTGTCGGTGCCGTGTTTGACGAGGCCGCTGGCTAGGCACAGGAACGCCATCGGGAACTGGTGTCCGCGCGCCGTGCCCGAACTCGGCAGGTTGTTGCACGAGAGCGTGTCGTCGGCCTTGCTGCGCGGCTGCACGAAGTCGAAGTCCTCGCGCCGCAGCCGCGACACCTCGAAGGGGTCGCCGACCAGGTCGCCGATCTGCATCAGCGTCTCCGCCGTGGCGAACGCGCGCGCCGGACCGTTGTCGAGCGCGATGTTGTAGGGGCCGACGGCGCGGCCGGAGTGTCCGGTCAGCGTCGCCACCGAGAACAGATGCGGTCCCTCGGCCTGTGCGGCGTCGAGGCGCAGGTGGCTCAACAGGTCGGCGAGCACGAGGCGGCCGTCGGCGTCGGTGGTGCCGATGCGCACCCGGCAGCCGGCATGGCTGGCGATGATCTCGTCGCTGACGAAGGCGTCGCTGCCGATGCTGTTGCGCACCACGCCGAGTTCGGCGACGACGCGCACGCCCGGCAGGGCGAGCTTCGCGGCGGCGAGCACGAGTCCGGCGACGGCCGCAGCACCGCCCTTGTCGCGGCTCATGCCGGCCATGTGGCCGTCGGTCTTCAGGTCGGCGCCGCCGGTGTCGTAGGTGAGGCCCTTGCCGGCGAGCAACACCGTGCGCACGACCTTGCCCTTCGGCACGTATTCGAGCCGCACCACGCACGGCCGGTGCCGCGGCACGCCGAGCGACGCGCGCGCGACGGCCATCAGCAACGGATATTCGCGCTGCAGCTTCTTCACGTCCTTCTGCACCGTGACCTTCACCTTGGTGCCGCGGAACGCCGCCTGCACGTACTCGGCGAAACGCGGCGGCGCCATGCGTTCGGGTTCGGTGCCGGCGAGGTCGCGCGCGAGGCGCAAGCCTGCTGCCGTCGCTTCGATCCACTCGGCGGTCGACTCCGCGAACTCGCCGCCGACTTCGGCGATGCCGAGCGTCTGCACCGGTTCGATCGCGTCGCCGAACGCTTCGCGGGCTTCCAGCGGTTCCCAGAGGCTGCCGGCGCCGGCGAGTGCAGCGACCGCGGCGGCGTTGGCGTACGACGCCTTGCCGTTCGGGCCGTGCACCAGCAGCAGGATCGCGCGCGCGCCGGCGTCGCGGGCGCGGCGCACGCCGCTGCGGGCGGCGTCGGCGAAGCGGCGCACGTCGTCGTGGTTAGCACCGTGCTGCGCAGCCAGTCAAATTGCGCCAACGCATCAAATAAAAACAAAAGCACCGCTGCGGGAAAAAGAGCCCACAAAAATGCAGCCGCTACCGCGG
>SXPB01000015.1 GCA_005776475.1 Planctomycetia bacterium
CGTCTCCCCCCGGGTGAACAGCACCGAGCCGGGCACGCGCGGCAACACGCCGACTTCGATCGTGATCGGGCGCACCGTGGTGTGGTCGCGGCCGTCCGCGCGGCGACCCTTCAGGATCGACTGCCGTTCGGCGTCCTTGACGATGTCGCCGAGGATCTCGCCGACCTTGCTGTTCCAGATCTTGGTCGCCGTCTCGGAGTAGTCGTGCGGCGCGTGAAACTTCTTCGACGCCTTCTCCTTGACCGCCTTGGTCGCGGCGCTGCGCACTTGCTTCGTGCCTTGCGTCAGCGGCGCCTGGCGCAGGGCATCGCCGAACTCGTCTTCGATCGCCTTCACCAGTTCCGGGTCGTGCGAAGGCGGCGTGAACGCCATCTTCGGCTTGCCGGCCTTCTGCGCGAGTTCGTCGACCATGTCGGCGATCTCCTTGCAGGTCGTGTGCGCGAGTTCGAGTGCCTGCAGCATCAGCTCTTCGCTGACTTCCTTGCCGCCGGCCTCGACCATCACGACCGCGTCCTGGTGGCCTGCGACGGTCAGGTTGAGCTTGTTGTTCTCACTCTGCAGGTCGGTCCACAGCGGGTTGATCACCAACTTGTCGTTGATGTAGCCGATGCGCACCATGCCGAGCGATCGGCCGTGCGGCAGCGAGCTGAGCGCCAACGCGGCGAAGCTGGCCACGGCGGCCAACACGTCCGGATCGTTCTCGCGGTCGGTCGACAGCACCTGCGACAGGACCTGAACCTCGCGCTTGAAGCCGTCTGGGAACATCGGCCGGATCGACCGGTCGATGATGCGGCAGGCGAGGATCTCCTTCGTGGTCGGTCGGCCTTCGCGCTTGAAGAAGCCGCCTGGGATCACACCCGCGGCCGACGTCTTCTCACGGTAGTCGACGGTGAGCGGGAAGAAGTCGATGCCTTCCGGCGCCTTCTGGCCGTTCACGGTCGCGAGCACCATCGTGTCGCCGTAACGGGCGACGATGGCGCTGTCCGACAGCTTGGCCATGCGGCCGGTCTCGAGGCTCAGCGTGCGTCCGCCGATCACTCGCTCGACTACGACCTTGCCGCTGGGCTTCTGCACGCCCGGCGCGTTGCTTGCAGCAGCGACCGGAGCGTCGTCGCCCTTCTTCGGCGCGGCGGGCTTGCCGGCGGCTTTGGCGCTGGCGGGCTTGGCGGGCTTCTTGCCGGCCTTGGGTTGGGTGGGTTGCGATTCGTCTGCCTTCTTCTTGCTGGCCATGTCTTTCTTTCTCGTTTCGTTCATTCGCTTCATCACTGGTCACGCGGACTGCACGCTGCCCCTACGTGGGGCCCAGGCGCACAGGGCGTTGGCAGGAACAGGTCCTGCCGCGCCATTGCCGGATCCGGCATGGCGATTCGTGCGGCGCCACTTCGGGTCGCAACACGAACGGTCCCGACCGCCTGGTCGAGATCGCATGGACACCGGAACGCAACCGCGTCCCGGCGGGTCGGCCGAATCTTCCGCTCGGCCTCGGCACCCGACCCATTGTCGGCTGCGCCTTTTGCGGGTGAGGACCCCGCCACCGTCACGATTCTGCGGCTACCGCTCATGCGGGGCACTTCATGCCCCCATCCACTCCTGCAGGAACCCGGTCGCGCATCACTTGCGCAGACCGAGCTTCGCCGCGAGCTGCTCGTACTTCGTCGAATCGACGCGGCGCAGGTAGGTACCCAGCTTGTTGCGCCGGTTGACCTTCAACAGAAGGCCGTGGCGGCTGTGGTAGTCCTTGGGGTGTCGCTGCATGTGCTCGGTCAACTCCACGATCTGCGCCGTCAGAACGGCGATTTGCACTTCGGGAGAGCCGCTGTCGGTCGGGTGGCGCCGGTTCTCGGCGATCGTCTTCGTCTTGGCTTCGGCTGAGATGGTCATCCCTGGATTCCTTTGCTTTCTGCATCGACCCACGCGCCAGAACAGGGATTCCAGCCTCGCGGTCGGCCCTTGCGGGCATGGTTTGGTTCTTGGAAGGGAAGCAGGATAGCCACCGGCAGCCACGGGCCGCAAGAGCGCAGACGGCAAAGCCCGGCATCGGGGTGGCCCTGGCTTCGCTGAGGACGCTGTCCGCGTTGCCTTGGCGCTGGCAAAACCTGAGCGTCGCCGCCTCCCGGGCGGGGACGCGACTGGCGTCAAGGCAGCGGGCCCTTGGCCCGGGCTTCGCTGAGGACGCTGTCCGCGTTGCCTTGGCGCTGGCAAAACCTGAGCGTCGCCGCCTCCCGGGCGGGGACGCTCAGTGCGTGCAGCGCGGCAGCCGGTTCATCATCTCGCGGATCGCGAGTTCGGCGCAGCTGCGGGCCATGCCGTCCTTGTCCCGCGGCGCCGGTCCGGCCCCACCGGCTTTGACCTCGCCCTGGATCGAACCGCTCCACAGCTGTACCCCGTCGCTGCCGGTCAGGGCCGCCTGGAACTGGAACCAGATCTTGCGGTCGACGTGCAGGCGACCCTCGTCCCAGCGATCGACCCGCAACGCGAACACTGCATCTTCGGCAGCGTGGCCGGCGAGCTTCTGCAGGGTCGCGGGCACCATGATCGACTCGCCCGCAGGCGGCGCGGGAACCTGGCTCAGGGCCGCGTCCACGGCGGTGGCGGTCAGCGGCGTGTAGAGCCGCCCCGGCAGCTGCCGCATGACTTCCTGACGCAGCAGGGTCAGGTGGCGCTGCACCGCACCATCGGCCGTGCCATCTTCGACCGGCAGCACCGCGACCTGCGACGGGCTGCGCGTAGCGAAGTTCGGCGCCGGCACGAAGGAAGCACTGACATTGACCGGCTCCGGCGTCTGGCAGCCGCCAACGAGCAGGAGAAGGGCGAATGTCGCGCCATGGCGGACAGTCGCGAACAGACCGGTGGATTGCGAAGGGACCATGACCGTTGACCTGACCTACCTGGGGACCGTGCTCTGACCGTCTCGGGTGACCGCCGAGATTCGGCAGGACCATAGCGAAGGAAGGGGCCAGGTCCAAGGGTGCGTTCGCCGGAGATAGTTCCTCCGGCAATCACCGCGCCGCCGGGCCCAACGTCAGCCAGGCACGCCCGCCCCGTCGATCCATGGGGTTGCCGTCGTCGTCCGGCTCGGTGCTGCCCCGCGGGTGACGGCAACTCACTTCGCGCCGATCGGCAGGAACCCGTGCTCGCGCAGGATCGCCTGGCCGACGTCGCCGAGCGCCAGGGCGCGGAACGCCGCCGCCCCGCGCGGCTCTGCCGCCGAGCGCGTGGCCGAGATCGAATAGAGCACCGGCTGGTTGTCCGCTGCCGGCACGTCGATGCGTTCGACGCCCTCGGCACCGCGCATCGTCGTCACGTAGACGATCGCCGGCGCGAACCGGATGCGGGCTTCGCGCCGGCCGCGCCACAGATAGAGCAACGTCAGACCCCACACGCCCGCGATGAACACCCCGAGCAGGATCGAGCCGAGCTGCGGCAGGCTCCAGGTGTGGAAGTTGGCGACCTGCTTGTCGCCGATCACGACCGGGATGAACGGCGCGATCTTCACCGGCGCCTTCGGATCGAGATCGTGGCCGAACTCGTACAGCATCCAGACGAAACGAGCGAACGCGATCAGCGAGATGTAGGCCGCCACCATCGACAGGTCGATCATCGCGCGCACGTTGCCGAGCAGCGCCGTGCGCAACGCCAACAGCGCCATCGCGACGAGACCGAACGGGATCCAGTCGAGGTCGCGCAGTTCGTCGCGCGTGATCGTGCGCATGCCGATGTAGTGGTTCAGCGTGTTGATCTCCTGGATGTCGTGGCCTTCGTTGCCGCCGACGACCTGGTAGCTGTAGATGTCCATCGACAGCCCCTTCGGGTACTGCAGCCCGACCTGCGCGAGATCCTCAAGTACCACGTCGCGGCAGCGGTGTACGACGTGGCCGCGTTCACCGACGGCATGACGCTCGGCATGGCCAACGGCAAGAAGGTGAGCTTCACGGTCAAGGACGGCAAGGTGATGGTCAACGACGCGAAGATCGTGGCGACCATCCGCGCCAGCAACGGCATCGTGCACGTCGTCGATGGCGTGTTGTTGCCCCCCGCCAACTGATCGGGCGCAGTTCCGCAGTCGCTCCGTGCCCGTTGTGGAACCGGGCGTGGTCCGGGCCCGGCCATCGACTACGGTGCCGGGATGAACCGCCTCCTCCTCCTGCTCCTACCCGCCGCGCTGGCGGTGGCGTGCACGGGCGAACCCAAAGTCGCCCCGATCACGCCGCCCAGCGATGCCACGAAGCCCACAACGCCGCCGGCCAACGCCACCGCGCGCCAACTGACGCTGACCTACTTCACGATGACGGGTTGAATGCTCTGCATGAAAGTTGAGCCCATCGTGAATGGGCTCGCGAAGGA
Source organism: Planctomycetia bacterium (assembly GCA_005776475.1). Classification (GTDB taxonomy): domain Bacteria; phylum Planctomycetota; class UBA1135; order UBA1135; family UBA2386; genus UBA2386. The sequence goes on from SXPB01000015.1 coordinate 4,345, forward strand.
CTACGAAGGCAAGATCGACTGCAAGATCGTGAAGTACAACGAAGGCGACAGCCAGGACCGGATCCAGCGCTACGGCCTCGACGTGCACGGCATGGTGATCACCGACCAGACCGACAAGGTGCTGTGGTCGGAGTCGGGCCACAAGCAGACGCGCGACGGCGTCGTCGCTGCGATCACCAAGGTGCTCGGCAGCTGATCGCCGCGCGATGCGATGACGACACACCACGTGCTCGTGCTCACCGGAGCCGGCATCAGCGCCGACAGCGGCGTGCGCACGTTCCGCGCCGCTGACGGCCTGTGGGAAGGCCATCGCGTCGAGGACGTCGCGACACCCGAGGGATGGGAACGTGATCCGCGCCTCGTGTGGCGCTTCTACCAGGAGCGCCGGGCGCAACTGCGCACCGTGCACCCCAACGCCGCGCATGCGGCGTTGGCAACGTTCGCCGGGCGACTCGAAGCAGCGGGCCACGAGTTCGTGCTGGTGACGCAGAACGTCGACGACCTGCACGACCGCGCCGGCAACGACGTGCTGCACATGCACGGGGAGCTGCTGCGCCTCCGTTGCGAAGCTTGCGACACCGTCGTCGAGGACCGCGTGCACTTCGACACCGGCCGCTTCGTGCCGTGCGTCACGTGCGAACACCCGCGCCTGCGACCGCACATCGTCTGGTTCGGCGAGATGCCGTTCCACCTGCCCGAGATCGAACGCGCGTTGCGCCGCTGCACGCACTTCGCCGCGATCGGCACCAGCGGCAAGGTGTGGCCCGCGGCCGGCATGCTGGGGACAGCGCGCACGAATGGCGCCACCACGTGGGTGCAGTCACTCGACGCCCCGGACAACCTGGAGCAACACGATCGCTGGCATCAGGGCCGCGCCGTGGATGCGGTGCCGACGATGCTCGCGGCGAGGGCGCAGGCGATCGGCTTGCCACCGGTGTGACGCCGATCGCGGCGACTCACTTGCGGCCGCGCACCAGCGCTGTGCGCCACTCGGCTTCCACCGCGGCGATGTCGCGGCCGAACGCTTTGCTCCAGCACGCGGCGATGCGCTCTTCGCGTCCCTTGGTCCGACCCGCCATCCATGCCGACTGTGTCGGATCGCGGTAGTGATGCAAGAAACCCATCAGCTCCTTGCGGCGGTGCTGCAACGCCCAATCGACGAACGCCCAGGCCTCGATCTGCTGCTCCATGCCGAACGCGGCGGCGTCGGTGCGCGCGATCAGCGCCGCCAACGGCTCGAACGCACCGTGCTTCGCCAGACCACGCGCGCGGTCACCCCACTTCCAGAAGTCCGACGTCTCGCCCTCGCCACCCACGCGCCGTTCCCAGGCCGCAAACCGCGGGGAGATGCGCCGCGCTTGCGCGTGGCTCAAGCCGAGCGCGAGCCACGCCGGTAGTTCGATCGCCGTGCCGCGATAGCCATCGAACAGCATCCACGTCAGGTTGTAGGCGAGCTGCGTGTGCAGCGCGAAGTCGTCGCGCATGCGTCCTTCCGCCGATTCCTCGGCGATCGCAAAGACGTGCGGCCCGCCGCTCGGGCAATACCGGTACGGCTCCATGGTCTCGCGGCCACCCATGTAGCGACGTGAATACCGCGCCAGGTTCGACCCCTTCTGCAACAGCAGCACGGCGAACTTCTCGCTCATGCCGAGGTGCGGGCCGGGCCCCAAGTACTCGACCCGCTCCGGATCGCGGCTCTCTGGCGCTTCGAACATCGCATCGGTGACCCCGAGCGTCGCGCGCACCTCGGCGTAGATCGCTTCGCAGCGCAGCGCGATGAGATGCGCGCGCAACCACGGCTGCAGGTCCCGGCAATCCGCCGGCAACGTCGGCAGCCTTTTGCGCAGTTCGGCGATCTCCTTCTTCGTGCGCGCCACCCAATCGCCATCGCCTTGCAACTTCAGCGACGACAGCGCGCACCCGATGCGGAAGTGGGCGGTCTCGATCCAGAGCAGCGGCTCCCCGCGCAGCAGATCGGCAACGTCGCGGCTGTTGTGCTGCGTTCCGAACGGGATCGACCCCAGCGCCGCGTAGCCCGCGCGCGCCAATGCCGCCGGTTCTCCCTTGGTGAACGGATCAATCGCTTCGGCTGGCGATGACTGGCCGGCGACGCCCACTCCGGTCGCCACGGCGAACAGGAAGGCGGCAAGACGTCGCCGCATCGGCTCCAGAAGCGGGCATGGCTGCAGCACGGCCGCAATAGCCGTTCGGCAGGCGCCGGTAACAACGCCCGTGGCGATCGGCAACGACGTCACGCGGGAGCACGCACCAGGATGCTGCGGCCGACGGGACAGCACGTGCCGCGTTGGAACCGTCGCGGTCGGCTGGCGCAGCGACGGACTCGGGGGCCTTGCCAGGCCTCCCCCGGGGTCAGGTATCGTGCCGCGCGGTGTTCGCCATCACTGCCTGATCGCCGCGCCCAAGAGGCGCGGCCCTTCCGTGTGCCTGCGTGTCGGCTGCCGAGCGGCCGACCGGAGGCGTGTTTTTGCCCGGATGGACAGCAAAGGAGATTCCCATGGCCCGCGAACACGATCGAGACACCGACAAGGAACGACAGCTACGCCGCTGGCAGAAGGCGCAGCGGCACTTGGTTTCCCGCGACGAAGAGTTGCGTCGCAAAACGGCGAGCAAGGCAGCGCACGCCAACCGCAAGGACGCGCCGCGTCGGCGCGACTTCGACGAACACGAAGAGCACGACGAACTCGCCCGCATGCGGCCACGGCCACACGCACCGGCTTCGCCGCGTGACGCGAGCGCGCTGCCGATGGGCACCGTCACCGGTGTGCACGCCAACGGCATCGACATCGACGGAACGCCAGCGCGGCTGGCGCCGGCGTTGCTCGCGCCCGACACCCGCCCCGTCGTCGGCGACATCGTCGCGTTCGAAGCGACCGACGGGCCGCCGCGCGCAGTCGCGGTCATGCCGCGCCGCTCACGGCTTTGCCGACTCGACCCCGGCAACGAGAACCGCGAACTCGTGCTCGCCGCCAACATCGACATCGCCGTGGTCGTCGTCGCGGCCAAGGATCCGCCGCTGCGCCCCGGCCTGATCGATCGTTGTCTCGTCGCACTCCAGCGTGGCGATGCGACGCCGCTGGTATGCGTCAACAAGACGGACCTGCTCGACGCCGACGAACACGCCGCGCTGCTCGCCCAACTGGCGCCGTACCGCGAACTCGGCATCGCCGTCTGCCTGGTCGCGGCGACCACGAGTGCCGGACTCGACGAGTTGCGCGAACGGCTGCGCAACCGCGTCGCGGTGTTCCTCGGCCACTCGGGCGTCGGCAAGTCGTCGCTGCTCAACGCGCTCGATCCTGACGGCCAGCGCGCGGTCGGTGCGGTGCGCGCGTTCGACGGCAAGGGCCGGCACACGACGACGGCGGCGAGCCTGCGGCGCCTCGCCGATGGCATTGCCGTGATCGACACGCCGGGCGTGCGCGCGTTCGGCGTCGAGGCGCCGACGCTCGAAGAGCTACGCGTGGCCTTCGCCGACCTCGCCGCGTTCGCCGTTCGCTGCCGCTTCCGCGACTGCCGGCACGGCCCCGAACCAGAATGCGCCGTGCGCGCCGCGGTTGCCGCCGGGCTACTGCCGGCAGCGCGCGTCGCCTCGTGGCATCGCCTGCTCACGGAGCCGTGAGGCTGGGTGGCTCACTTGCCGGCGTAGGCCCTACGCAAGGCAGCGAGATCGAGCTTCTCCATCGGCATCATCGCTTCGCTGACGCGTTTCACCTTCGCCGGGTCCTTGTCGGCCATCATCGTGAGCAATTCGCGCGGAATGATCTGCCACGTCACGCCGAACTTGTCCTTGATCCAACCGCACTGGCCTTTGCCATCGACCGACAGCTTCTGCCAGTAGGTGTCCATCTCCGCCTGCGTCTCGCAGGTCACCATCAGCGACATCGATTGGTTGAAGGTGCTCTGCGTGTTGCCGCTGATCGCGAGCAGTTCCATGCCGGCGATGCGGATCGTCGCCGAGATCAGGCTGCCCTTCGGGCCGAACCCGCCTTCGGGCCAACGCGCCTCGTCGAGGATCTTGCCGTCGGCGAACACGGAGACGTAGAAGCGAACGGCCGGCTCGGCGTCGTTCGGGAACCAGAGGGCTGGGGTGATCTTCGGCATGGTGGCGGTGGTTGAGGTCGCGGGTGCGGCCGACGTCGGCTTCGGATCCTGAAGAGCGCAGCCGGTCAGCAGCGAGCTGGCGGCGAGGAGCAGGGACGGAGACAGCGTGCGCATGCGTTGCATTCTGCTCATTGGTCTTTGCGACCTCCATGGCCGCGTGCTGAGAAGTCGGTCGCCCGCCGGCGTTCTCGACATGGGACGCCGACCGGTTGGTCTGGCTGCCTGCCGCTCGGCACCCTACGTCTTGACGATTCCGCCGGAGGCACTCCCGAGCGATCGTGAACTGACCCACTGGCCGATCGCGGTCGCCGACCGGTGCCGCACTAACGCCGCGTGCCGTCACGCCGCTGCAGGTAGTCACGGGCCATCGCCTCGGGGTCTCGTGCCCAGAGCTTCACGGTGCCGTCCGCGCACGCCGTGACGAACCACTTGCCGTCGCCACTGAAGTCGGCGTCCAGAATGGCCGACGACGTGCGCAGCCGCTGCACCGGCATGCCTTGCTCGAGATCCCAGACCAGCAGTTGCCCGTCGTGCCCGGCAGACAGGGCGTGGCGACCACCTGGCGCGAGCTTCAACGCCGAGATGCGATTGCTGTGCGCACCATGGTCGTCCACCAACAGCGGTTGGTGCGCATTGCCCCGCAACCGCGTCAGATTGCCGAACGAGTAGTCGGCGAACACGACTGCTTCGCGGCCATCCGGTTCGATGGCGACGATCATCGGGCCACCGAAGATGTCGCCGATGTGTGCTATGTGCCGACGCCAATCCGCGGCGATGTCCCAGGTGACGCCGAAGTCGTTGACCAGCGACGCACACAGGACATTCGCGGTTGGCAACCACACCACCCCACGCACCTGATGAATCGGGTTGGACGGTGTTCCCTCGTACTCCGATCCACGCAGCCGACGTACGGCAGCTCCCAGCACCCAGTCCCAGACCGTGACATGTTGATCGGATCCCCCAAGCGCCACCCAACTACGAGCCGGATGAACGGCCAGTGACCGGAGCGGCGCCTCGCTCGGACGGCATTGGCGTATCGCCTGCGTGCGAGCCAGGTCCCAGAGCACGCAGCGACCGTCCTCACCGATGCTGAGCATCTCGTCGGCGCCGACGAAGGCGACGTCGACGACTTCACCGTCGTGCCCACGCAGCTCCCCGACGAACTCGCCCGTCCGCAGGTCAGAGACGCGCAAGCCGGAGCCCTCGAGCAGCGTTACGATGCGCGCGCCATCCGGGGCGAACAGGGCCCGGCGCACCGGCGCATCGTTCGGCAGCACCAGCACCGGGCCCGGCTGGTCCAGCGACCACAGGCGCACCGTGCGATCGCGCGAACCGGTCAGCACGCGCCGCCCGTCGGGATGCATCGCGACACTGGTGACCGCGTCCTGATGCCCCCAGAACTCCGGCGCATGCGGACGCGCACCCGCATACCACGCCGACAGATTGTCCAGGTCGGCGCAAAGCAGCATGCCTGACGGCGGATGCCACTGCAGCGAGCGCACATCGCGCACGCGCTTCTGGAAGTGCCGCAGGGGCTGCCAGTCCGCAGTTGACCAGATCACCACCGAGCCGTCGCGCAACACCATCGCCAACAGCTGTCGCACCGGATCGAAGCAACCCGCGCCGACCGTGCGTTCGGACGGGTGCACCAGACGCCGCGCCACGGTGGGTTGGGCGGCAGCCCATCGCCACAGGGCGGTATCGCGAACCGCGGGGATCAGCAGCAGCTCGCCGGTCGGGTCGAAATCGCACCAATTGACCTCCTGGGCACAGCGCTGCGAGAACAAGGCCAGAGGTTCCCCCGCGCGCACCACTTCCACCAACCCGGCGTTGTGGGCTACCGCCAACACGTTCTCGGTCGGATGCCAGGCGATCCACAGCATCTCTTCGGTCGCCCGCACTGCCCGAACGACCGCTTGGTTCGCGACGTCCACGATCCAGAGACGGTTGCAGCCGTGCGGGTCCACACAATCGACCTCGCCCAGCACCGCGACCTGGGAACCGTCCGCGGAGAACAACACCCGTCGCTTGGTCGCGGGCTCGCCGAGATCGATCTCCCGCCGCACCCCATCGGCCAACCCGACGAGGCAGAGCTGCTGATCGCAGGCGATGGCAACGGTGTCGCCGCGTCGGTTGAAGGCGATCGCTGCCCCCAGCCCCACCGATGGCAGCGACCAGGCCGGCAATGGCTGCAGATCGGTGCCGGACATGAAATGCACGCCACCTGCGGTCGTCGCGCAGAGACTGCCGTTCGGAAGGAAAGTCAGACCGTGGATCGAGCCATCGCCCAGCCGACGCTCGACCACCCGTTCGCCGGTCGCCGCCGAGCGCAGGTCGACGACACCCATCGCGGTCCCGAGCGCCACGTAACGACCGCGCACATCCAGAGCCGGCGGTGGCGGCACGTAGTTGAGGTACGCACTGTTGACGATCTCTCGGGGCACCTGCCAGGCGAGGCTGCACTGGTCGAGCACCCGCAACATCGCGTTGCGGAGGTCGGTTCGCGGCGAGCGATCGGCCGCCGCCAGCAGGCCCTTCAACGCCGTGGCGGCATCCGCCTCGACGTTCTTCGCTTGCAAGGCCGCGTTCAAGGCAATCGCGGCGCGTTCGTTGGCCGACACTCGTTCCAACGCCACCGACAGCACGACGACCAGGACCAGCAGCGCGGCGATGCCGAACGCCAGCGTCGGATGGCGCTGCAGCCACAGCATGGCGCGGCGCGAAACCGGCACCCGATGCGCTCGGATCGGCTGGCGTGTGCGCACCCGTTCGAGGTCATCCGCCAGGTCCGCAGCCGTGGCGTAGCGATTGCCCACGGCCGCCGCCATCGCGGTACGCACGACGTGCACGAGCTCCCGCGGCAGCGCCGGATTCAGGCTGCGCGGATCGACGGCGTCGCCGCATTCGATGGCGCGCCAGAGCGCGGTCCGAGTCGCCGCCGCAAACGGCAGCTGCAGAGTCAGGCACTCATGGAGCATCACGCCGAGCGCATAGACATCCGCCCGTCGGTCGACCCGGCCCGGCTTGCCTGACAGCAGTTCGGGAGCCATGTAGGCGAGCGTGCCGACGACGTCGCCAGGCTGCGTGATGGCCGTGTCGACGCCGGTGTCCTGTCGCGCGAGGCCGAAGTCGAGCAGCACCGGCTGTCCTTGCTCGGTGATCATCAGATTGCCGGGCTTGATGTCGCGATGCACGATGCCCTGTTCGTGGGCCTCGTGCACCGCCCGGGCGCAGGTCTCGATCCACCCCATCACCTCGTGCAGCTGGGCCCGCGTGCGCGGCAGGTCCGCGGCCGCACGCCGTTCGCCGAGGATCGCAGCCAGGGTCCGCCCGTCGACGTGGCGCATCGCCAAGAACGGCACCCCATCGCAAGCGTCGGCCTCGTAGACCGCGCAGATGGCCGGGTGATCGAGTTGGCTCAGGACCTCGGCTTCGCGGCGGAATCGCGCCAACCGGTCGCTCGACACGAAATCGAGATGTGGAGCGAGGATCTTCAGGGCGACGCGCCGTCCGAGGCGGGTGTCTTCGGCCAGCAGCACCGTGCCCTGCCCGCCGCTGCCGAGTTGCTCAAGGATGCGATAGGGTCCGATCCGCCGCAGCGGGACCAGGCCCGTGTCGGCGGGCCCCACCAGCTGGGCATACTCGGCCGCGACCTCGGCTTGCAGGCCCGGGAATCGTTCGAGGTAGTGGGCCAACGGCGCCGCGCGGCCGGCCGCTCGGTCGGCGAGGAACATGCTGACGAAGTCGAAGACCTCGCCGGCATCCTGACCCGGGTCAGGCGAGCCAGTCATGGCCTTGTCCGTCCTCGGCCAACCGCTGCCGCAGACGCTGCCAGCGCTTGTTCGCCGCATCGAAGCCGATGCCGATCCTGCGAGCAGCGACGGCGACGGTGCAGCTCTCGAGGCCGCAGTACGACACCAGGTCCTGGTCCTCGGAAGGGAGTGCCAGCAGGTACTCGCGGAACCGGCGGATCCCGTCGTCGCGAGCGATTCTCTGGGTCAGCGCCGTGACCTTCGCCGAGACGTTGTCGAGTTCATGAAGGTGGGTCGTGCGACCCTCGCCGATCTGCACCCGCTGCGCCTGGCGGACGTGGCGCGCGATTTCGAGCAAGAGCTTCTTGGCGATCCCGAAGATCCACCGCCGGAAGTCCACGGCATCGCCCGAGAACCCGGACTTCAGGACCAGGGCCCGCAGCCAGATCTCTTGCAGGACATCCCCGACCTCGACCCGTTCCTGCAGGGTGCGGCCGACATGACGCATCGCCCAAACGCACAGCGCCGGGGCCACCCGCTCGTAGAGCGTCGCGAACTCGCCCGCAGGATCCTCGCCAAGTCGATCGATTTGCATGGTTGGCGGCCTGCCGAATTGGAGCCGCCGGGGCGCGACGCAGCAACCCCGCCCGCGTGACGCAGTCGAGTCCATCGACTCCGACCGAAGCGGCGCCCGGCCGGATTTCTTGTCCAAATCGCGGATCAGCCCGCCATGGGGAAGGCAGACGGTCGACCGGGAGCTTGCCGGCGACTGGTGGCAACGCGGATTCGACGTGGATCCGTGCGGCCTGATCGCTGCAAGCCTCACCGCGGTCCGTGCCATGAATCCACCACTTCCATCCCTTCTGCTCTGCTGCCTGCTGGTCGCCGGCGCGACGGCGCAAGTTCCTGGGGCCCTGCTGACCTTCAGTCAACCCGAGAACACCATCACGACGGCCGGCGGACCGCTGCAGGTCCTGCATCCCAACGAGATCGCGTTCCTGCCCTTGCCGCCCGGTTGCCCGAACGGCCCCACCATCGGCAAGTGGTCGCCGCGCACCTGCCTGCACGTGATGGCCGGCGACGAGAATGGCGACGGCCAGTACTGGAACCCGAGCCTGTTCGGCGCGATCGACGCGCTGCAAGTCGGATGGGCCTTGCAGACCAGCTCGACTGCCAAGGTCGCGCCGAACCCCAGGGCGATCTACTGGTCGCCGTCGGCAGCGATGGGCAACGTCATCTCCGGCACCGGACAACTGCGGCCAGGCGATGTCGGTCGCATCCACGTCAACGGCACGGTCGACATCCTGATGAGCCGGGAGCGGTTCAACATGGCGTTGGGTTTGGCGGCTGCCACGCCAATCGATGTCGATGCGTTCGCTTACGAACCGGGGATCGGCATCTACTTCTCGCTCGATACCGACATCGTGTGCAACCTCGCCTGTTCGCCGGGCAATTGGGTTCCCGACGGCGATCTGCTGATGATCCCCGATTCGGCAGTCACCTACGTCGGCCTCGGTGATTACCGAGTCGCAAGTGTCTTGCCGAACAGTGCCCGCGTCATCCTGACCGAAGGCCTCGTCGACTTTCACGTGGCGAACAGCGGTCTCACCGACAACACCGGTGCGCCCATCACTACCGCCGGCGACCTGGAGAGCCTCGAGATCTACCACGGCCCAGGCTCCTCGATCACCACGGCCTCCGCTTGCGGCACGGTGCTGGTACCCACGTTCTGGTTCACGACCGAGACGATGACCGGCGGCAGTGTGGCGAGCACGATTGCCCTCGGTCAGGCGGCCCAGAGCCCGTGCGGGCAACTGGGGTGGCAGTCGCCGTTCATCCAGAACGGCACCCCGCTCGGCATCGCACAGCAGCTCGCCAACGTGGGCCCGGCGAGCTACGTGAACGCCCTGGCGCTCGGCACGACGGAGCGATTCGTGCTCGAACCGCTCGCGCACCAACTGAACTACTCCCTGGGCGGTGGTCCGGGGACGACCGTGCACGTGGGCGGGGAGTTCGACTATGTGTTCACTTGGGTCGACGTCGTCCCCAGCACGATCGCACCGGCGATCAGCGCGGGGCAGAACCTGTTCCCGGAGTGGTACTGTCTCGGCTTCACGCTCTGGAACTTCGGTGCCACGGTGAATGGCTTCCACTTCTTCAACACGCCGACGATTCCGGTCGGGTGGAGCGGCAAGTTGATGTTCCAGAGCATCGGCTTCGACGCTGCCAACAACTCGTCCTTGCTGAACATCAGCACGCCCTGCGTGATCGACGTCAACTGACTCCTGCCGCGCCACGGCAGCGGGTCCTTGCGGGCGGCGCCGAACGCCCTCCCACTCGGCGAACCTCGCCAGGGAACTCAGGCCTTGCGCACCAGAATGCGCACCGGCTTGCCGTCGCCGCTGCCAACCTTGCCAGCGACCGCGTCGTCGCCTAGGGGCTGCTGCGGCGTCAACGTCGTCGCCAGCACCTGCGCCTTGATGTAGTCGGCGTTCTGCGTGAGCACGGCCGTCGTTTCGGCGTCGGCTTCGAAGGCGAGCACGATGCGATCGCTGACGTGCAGGCCCGCGTCCTTGCGCGCCTGCTGCACGAGCCGCACGAAGTCGTTGCGCACGCCTTCGGCTTCGAGCTCCGGCGTCACCGCCGTGTCGAGCACCAGCACCACGTCGTTGGTCGACAGCGCCGCCGCGACGAAGCCTTCCTTCGGCACGAGCTGCAGCACGAACTCGCCCTTCTCGAGCACCGCCCCGCCGATCTCGGCACGCTCGCCGACGAGCTTCCACGCACCCGAGCGCGTCGCCGCCAGCACGTCCTTCATCTTCGGCCCGAGCTTCGGCCCGAGCGCCTTCGCATCGATCTGCAGCCGGAACGAACCGAACGCGCCGACGTCGCTCGCGAACGACACCTGCTTCACGTTCAACTCGTCCTGCAGCAGATGCACGAACGGCTGCATGCGCGCCGCATCGGCACCCGCGAGCGTGACGGCCGGCAACGGCAGCCGCGTGCGCAGCTTCTTCGCCTCGCGCAGCGACAGCCCGACCGAACAGGCATCGCGCAGGCGATCCATCTGCACCACCAGCGCCGCGTCCGCCGGCAGCTTCGACACGTCCGGCCAGTCGGCGAGGTGCACCGACGTGCCGCCGGTGAGTCCGGTCCAGACCTTCTCGCTCAACATCGGCAGCAGCGGCGCCGCTGCCTGGCACAGCGTGACGAGGCAGGTGTAGAGCGTGTCGTAGGCGTCCTGCCGATCGGCCGGCCCGGTCTCGCCCCAGAAGCGTTCGCGACTGCGACGGATGTACCAGTTGTTGAGCGCGTCGATGAACTGCAGGATGACCTGGCACGAACCCGCCAGGTCGTAGTCGTCCATGCGCGCCTGCACGGTCTCGACCATCACGCGCGTCTTGCCGAGCACGTAGCGATCGAGCACCGCGGTCTGGTCGCCGCGCAGCTTCGCCTTCACGCCGTCCGCGTTCGCGTAGAGGGTGAAGAAGTAGTAGGCGTTCCAGATCGGGTTCAGCACCAGCCGCACCACTTCCTGGATCTGCTTGCCGTCCTTGGCGATCTGCAGATCGCCGCCGCGCAGGATCGGCGAGCTGAGCAGGAACCACCGCAGCGCGTCGGCACCGGTCTTCTCGAACAGCTCGATCGGGTCCGGGTAGTTGCGCAGCGACTTCGACAGCTTCTGGCCGTGTTCGTCGAGCACGACGCCGTGGCAGATCACGTTCTGGAACGGCGGCTTGTCGAACAGCGCGGTCGCCAGCACCACCAGCGTGTAGAACCAGCCGCGCGTCTGCGCGACGTACTCGACGATGAAGTCGGCCGGGAAGTGGCTCTCGAACCACTGCTTGTTCTCGAACGGGTAGTGCACCTGTGCGAACGGCATCGAGCCCGACTCGAACCAGCAATCGAGCACTTCCGGCACGCGCCGCATCGTCGACTTGCCGGTCGGGTCGTCTGGGTTGGGCCGCGTCAGCGAATCGATGAACGGCCGGTGCAGGTCAGTGACCTTCACCTTGAAGTCGCGTTCGAGTTCGGCGATCGAACCGTAGACATCGACGCGCGGGAACTTGGGGTCGTCGCTCTTCCAGACCGGGATCGGCGCGCCCCAGAAGCGATTGCGCGAGATCGACCAATCGCGAGCGTTCTCGAGCCACTTGCCGAACTGGCCGTCGCGGATGTGCTCCGGCAACCAGCGGATCGTCTGGTTGTGCGCGATCATGCGATCCTTGATCGCGGTGACCTTGACGAACCACGCACCCGGGATCGCCTTGTAGATCAGCGGCTCGCGCGTGCGCCAGCAGTGCGGGTAGTTGTGCTCGTAGGTGACGTGGCGCAGCAGCACGCCGCGTTCCTTCAGCACCTTGATGATGTCCTTGTTGGCGTCGAACACGAGCGTGCCCTGCCACTCCGGGACCTCGGCGGTGAAGCGGCCGCGTTCGTCGACCGGACACACGAGCTCGATGCCGTTCGCCTCGCAGACCATCTGGTCGTCCTCGCCAAAGCCCGGCGCCATGTGCACGACGCCGGTGCCCTCGGCGGTGTCGACGAAGTCGCCGCCGAGCACGCGGAAGCACTTCGCGCGGCCACGGAAGTAGGGAAACAGCGGCTCGTAGGTGCGGCCGACGAGGTCCTTGCCCTTCAGCGTCGCGACCGTGTCGAAGCCGTCGAGTTCCTTCTTGTAGGCGGCGATCGACGCGGCCCCGACGACGTAACGAACGTCACCCTTCTGCACGATCGCGTAGTCGATCTCGGGCCCGACCGCGAGGGCGAGGTTGCTCGGCAGCGTCCACGGCGTCGTCGTCCACACGAGAATCTGCAGCGGCCCCGGATCACCCGGCCGCGCCTGCAGCGTGAACGCGACGGTGATCGCCGGGTCCTGGCGCGGCCGCGTCGCGTCGTCGATGCGCGTCTCGAAGTTGCTGACCGGCGTCTGCAGCGACCACGAGTACGCCATCACGCGCTGGCCTTCGTAGACGAGTCCCTTCTTGTGCAGCTCCTGGAACGCCCACAGCACGCTCTCCATGTAGGAGAGGTCCATGGTCTTGTAGTCGCGGTCGAAGTCGACCCAGCGCGCCTGCCGCGTCACGTAGCTGCGCCACTCGTTGGTGTAGCGCTGCACGCTGCGCCGGCACGCGTCGTTGTACTTCTCGAGCCCGATCGACTGCACGGCAGCGGCGCCCGACAGGCCGAGTTCCTTCTCCGCTTCCATCTCGGCCGGCAGACCGTGGCAGTCCCATCCGAAGCGCCGTTCGACGCGCCGCCCGCGCATCGTCCAGTAGCGCGGCACCACGTCCTTCACGAAGCCGGTCAGCAGGTGCCCGTAGTGCGGCAGGCCGTTGGCGAACGGCGGGCCGTCGTAGAACACGTATTCGTTGGCACCCGCGGCGCGCTGTTCGATCGACCGCGCGAACGTGCCTTCGGCTTGCCAGCGGGCGAGCACGTCCTTCTCGATCTGCGGGAAGTTCGCGGCGGCGGGAACTTCGGGGTAGTGCTTCGTGGCAGGCTGGCTCGCGCTCATGAGGCCGAGCAGTGTGGCGGCGCGCACAGGCACGCGCAACGTCGGCGACGGCAGTTGAGCCAGGCCCCGCTCGCCCACTAGCCTGCGGCACATGAGCTTCTACGCCTTGTCCGCACCTTCGCTCGACGCCACCGCCGCCAACCTCGGCGCCCACCGCGGCAACGTCACGCTGGTCGTCAACGTCGCCAGCGCCTGCGGGCTGACGCCGCAATACACCGGCCTGCAAAAGCTGCACGCGAGCAAGCAGGCGAAGGGGTTCGCAGTGCTCGCGTTCCCGAGCAACGACTTCGGCGCGCAGGAGCCCGGCACGCCGGCGGAGATCCGCACGTTCTGCACGACGAAGTACGCCATCGACTTCCCGATGTTCGCGAAGGTGCAGACGAAGGCAGGCCCCGGCCAGAGCCCGATCTATGCGTTCCTGCAGAAGGCCACCGGCAAGCTGCCGGGCTGGAACTTCGGCAAGTACCTGATCGGCCGCGACGGCAACGTGCTCGCGTTCTTCGAACCGACGGTGACGCCCGACGATCCCACGCTGCTCGCCGCGATCGAGAAGGCGCTCGGCTAATCGCAACTTCGCAGCCGCCGCGCGCGCCGCTCACTTCGCCGGCAGCACGAGCAGGAATGCGGCGCCGTTCGCGTCGATCTCGTGCGGCAGCAACTTGCGCGTCACCGGCAGGAACCCTTCGCAGGCCGTCGTCAGCGTGACGCCGTGCGTGCGCAACCGGACATCCAGCGTCGCCTCGGGCCCGGTGAGCCCCGTGCCGTTGCCGCCCGGATAGTTCATCCAGGTTTCATAGCGGCCATCGCGCACCTTGATCCGACCGGTCGCGAGCACCTTGCCCGCGTCGTTCTGGAACGTCACCACGACTTCGCCGACCGGCAACGCCAACGCCGCCGTGCGTTCGACGTCGAGCATCGCCGCGGCGTCGAGCGGTCCCTGCCAGCGCGTCGCATCGAAGTCGCGCGCACTCGTCCGCACCAGCAAGCCAAACCGCAGCACCGGCGGCGCACCGGCGCCATCGAGATCAAAGACCAACGGCTCGGCCGGCGGTGTCGTGAGATCGATCGTGCGCTCGACGTTCTCTTCGCCGCCACGCACCAACGTGACGACGATCGGCCGCGCCGGCATGCGATCGAGTCGCACCCGCCCGTTGACCAGATCCAAGTGCCCGTAGCTCGGCCCGCCCACCCACAGCATCACGGTCTGCCCGTCCGTCGTGCGCACCGACACGCGCCCATCGGCCGGCGCGCCGTTCGACCACGCTTCGACGACGAGTTCGCGGATCGGATAGAGCATCAGGTCACAGCGCTGCTCGCCCGACTCCAGCGTGCGCGCCGCCGATTCCAGCTTGGCATAACCGGGCACCGTCGCGTCGAGCCGCACGAGACCGCTGCCAATTCCCGCAACCGTCAACTCGCCGCCCGGCGCAGTGAACGGCACCGAGTGGCCTAACCACGAACTGCCGCCATCGTCGCTGCGCATCACATGCAGCGTGCCGGCTTCGATCGGCGCGCCCGTCGTCGCATCGAGCACCTTGCCGCGCAGCACCGCAGTGGTGTCGATGTACTGCAGCTGCAGACCGTCGATGCCCGAACGCACTTCTTGCAGCACCACGAAGCTGCCGTCCGCCAACTTCAACTCGATGCGAAAGCGACTGGCGTAGAGACCTTCGGCGCGGAAGGCGCCATCGGGCCCCGTGCGCAGGCGACTGCGCCCGAGCAAGAACTCCCACGTGCACGGCTCCTGGTAAGTGAAGTCGGTCTTGAGTTCGCGATCGCCGACCAACCGCAGTTCGCGATCGGCGAGGCCGTGGCCAGCCGTATCGACGAGTCGGCCGGCCAGCACGTGCGGGGCTTCGAGGCGCGTTTCGAGCGTCGTCGACACCTTCGGCACCAGCGTGCAGAACAGAGCGGCATCGGCATGCGTGATGCTCAGCCACAGGTCCTTGCGCATCGCCACGCCCGCGACATCCCATCGTCCCTGCGCATCGCACACGGCCTTGCGGCGCGGCCAGTCGGCCACTTCGACTTCGGCGCCGACCGCCGGTGCTCCGTTCGGCAACCACACGACGCCGCCGAGCACACCGCCGCGTTCCATGCGCAGTTCGACCGGCCCATCGGCGGCACGATGCGACAGGCGCAACATCGCATGCCGCGGATGTTGCACTTCCCACAGGTACTTCGAATCGGCCGCCGCCTGCACCGCGAACGCGCCGTGGGCGTCGGTGCGAACGTCGAGATGCGGCAGTTCGACGCGACGGAAGCCCGGCACGCGCAGCATGCGATCGGCGGAGTAGGCGCCGCCACGGTAAGAACCGAACGCGAAGTCGGGCACCGGCTTGCCCTCGGCGTCGAGCAACACACCGCGCTGTTCGACCACCGGCTGCAAGCGGAACGCCAACCCATCGACCCGCGTGCGGCGATCGAGGTCACCGAACACGCCGTACTCGCTGATCGCGCCCGGCGCGCGCGCCAGCACGTAACACTGCTCGCCCGTGGCCCGCAGCGTGAACGTTCCATCCGCCGCCGTGCGCGTCGACGCAGCGGGTGCCGGCGTGAACG
>SXPB01000172.1 GCA_005776475.1 Planctomycetia bacterium
CGCGAACAAGTTCCAGACAGGGTTCGACCAGCCGCGGTTGTGCGGCATGTACGTCGACAAGCGGCTCGCCGGGATCCAGGCGGTGCAGACGCTGTCGCGGTTGAATCGCGCGCATCCGGGCCAGGACACCACCTCCGTGCTCGACTTCGTCAACGAGCCGGCCGACGTGCTGCTGGCGTTCAAGACCTACTACGAGACCGCCGAGCTGGCGACGACCACGGATCCGAACCTCGTCTACGACCTGCGCAGCAAGCTCGACGCGAGCGGCTGCTACGACTCCTACGAGGTCGAACGCGTGGTCGAGGTCGAGCTGCGGGCAGGCGCGCGGCAGTCGGAACTGGAGGTCGCGATCGAGCCGGTGGCCGATCGGTTGATGAAGCGCTACCAGGAAGCGCAACAGGCGCGGGTGGCGGCGCAGGCGCTTGCCGAGGCTGTGGCGGAGAAGGCGGCGCAGGACGCTATGGACGCGCTGCTGCTGTTCCGGGCCGACATGGGTTCGTACCTGCGGCTCTACACGTTCCTGTCGCAGGTGTTCGACTTCGGCAGCACGGCGGTGGAGAAGCGGACGATCTTCTACCGGCGCCTGATCCCGTTGCTCGAGTTCGGACGCGAGCGGCCAGGCGTCGACCTGTCGAAGGTCCGCCTGACGCACCATTCCTTGAAGAATCGCGGCGTGCAACCGTTGGTCCTGCGCGACGGCGATGCGCCGCAGCTCGAACCGATCGGCGAGGCCGGCAGTGGGGCCGTGCGCGACAAGCAGAAGGCTGCGCTCAAAGAGATCATCGCCAAGGTCAACGAACTGTTCGAAGGCGAGGTCACCGAGAACGACAAGCTGGTCTATGTGCAGGAGGTCATACGGACCAAGTTGTTGGAGTCGACGACGCTGCAGGTGCAGGCCGCGAACAACAGCAAGCAGCAGTTCGCCGCGTCGCCCGACCTCGGGCGGGAGCTTCTCTTGGCGATCATGAGTGCCATGGACGCACACTCCGTGATGAGCACCCAGGCCTTGAACTCGGACAGCGTGCGCTCCGGCATGCTGTCTATCCTGCTCGAACACGCGAAGCTGTACGAGGGGTTGCGGGCCCGTAACGCGGGCATTTGACCGGAGGCGAGCACGGGCGGAACCCGCAGGCATGGCATTGCGAGCCCTCGCCGCCGGAGCAACGCACTTCGCAGCTTGACGCCCCGCGGCGCCGCTTCGACGATCCTGCCGTCCCGGTGCTTCGCCGGAGCCGGCCCCCAGTCGAGGTGCGTTGGTGTCGATCGCTCGCAGCCTGTCGTTCGTACTCCTGTTCACCACCGCGGCCGCGGCCCAGGACGGCGTTGCCGTCTGGATCAAGGACCTGCTCGCCAAGAAGGACGACGCCGAGTTCGCCTTGATCGAGAAGATCGCCGGCGTGCGCAGCCGCGAAGCGGCGATGGGCTTGATCCAGGCCTACGACGTGATGACCACGGTGCTCTACCGGCGCGAGGTCGCACGCGGCCTGCAGAACTTCGCGGCGCTGCCGGAAGCGGAGCAGCCGGTGCTCGACAAGCTCGCCAACATCGCCGGCGATGCCGAGACCCCGGACGAGGTCCGCATCCTGGCGATCGCGGGCCTCGGCAAGTCGGCGACCCTCGGCAAGCAGCTGCTGCGGAAGATCGTCGAAGCCGAAGTGTCCGACACGCTGCGCGAGCCGGCGATGCGCGAGCACGTCAAGCTGGCGTCCGCTGAGGACGTCGCCTGGTACTCGCACCTGTGGAACCTCAAGCAGGAGCAACGCAAGAACGCGAAGGGCGACATCGCCCCGCCCGAGTTCAACACCATCCGCCAGCTCGCCGTGCAGGGCGCGATGCAGTACCTCGGCGAGAACGACATCGTCGAAGGCTTGAAGCGCGAGATCGACCCGAAGATCCGGCGCGCGCTGCTCAACTTCATGGCGCAGAAGTCGATGCCGCGCACCGCCGAGATGGCCGAATGGCTGCTCGACCGCGTCGACTTCCCGGGCGTCGACCGCGCCGATGCCGCCCGCATCCTGTGCGAGCGCACCCGCAGCAAGGCCGTCGGCACGTTCCTCGAACTGGCCAAGAAGCGCGACGTCACGCCGGACGACCTGCGGTTGCGCATGGCGCAACTGATCGCCGGGCTCGACGACGAACCGACCAACAAGCGCATGGTCAAACTGATCGGCAAGGGTAAGCCGCACGAGAAGGTGTTCGCGCTGCTCGCCACCGAGAAGGTGATGGATCCGAAGGTCGTTGGCGCGATCCGCAAGGGTCTCGCCGACGATGAACTCGAAGTGCGCCGCGCCACCGCGCAGGTGCTCGGCAGCCGCCGCGATCGCGATTCGCTGCCGGAGCTGAAGAAGCTGTTGGTCGGCAAACGCGCTGGCGATGCCCGCCTCGCGCTCGAAGCGATCACCGCGATCGAAGGCTACTCCAGCGCGTGGCTGAAGGAGCTGGGCGCGTTCTGCACGCACGCCGACCGCGAAGTGCGCAACGCGGCGGTGTCGGTGCTCGGAGCAGCTCGCGACAAGCGGCAGACGGCGACGGTGCTGGTCGCGCTCGAACACGAAGACTGGTCGACACGGTTTGCGGCGATCGAGGCGCTGCAGGGCATCAAGGACAAGGAATCGGTCGGCACGTTGGTCGCGCGGCTGTCCAAGGAGACGGGCCGCATGAAGAAGCGCATCGCCGAAGCGCTGTGGGAGCTGACCGCGCAAGCGTTCGAAGAAGACGAAGTGAAGTGGCAGGCCTGGTGGAAGGAGGCCGCGGCGACGTTCGCTATCGCCAGCGAGAAGGACCTCGACAAGGCCACCGCCGAACGCGAGCGGCGCCGGTTGGCGGCGCGCACCACGACGACGGCGAAGTTCTTCGGCCTCAAGGTCGAGTCGCAGCGCGTCATCTTCATCATGGACGTGTCGGGCTCGATGCTCGAGTCGATGCACGGCCGCTACGTCGGCAAGCGCGGCGCTGCCCGCATCGACGTCGCCAAGCAAGAGCTGGCGCAGGCGATCAAGAACCTGGAGCCGGGCACCCTGTTCAACATCTTCACCTTCTCGAGCAGCGTCGCGCGCTGGCAGAAGGAAGGCATCGGCGTCAACACGGCGCAGAGCCGGCAGGAGGCGCTGGACTGGATCGAACGGCTCGGTGCCAACGGCGCCACCAACCTCTACGACTCGGTGAAGCAGGCGTTCGAGGACAAGGACGTCGACACGATCTTCCTGATGTCCGACGGCGAGCCGACCAACGGCGAAGTGATCGACCCGCACCGGATCCGCGAGGATGTCGCCTTCTGGAACAAGCACCGGCGGATCAAGATCCACACGATCGCGATCGGCGGCAACCTCGAGGTGCTGGAATGGCTGGCCAAGGACGCCGGCGGCACCTACGTGCAAATGCGCTGAGCCCTCGGTGGGCGGGGGTAGTGGCGGGCGGGTCGGCCGCGGCAAGGATCCTAGGCGAACTGACTGCGCTGGAGCGGGGCGGTCCGTAGACTCTGCCGCCGCAAACGGCCCCTGGCCCACATCCGATGACGAAGACTCTGCGCACCCTTCCCATTCTCTGTCTGCTCGCGTGGCTCGCGGGCCTGCAACCGCTGCGGGCGCAGGACGCGTTCGCCAAAGAAGAGGCGGACCTCGCTCGCATGTGCGTCAGCACGTTGTCGAACTTCGCCAACGTCGCCAAGTCGCAGAAGGTCGGCCAGCGCGCCAAGCAAGCCTACGACCTGTGCCTGCAGTACGACGGCAACCAGAGCCAGGCGCGCAGCGAACTCGGTTTCCGCAAGGAGAAGGACGCCTGGGTCGAGCTGCCGGTTGAGAAGCGCAAGAAGTGGGTCGACAAGGCGACCTACGAAGGCCGTTGGAAGGTCATGGACGAATGGGCCAAGACCGCGACCAAGCTCGGCGAACTGCACCGCAAGTTCGCGCTCAAGCTGAAAGAGGCCGGCAACACCACGCGCGCGGCCTGGCACTTCGAGAAGGCCATCTACTACAACGCGATGGACAAGGAGGCCAACCTCGCCCTTGGTTACAAGCAGGGGCCCGGGTTCTTCGGCACCGACCCGCAGATCGCGTTCGCGATCAAGATGAAGGAGATCGAGACCTTCGCGGTCACGCTGGCGAAGAAGGACTACCCGGTCGAGGAGCTGCCGCAGGACAAGATGCCGGCCGAGCTGAGCGCCTTCGCCGACGCCGCGCCGGACTGGATGAAGAAGCCGAACTTCAACATCCACGGCGCCAAGTCCGAACACTTCACGGTGTGGGTGCGCGGCGAGCAGAAGAACGCCAACGACGCGGTGAAGTGGGGCGAGCGCGCGATCGAGTTCGGCGTCTACCTGCTCGGCGCTGACAACGCCAAGCGATTGCGCTTCGTGGAGAATGCCGCCCAGGTGTTCCAGGTGCGGTGCTTCGTCTGGACCCCGCGTGAGCGCGAGGAGTTCCTGAAGGCCAACCCGCACATTTGGGAGAAGTCGTCCAAGTCGTTGGCGGACGCGATGCGCTTCCGCAATAACAACTGGTTGTCGAAGGAGGGCTCCGCGATCGTGCAAGCGATGCTGGCCCCGGTGCAGATCCACGACTCGATGATTGGCACGACGTTCCAGTACGGCCTGGCCTACGGCCGCAACGAGGGTCTCGGCGAAGGCCTGCTGCACATGGCGACGTGGTACATGCAGTACACCTGTGTGACCCGCTACGGCGCGGATCCGGAAGGCTCCATCACCGACCGCGAACTCAAGCTGCCCGACCAGACCAACTGGTGGCTGCGCGCCGTGCGCGACCAGGCGGTGTCGAACCAGGATTGGGCGCTCGATCAGGTGCCCCGCGAGAAGCTGTCGCGCTTCCGCAACGACTGTCGCCTGAAGTCGTGGAGCTTCATGACGTGGGTGGTGGCCGCCTATCCAGACAAGTGGCTCGGCTACTTCCTGGCGCTGCCCGACCCGGCGAAGAAGACCCTCACGCTCGAAGAGATCAACGAGATCGGTGAAAAGCAATTCGGCAAGAAGCTGCAGGAAGTCGAGGCGGAATGGCGCGAATGGGCGCGCGGTGACTCCGGTGTCGCGTTCGGCACCGGCTATGGCCCGCCGCTGACGCCGGAGCGGCCGAGCAAGGAAGAGATGGCCGTGCTCGACCGCCTCAACGCGGTGCGCGGCACCAACCTCGCCTTCACATGGGGCGAGGACCAGCAGCCGACCGACGGCAAGTTCGCCGGCCTGCCCGTCACCGAACTCGATGCCGAGGCGTCGCTCGCGTGCGAGGACCACGCTCGCTTCCTGACCAAACATCCGGCGGAACACCTGAAGTGGCCGGAGGCGCACGAGGAGAACCCGGCGCTCGAAGGCTTCTCGCCGCGTGGCCAA
>SXPB01000016.1 GCA_005776475.1 Planctomycetia bacterium
GCTCTCCGATCCGCTGCTGCGTTCGCTGCCCACGATCGCCGGCTACAAGGTGATCAACTCGATCGCCCTGTTCGCGAAGGTCGGCCAGGGCGGCATGGGCGTCGTCTATCGCGGCCAGCACGCCGTGCTCGAAGTCGATTGTGCAGTGAAGGTGTTGAAGCCGTCGCTCGCCGACGAGGACCCGATGTTCGTGCAGCGCTTGCTGCGCGAAGCGCGCGTCGCCGCGCAGTTGAACCACCAGAACATCGTGCGCCTGTACGACGCCGGCTGCGAAGGCGGCCTGCACCACCTGGTGATGGAGTTCATCACCGGTGAGAACGTGCGGGCGCGCGTCGAGCGGCGTGGCACGCAGAGTGAAGCGGAGGCGTTGGCCGTCGTGGCCGGAGCCGCGGCCGGCCTCGGCGAGGCGCACGCACGCGGCCTCGTGCACCGCGACGTCAAACCCGACAACCTGCTGGTGGCGACCGACGGTCGCGTCAAGGTCGTCGATCTGGGCCTCGTCAAGAACGACGCCGTCGGCCGCAACAGCATCAGCCTCGCATCCGGGATCATGGGCACGCCGCAGTACATGGCGCCCGAACAGTGGGAGTCGTCGGACGTCAGCGCCGCCGCCGACGTGTGGGCGCTCGGCGCCGTGCTGTGGTTCCTGCTCACCGGCGAACACGCCATCGAGGCGTCGTCGTTGGCGTCGGTGGCGCGGCGGGTGCAGGAGCGCGACTTCCCGTCGTTGCGCGACAAGCGGCCCGACCTGCGCAGCGAAGTGCACGCATTGTTCGAGCGCTGCGTGGCGCGCAACCCGGCGGAACGCTTCGCCGATGGCAAGGCGCTGGCGGCGGCATTGCGGCCGTTGCTGCGCGGGGGCGAGGAACTGCTCGCCGACCCGGCGGCAGGTTCGCAGGCATCGAGTGCCGGCCTGTCGACGCCGCCGCCGCGCGAGACGCTGGGCAAGATCCGGGTCGAATTGGAGACGCCGACGCGGGTCGGCGAACTCATGACCGATCGCAGCGCCGACCTGTTCGAGAAGGCGACCGTGGTGTCGAAAGGCGGTGCCGGAGCCACCGCGCCGGTCGTCAAGGCGGGTGGGAGGAAGTGGCTGGTGGTCGCCGGGCTCACGCTCGCTGCCGTTGGCGGTGTGTTGTGGTGGGGCAACGATGCCGGTTGGTTCGACGATCCCGCCGAGTGGGCGGAAGTCGAACGCGTGATCCGCGTTCGCAACCACTTTGCCGAGGCCGAACGCCTGTTGCCCGAACCCGGCCAGCTCGCGCCGGCGATCGCGAAGCTGCGTCTCGTGCTCGACGACGCGCCGGACCACGGGCGCGCCAGATCCATGCTGGCAGCGGCGCTCGACAAGAGTGCCGAAGAGACGATGGCCAGCGACATCGACGCTGCGTTCGTGGCCGCCAGGGAAGCGGTGGCCCTCGATCCGGCGAATGCGGCGATCGCGCAACGTTGCAGCGCGATCGAGAACAAGCTGAAGGCGCCCCTGCTGTTCGGCCTGCAGATCGACGAACCGCCCTACGAAGCCATCATCGACGGCGCCCAATGCACCGTGCGCGGCAAGGTGCCGCCGACGGTCGCCGCGGTGACGGTGGCGGTGTGGAGCCGCGCCGCCGATCGCAGTGAACGCTACGAAGCCAAGGTGGTCGCGGGTGGTTTCGAGATCGCCGTGCCGTTGCTCGACGCCGGGGACCACTTCCTCGGCCTGCAGGCGACGGACCGCCACGGCTTGCAGTCGGGGTCGTTGCCGCACCCGATCCAGGTCGCGGGAGTGGCCGGTGCGCGTGGCTCCGTGCCGGATCCGGCGGCGGCGCGCCGCGTCGTGACGGGTGCCGGAGTCGCGATGGTGCCGATTCCCGTGCGCAGTTTCGCGATGGGCACACTCGACGTGCGGTTGATGCGCGACGAGGACGAAGCGAAGCACACGGTCGAGATGACGCAGCCGTTCTGGCTGGCGACCACCGAGGTCACGCGCGGGCAATGGCGGCGGGTGATGGAGAGTACGCCGTGGTCGGCCGAGAGCGGCGCCGACACGACGCTCGACACGCTGCCGGCTACGGGCATCACGTGGGACGCGGCGGTTGCGTTCTGCGAGCGACTGACGGCGCGGGAAACCGCGGCGGGTCGTCTGCCCGCGGAGTATCGCTACTGCCTGCCGAGCGAGGCGCAATGGGAGCTCGCGGCCCTCGGCGGCGGCCAGGTGGTGTTTCCGAACGGCGGCACGGATGCGGCGCTCGCCGAGCAAGCGGTCTTCGGTGGCGCCACGACGGCGCCGGAAAGCGTGGCGAGCAAGGCCGCCAATCCGTTCGGCCTGTTCGACATCGCAGGCAACGTCGGCGAGTGGTGTGCCGACTTCGCGACGGGCACGAGCCTGGTCGCGCCGTCCGCCAGCTATCGCGAGGGGGTCACCGAGCCACTCGAGTTGGCGGGCGACCATCGCATCGTGCGGGGCGGCAGCTTCGCGTCGCCGGCGATCGAGTGTCGTTGCGCCGCGCGGAGTGCGCTGGCGCCGGACACCGCCAGCGAACAGGTCGGCTTCCGCCCGGCGTTGGCGAAGCGGTA
>SXPB01000017.1 GCA_005776475.1 Planctomycetia bacterium
AGCGCGCGGTGGCGATCAAGAACGTCACCATCCACGAGCCGTTCTTCCAGGGCCACTGGCCGGAGCAGCCGATCATGCCGGGCGTCTTGCAGCTCGAAGCGATGGCGCAGCTCGCCGGCGTGCTGCTGCTGCGCAAGCTCGAGAACACCGGCAAGCTCGCGGTGCTGTGGAGCATCGACAAGGTCAAGCTGCGCGGCGCCGTGGTGCCGGGCGACCAGCTGCGCATCGAAGTCGAGACGATCCGGGCCAAGCCCCAGGTCGGCCACGTGCGGGCGCGCGCCAAGGTCGGCGGGCGACTGGTCGCCGAGGCCGAGTTGAAGTTCACCCTGGTCGATGCCTGAACCCGTGGTGTCGAATCCCGTGAGTCCGCAGCGAGTCCGGATCGGCGTCGTCGGCGTCGGCCACCTCGGCAAGCACCACGCGCGCCTGTTGCAGGGGCTCGACTGCGAACTCGTCGCCGTCGCCGATCCGAGCGAAGCGGCGCGCGCGCACGCGACGGCGACCTGGAACGTGCCCGCCTTCGCCGACCATCGCGACCTGCTCGGCAAGGTCGATGCGGTGTCGGTGGTGGTGCCGACGAAGTTGCACCGCGAGGTGGCGACCGACTTCCTGGTGGGCGGCGTCGATGTGCTGGTCGAGAAGCCGATCGCGCGCACCGCTGCCGACGGCCAGGCGCTGGTCGACCTCGCGACGCAGCACGGCCGCATCCTGCAGGTCGGCCACGTCGAACGCTTCAATCCCGCGCTGCGCGGCATCGCTTCGATCGGCGAGTCGGCGCGCTACATCGAATCGCACCGGCTGGCGCCGTTCAGCTTCCGCAGCACGGACATCGGCGTCGTGCTCGACCTGATGATCCACGACCTCGACCTGGTGCTGGCGCTGGTGAAGAGCGAGATCGCGTCGGTCGAAGCGTTCGGTGGTGCGGTGTTCACGCCCGCCGAGGACATGGCGTCGGCGATCATCAAGTTCAAGAACGGTGCGGTGGCGCACCTGACCGCCAACCGCGTCGCGTTGAAGCCACTGCGCAAGATGCGCGTGTTCAGCCAGCAGGGCTACGCGAGCCTCGACTTCCAGACGTCGCAGGGCATGGTGGTG
Source organism: Planctomycetia bacterium (assembly GCA_005776475.1). GTDB lineage: Bacteria > Planctomycetota > UBA1135 > UBA1135 > UBA2386 > UBA2386. The sequence goes on from SXPB01000017.1 coordinate 1,096, forward strand.
AAGAAGGCGCCGGGCTGGGACTTCGGCAAACTCGATCTCGAACAGCTCGATCGGGCGCAGATGGGCGACCTGTGGAAGTTCGTGTTCGACGGCTTGCTGCAGGTCGAGAACCTGACGTTGGACACCGGCAATCCGCTGCAGGAAGAGCTGGCAGATTTCTTGCGGTGTGTGCGCGCGCGCAGTCGGCCGGTGGTGAGCGGCGAAGACGGCGTTGCGGCGGTGGCGGCGGCCGAACGCGTGCTCGCCGCGATCGCGCAGAACCGCTGGACGTGAGCTCGACGCCAGGTCGGAGTCGTCGCCAGAAGGTGCTACCTCGCCGGCGCCGGTTGGCTAGACTGCCGCGTCTTCGGGAAGCTCCGCTCTGCAGTGTTCGAGATGCATGCGGGCCAAAAAGTTGAACCGATGACCATTCTCCGGGCTCCGACCCTGAGGGCCAGGCGGGAGGCGGAGGCGGTGCTGGCAACGGCGCCGTCGGCCGCTACCCAAATGCTCCGGGGGGCGCCCACCTGAACCTGAGGGTTCAACCGGCCTCCATCGACGGCACAGGTGGAGCGGAGCCTCTCGATTTCATCGGCGGCCGTGTTACGGTCCCGCCTCGCGGACCGGAGGCCGGCACCCGCGGGCGCGATCCCGGTCAGGATCGCGGTTGGCACAGCACCCGATGGGTGCAGGAGGTGGCGCATGCGCGGATTCGTTCTCGTTGTCCTTCTGGTCGGTCTGTTCGGTTGGTGGTCTGGTTGGTTCGCTGGCGGTGCGATCGCCGCAGCGCCCAAGGACGGCACCCAGTCCACGCCGGCCGGCGGGCAACCGCTCGGCAGTGTGTTGGACCATGTCGCCGGCGGCCAGCCTGCCGTCGCGCCGCAGGAGCCGCTCGATGCGAACGCCAAGAAGCCGACGGTGGCGGGACTCGACGAACTGGTGGCACGCCTCGGGCAACGCACTCCGGAGTCGCTCGGCGCCGCCTGGGCCGTCGTTGCGACCGCCAACGCCGCCGACAAGCAGCGCGTGTTGCAGGCGATGCCTGTTCCCGGCGACGATTTCCCGTCGTTGTTCGGCGTGCTCGGCCAGCACAACGCCTTCCTGCACAGTGCCGAAGGCCGTGGCATCGCGCAGCGCGCCGTCGCCGCGGCGATGGCGTTGGCCGACGCCGAAGCGATGACGGCGGGAACGCAGCTGCTCAACCTGATGCTGCGTGGCCGCATCGAGCTCGCCGATGAAGCGGCGCGCAAGTTCGTCGACGAGACGTGGCGTCAGCATCGCGTGCGCGTCGATCGTTGGCTGTGCGATCCGGCCAACGTGACTGGCGCGCGCAGCTACACGATCGCCGGCGGCGACAGCCTCGCACGCATCGCCGCGAAGTTCCGGCGCGAGAAGCTGTTGGTCGAAGACGGCACGCTGGCGATCTTGAACCGCATCCACAACCCGAACTCGATCAAGGCCGGTCAGAAGATCAAGGTGCCGCAGGCGGCGATGCACACCGTGGTCGAGAAGCGCAGCTTCAGCATTGCCGTCTACCTCGGCGAGCATCTGCTGCGGCTGTACTGGATCGGGCACGGCGAGAACGACCGCACGCCCGTGGCCGAGTTCACCGTCGACACCAAGCTGCCGCGGCCGGAATGGACTGCGCCCGACGGCCAGGTCTATGCCTACGGGCATCCGAAGAACATCCTCGGCGAGTACTTCATCAAGCTGCTCAGCGACACCTACGTGGGCTTTGGCATCCACGGCACGCCGTTCCCGCACACGATCTGCACGATGTCGTCGATGGGTTGTGTGCGCATGCACGCCGTCGACATCGACGAGTTGTTCCGCCTGTTGCCGAAGGGAACCAAGGTTGCCGTGAAGGCGACCGAGTCGCTGCGCTGACCGGGCGTTCGGGCGGCCAGAGCGCCCCGGGCGGCCGCCGCAACGAACTCCGGTCGGTGAATGGGGGCGGCCGATAGGAGGGGCGAGACGGAACGAACCCACCTTGTCGGTCTTGTCGGTGCGTTGCTCCGGTTCGGTTCGTATCGTCGCCGCCGGAGCCGCATGCAGTATCTACCCTATGCCCTGGTCGGAGCCGCCGTCGTTGCGGCCTACTGGGTGCTGCCGCGGTTGTGGCTGCAGGGCAAGAAGCGGGCGCTGGCGGCCACCTGCCGCAAGCACAAGACGATCGCGATCACGTTCGACGATGGGCCTGGACGGTTGCTGACGCCGCTGGTCAGCGGCCGCATGGCGGAAGCGGGCGTGCCGGCGACGTTCTTCCTGTTGGCCAGCAGCGTGCGCGGCAACGAGGACGTCGTCGAGGACCTGCTGCAGAGTGGTCACGAGATCGGCTCGCACGGCGATCGGCACGTGCACCATTGGTGGTCGCTGCCGTGGACCGGCGTGCTCGACACGCGCGACGGTTGGCGGCGCTTGCGCGACGTAACCGGTCGCGAAGTGCGCCGCATTCCGTTCCGGCCACCGTTTGGCAAGTTGAACCTGCTGTCGATGCTCTACGTGCGCCGCCAGGGCACGCCGGTCGTGATGTGGACGCACGACGGTTTCGACGCGCGCCTCGGTGTCGACAAGTCGCCGGCCGAACTCGCGGCTGAACTGCAGAAGGCTGGCGGCGGCGTCGTGCTGCTGCACGACTTCGACCGTTCGCTCGCCAACGCCAGCCAGCAGGTGCTGGCCAAACTCGACGCGGTGCTGGCGCTGCGCAACCAGGGCTTCAAGTTCGTGCGCGCCAGCGAACTGCTCGCCCTCGTCGCGAAGTCCTGACGCGCCGCCTCACGGCTTCGGTGGCGACGACATCCGGTCGACCTTCCATTCCGCGAACAGGCCGCCGCGCTGCAGGTCGCGCAGCAGTTCGTCGGGATCGGCCGACGTCTTCAGGTCGAGCGTGATCTGCATCTGCACGCGGCCGTCTTCGTCGCTCTTGCCAGACGCGACCTTGGTGAACGTCGGCACCACCTCGCCCTTCGCGAGCTCGGGACCGCCGTCCCGTTGCCACTGCACCTGCCAGCTGCGCTGTCGGACCAGTTCGAGCACCAGGGGGTAACCCTCGACATTGAGCTCGATGCGGGCGCGGTCGGCGTCGATGCGCGTCGCCGCCGGCACCTCGGCGTAGCCGGCCACGTGCAGGCCTGGGTTCTGCTCGCGGATCTTCGGCCAGGCCAACTGCGTGAGGCCATTGTCGATCTTCAGCTCGTCGCGGTAGCGGTGCGACAGGCATTCGTAGACCCTCTCCGGATCGTCGCGGCGCAGGGCTTCCAGCAGCGTTCGCACCGACTTTTCCGGGGTGCTGAAGTCGATCGGCACCCACGGCGTCTTGTCGGGCCCGCAGAACAGCCGCGCCATCGAACAGCAGCCGCCCGCCGGCAGAACCAGCAGCAAGAGCAGCGACAGCAGCGAGAAGACGCGCCAGGCCGGGCGATCGAGCATCGCCGCATCGTGCGCTGGCATGGGACAGAAGCCAATCCGGGACCTACGGAACGGGGTTGCCCTGCATGGGAGTTTTTTCGATTGCCGATGGATATGCTGCTCGCCCCGCAAGTCCCGCGGCGCAGCCTCAGCCGTCAGGTATCCGCAATGCTGATCCATCGTGTTCTCGGCGTCCTCTTCCTCTCCCTGCCCAGCCTCGCCCAGGCGGCGCCGAAGGGGGAGGCGCAGCCGCCAAGGCAGGGGCCCGGAGTAGTCGTTCCTGCCCCGAAGGCCCCGTCCGGCGGCAACTCGTGGTTCGCGGTGACCAACCAGGATCTGGGCACCTACTTCGGCCAGGGCGACGCGGTCGGCCTGTTCAAGTTCAAGAACCCGACCGACAAGGTGGTCGATTGGCGCAACCTGTCCGGTAGCTGCCAGTGTGCCAAGTCGATCATCCGCGTCGGCGGTCGCACCTACGAACTGTCGAGCAAGCCCACGCCCAACCTGCTGACGCGGGTGACCAAGGTCCCGGGCCAGCCCGACCAGGTCGAACGCGTGCAGCAGATCGCGATCGAGGCCGGTGCCGAGGGTGAGATCGAAGTGCACCTCGACATGAACGGCATCACGGGGCCCAAGCAGGCCCACGTCGATGTGCACACGACCGACCCGGCGTTGCCCCAGTTCAAGGTCAACTTCTCGGCGTCCGGCGCCCAGCTGTTCACGATTTCGCCGAGCGAAGTCAACCTGAACAAGATGACCTGGAGCGAGAGCCGCGACTTCTCGGTCACGGTGACCTCGCCACTGCAGAAGGACTGGTCGATCCTGCGCATGGACGACGCCAAGGCCTTCACCGCGAACTGGGAGAAGGTCGAGAACGGCGGCGTCACCTCGTGGGTGATCAAGGGGCGCTACGGCCCGGTCGACGGTGAGATCGGCGGCGGCGGCGTGCTGAAGTTCCACACCGACATCCAGGGCGGCGCCACCTTCAACGTGCGCGTGCTGGCCTTCGTGCAGGGGCCGCTGGAAGTGAAGCCCGGCGCCTTCCTGACGCTCGGCTTGATCCGCAAGGGCAACTCGATGAAGAAGGAGATCGTGTTCGAGCCGAACGACGGCACGACGATCGAGTCCTCGGCGATCAAGTTCGAGAAGATGACGATGTCGGAAGAGTTCGTCACGGCATCGACGCGGCAGGATGGCAACAAGCTGATCGTCGAGCTGCTGATCTCTGACAAGACGCCCACCGGGCTGCTGAAAGGCGACCTCGTCGTCGGGTTGACCCACCCGCTGGTCAAGGAGAAGAAGATCATGTTCAACGGCTTCGTGCGCTGAACGATCGCGCTCCGACCAACGGCCGCCCGATGGCGGCCGTTTGCATGTACGGACTCCGCCCTTGGCCCCCATTTGCGGGTGGTCGCTGATTCCCCGAAGTGGCGGCGGAATGGGGATCGCCCTGGTATGGTTTCTTCCGCACCCCTCTCGACCGTTCTCGACAATGGGCCGACACGACCTGCCTAGCGGCTTCACCGAAGACCAACTCCGCGCGTTCATGAAGGCCATCCTGGCCGACGTGCACGCACTTGAGCGCATGCTCGACGAAGACCGGCTCGAGACGGGCATCCGTCGCATTGGCGCCGAGCAGGAGATGTTCCTGCTCGACCGCTCGGGCAAAGCATGGAATGGCGCCGAGGCGATGATGAAGCGGTTGGCGCATCCGCAGTTCACCTATGAACTGGCGCAGTTCAACCTCGAGTGCAACCTCAAGCCCCAGTCGTTCGGCGGCAAGTGCCTGTCGACGATGGAAGCCGAGCTGCAGGACCTGATGGCAATGGCGCGGGGTGCCGCGCGCGAGATGGGCGGTGGCGTCGTGCTCACCGGCATCCTGCCGACGTTGCGCCGTTCCGACCTGACCTTGCAGTCGATGGTGCAGAACCCGCGCTTCCTGGCGCTGAACAACGCCATCAGCCAACTGCGCGGCGGCGAGTTCCAGTTCCGCATCAAGGGTGTCGACGAGTTCGAGATGACGCACGACAACGTCATGCTCGAGTCGTGCAACACGAGCTTCCAGGTCCACTTCCAGGTCGGGCCGAAGGAGTTCGCCAAGCTCTACAACGTGGCGCAGGCGATCTCGGCGCCGGTGTTGTCGGCCGCCACCAACTCGCCCGTGCTGCTCGGTCGCCGGCTGTGGCGCGAGACCCGCGTGGCGTTGTTCCAGCAGTCGGTCGACGCGCGCTCGGCGGCGCACCAGCTGCGTGGCCGGCGCCCGCGCGTGAACTTCGGCGACGGCTGGGTGCGCGACTCGGTGCTTGAGATCTTCCGTGAGGACATCGCCCGCTTTCGCGTCGTGCTCGCCACCGACATCGACGAGGATCCGGAAGCGGTGCTCGATCGTGGCGGCGTGCCGGCGCTCACCGCGCTGCGTTTGCACAACGGCACGGTCTACCGCTGGAACCGCGCCTGCTACGGCATCAGCGACGGCAAGCCGCACCTGCGCATCGAGGCGCGTGCGTTCCCGGCCGGCCCGACGATCGTCGACGAGATGGCCAACGGCGCCTTCTTCTTCGGGCTGATGGCGGCGATCTCGCACGAGTTCGACGACGTCAGCAAGGTGATGTCGTTCGACGACGCCAAGGGCAACTTCGTCGCCGCCGCCCGCCTGGGTCTGCAGGCCAACCTGACCTGGTTCCACGGCCGCGAGTATGCGGCGCCGAACCTGATCCTGGACGTGCTGCTGCCGATGGCGAAGAAGGGGCTCGAGAACGCCAAGGTCGACAGCGGCGACATCGAGCGTTACCTCGGCATCATCGAGGAGCGTTGCAAGCGCGGCCGCACCGGCGCTCGCTGGGTGCTCGATTCCCTCGCGGCGATGGGCGAGAAGGGCACCAAGGACCAGCGCATGGGGGCCTTGGTGCGCGCCATGCAGTCGCGCCAGGAAACAGGCGAGCCGGTGCACACGTGGGAACTCGCCGACACCGGCGAGTTCGAAGGCTGGAAAGAGAGCTACGTGCAGGTCGGTCAGTTCATGACCACCGACCTGTTCACCGTGCATCCCGAGGACGTCGTCGACCTGGCCGCGAGCCTGATGGACTGGCGCCACATCCGCCACGTGCCGGTCGAAGACAACGAAGGCAAGCTGATCGGCCTCGTCTCGCACCGCACGCTGCTGCGCCTGGTCGGCCAGGGCATGCGCGGTGCCGAGCGCACGCCGGTCGCCGTGAAGGACATCATGATCGCCGATCCGGTCACGGTGACGCCGGCGACGCCGACGCTGGAAGCGATCGAACTGATGCGCCGCCACAAGGTCGGCAGCCTGCCGGTCGTCGAGGAAGGCAACCGGCTTGTCGGCATCATCACCGAGCGCGACCTGATCCGCGTCGCCGCGATGCTGTTCGAGAAGCATCTTCGCGAAACGAGTGCGGAATGAGCCGCGGCGGGTCATTCCGCACTCGTCGTTTGCCTGAGGCCGACGCTACGCGGGGACCGACAACGGCGAAGCACGCACTTAGCCCGCGGCGTCGGCGCTGGACGGTGGTGCGCACGGAGTGGGGCGACGGCTCTCTCTCTCTCTCTGCGTCTGTCGACCTTCCCCTCACTCACGCACGAGGCCGTAGAACTGCGGATCGCGGACTGGGGGGCAGAGGTCCTTCGGTAGCAGCAGCGTGCGGGCGGCCCAGATTTCGGTGAAGACGCGGTACTTCAGCGCGGTCTGGTCGAGGTAGGCAACCCCGTCGCTGCCGCCGGTGCCGACGCGGCGACCGATCACCCGTTCGACCATGCGAGCGTGGCGCTGGCGGAACGCGAGCATGCCCTGTTCGCACTCGATCAGGCCGTCGATGATCTGGCCCGGCCAGCTGAGCAGCGGCAACGTGCGATTGCTGTCGATGAACAGGATCGCGGCGCGGAGCCGGCCGGTGTAGGCGCGTTGGTCGGCCGGGAGGTCCTCGGCCTGCAAGTGGCGCTGGGCGCCCTGCAGCTGGCCGCGGTAGCGGGCGCGCAGTCGCTCTTCGTCGGTCTTGGTCAGGGCCTGCACGCGGACGGCGTGGTCCAGCGCCCGTTCGCACAGCGTTTCGTGGCCGGCGAGGTACTGCTGGACGAACTCGGCGACCACGCGTTCGTCACCGGGATCCCCTGGGAAGCTGCCTTGGATCGGCGTGCGGTGCAACCAGGCCGAGACCGCGGCCTTGAGGGTCGGGGTGTCGGCCAGGCGGCGCTCGACCCGCGCCCGCGCCGGCGACGGCGAACCGTCGTGGCTCTTCAACGCGTCCAGATAGCTGGCCTCGTTGCCGAACGGAATGCGGTCGGCGTCGGACAAGCCGAGCAGCACCTCGATCTCGCGCATCTGCGCCGATTGGAAGCCACTCGCCGGGTTGAGCTTGTCGCGGAACGCGAGGTAGTCCTGCGTCCGCATGGTCTCCATCAACTTGAAGTGCTGCGCCGCCAGTTCGAAGGTCAGCGTCACGCGCCGCAGGCTCGCCACCGCGAACGCGAGCGCGTCCTCGGGCACGCGCGGCTTCTTGAACAGGTCGCGCGCGGCGACCAGCTCGCGCACCACCAGCTTGAACCAGAGTTCGTCGATCTGGTGGATGACGATGAAGCGCACTTCGTCGTCGGTCAGTTCGGTCTCCGACCTGGCGACGCCGCTTTGCAGGCTCAGCAGTTCTTCGACGCGGATGTAGTCCCAGTAGTTGGCGGGCTTCTGCTGCATCGGCCGGACTCTATCGGGGCCGCCCCATCGCGCGATGGGTAACAGGCCCCAGGGGGTGGTGCTGGTACTGCGCTCGCAAACCGACCAAGTGCGGCCCTTCGGCGCAGTTGACAGGACTGGGACATCCGGCCCACGCCGGGTCCCTATGCTCGTTCCCGTCGACGTGCAGTCGGCGGCGCGCCGGCGCGTTCCGGTCGAGGTATCAACATGAACAGGATTCGATCCGCACTCGCGCTGCTGGCGCTGGTTGCGATCGTGCCGGCACAAGCCGGTGCGGCGCAGGCAGCCATGGCAACCGCCGAGTACGACACGCTGGTCGCTGCCTGGAAAGCCGAAGTGCAGCGAAACCGCGACGCGGTCAAGCTGATCCAAGCAAGTGCCGAGTATGTGAAGGCGCGTGAGGCGAAGGACAACGCCAAGACGCGCGAACTGATGGCCGACGTGAAGCGGCCAGACGCGAAGGTGTACGGCGAGAAGGCGCTGGCGTTGGCCGACCAGTTCGGCGACGACGGTGTGCGCTTCCTCACCTACGCAGCCGCGAACTTCAACGACAAGGATGTGGCATCGGGCATCGTCGAGCGCATCGGCGCCCGCTACGTGAAGAGTCCCGGTCTCGCCGAGTTGATGGAGCGGCCGATGGGTCTCATGCAGTCGGTTGGTCCCGAGAAGGCCGGCGAGCTGCTCGGCAAGATCGCGACCGAGAACCCGGACAACCAGATCAAGGCCTGGGCCAAGTACTGGCAGTCCATCCAACTCTCGCGCGGCAAGCCGACCGACGAGCAGAAGGCCGCAGCGGCGACGCTGCTGGCTGACGCCGAGAAGCTCGCCACGGGCGATCTCGCCGATCGCATCGCGGCGCCGAAGTTCCAGCAGGACAACCTGCAGATCGGCATGACGGTCCCCGAGATTGTCGGCGAGGACGTCGACGGCGTTCCGTTCAAGCTCAGCGACTACCGCGGCAAGGTGGTGGTCCTCGACTTCTGGGGATATTGGTGAGGCCCTTGCCGGGCCATGATCCCGCACGAGCGGTCGCTCGTGGAACGTTTGAAGGACAAGCCGTTTGCCCTGCTCGGCGTCAACAGTGACACCGACAAGAGCTACTACGCCAGCGAGAACAAGGGCGACATGCTGGTCACCTGGCGCTCGTTCTGGTGCGGACCGAAGGGCACCAGTGGGCCGATCCCGACCAAGTGGAACGTGCGTGGGTGGCCGACCATCTACGTGCTCGACCACAAGGGCGTGATCCGCTTCAACGGTGTGCGCGGCGAGGCCATGGACAAGGCCGTCGACCAGCTGCTCGCCGAGATGGAAGCGGAGCCCAAGAAGGGCTGATCGCACGGCGCCTGCACGGCGTCAGCACGGGCCGCCCCATTGATGGGGCGGCCCGCTGCGTTTTTCGGGGGCGCGGCGACGGTTCGGGGCCGCGGCGTCGTCCATGGTGTGCAACCCACTACGCCACATAGGAAGATCATGAAGCTCCGTTCGCTTGCCTTGTCCGCTTTCTCGCTGCTGGCCAGCTTGCCGTTGCTCGCGCAGGACGATCCCACCGCGACTTCCGGTACGCCGGCCCGCGGGGCGCCCGCCGCCAACGTCTCGTACCCCATCCCGGTGTTCGTGACGCTGTCCTTCCAGGGCGGTTCGCTCGCCGACTTCGTTGCCGCAATCCGCAAGGCCGAGCCGAAGGCCAACATCCTCGTTGCCGCGGGCGCCAGCACCGCCGTCCTGCCGGCGATGGAAATCCGGGGGGCTGGCCTCACGCAAGTGCTCGAAGGCGCCTGCGCGGTCGCCTCCGGTCCGATGCAGGTCCGGATGAAGGAGTTCCGTGGACCGGGCGAGTCGGTGTTCTCCATCGTCGCCGGCCTGCCGTCCGGCAGTTCCACGTCGGGCGGCAAGCCGAGTGGGATCGATACCGTGACGATGCCGATGAAGTCCGATCGCAACGACGTGTCCGAGGTGCACTCGCTGAACCGTCTGCTCGATCCCAAGGACGGCAGCGGGTTCGCCGTGACCACCGTGCTGTCGGCGATCGAGACGGCGGTCGGCGGCGAAGGGCAGTTGACCACGCTGAAGTTCCACAAGGAGTCCGGCTTGCTGATCGTGCGCGGTGCCCCGGACCAGATCCAACTGGTGCAGGCCGTGCTGGCGAGCCTCGAGCGCGACGTGGTCGATCGCCGCAAGCAGGAGTTGGCGCGCAAGGCCGCCAGCGGCCCCGGCAAGGTCGAAGCGAAGTAGGCCCGCGTGGCGGATGCGCCGGATTCCCTCGCGACGAACGCGATCGACGACGCTGCTTTGTCCCGTGCCATCGCGCGCGGCGACGAGGCGGCGTTTGCGACGTTCTATGCGGCGTGGTTTCCGGCGGCACTGGCGTTGGCGCGCGCCGCGAGCCGCCGCGACGAAGCGTTCTGCCTCGACGTGGTGCAGGACGTGATGTTCCGCGTGTGCCGCAAGCTGCCGGCGCTCGCGGAGGCCCGGGCCGTACGCGCGTGGATGGCGACGGCGGTGTGGAACGCGACCACCGACCGCGTGCGCACGGAGCAACGCCGCCAACGACGCGAAGAGGCGGTGGCGCCGCGCGCCGACGACAGCGGGCCGGAACCGTTGCTGGCCTTGGCGGCGGCGGAACGGCAGCAGTGGCTGGCGGCGCGCGTGCAGGAGCTGCCGTCGCTCGACCAGGCGCTGCTGCAGGCGCGTTTTGCCGACGCCGCCTCGGTGGCGGCGGCCGGGGCTGAATTCGGTTTGGGTGCGGACGCGGCGCATGGCCGGTTGCGGCGCGTAGTGCAACGATTGCAACGACTGGCGAAGGAGTGGTGGCATGGTTCCTGAACACGAACTCGGTCCCGTGGGGCAAGCTCGCATGGCGGCGTTGTTGCCCGACCTGCTGGCGACGCTGCGTCGTCGTCGTCGTCGGGCGCAGGTGCGCCGGGCCGTGGTGGTGGCGGTGGTGGCGCTGCTGCCTGGCGTCGCCTGGCTGGCGGCCGCGCGCGCGCTTGCCGGGCTGCCGCCGGTCGATCCGATCGGTCCGCTTGCCAGCGTTGCGACGATGGTGCACGACGATCCGTCGATCCTCGCCCGCTGCGAAGTGCGCGACATCGCGCGCGCGGAATGGTGGCTCAGTGACGCTGCCTTGCAGGAGACCTTGCGCGCGGTGGATCGGCCGGACGGACTCGTGCGCACGGCCGACCGGGTGTTCGTCGCGGCGGCCGCGATCGACCCCTTCCCGTCTACGGCGCCGTGATGCGGTCGTCTTCGGTGCCAGGCACCGGATCGAAGCCCGGTTCGGTGTACGGATGGCACCGGCACAACCGTCGCACGGTGAGCCAGCTGCCGCGCAGCGCGCCGTGCACGCGCAACGCCTGCATGGCGTAGCCGGAGCAGGTCGGATGGAAGCGGCACGTCGGCGGCTTCCACGAACCGATCAGCACGCGGTAGAGCCACACTGGCACCATCAGCAGCCACTTCATGGTTGCCTCGGCCGGCGGTCGCGACCGCCCTTCTGTTGCAGCGCGCGCGGCACCAGTTGCGCGAGTTCGCGCCGCAGTTCGGCCAGCGGGAAGTCCTCGGGGCGTTGCCGCGGGATCAGCACCAGATCGAGCCCGGCCGGCAGGCCTTCGCGTTCGAGCCGGAACGCTTCGCGCAGGAGCCGCTTCAGCTTGTTGCGGCGCACGGCGCCGCCGTGGTCCTTGCTCACCGAGACGCCAAGCCGCGCATCCGCCGCCGGCGAGCCCGCCGGGGGGCGATTGTGCAGGACGACGACCGTCAGCCATTGGCCGGCGGCACGGCGCCCGTGCTGGTACACGGCGCGGAAATGCTGCTGCGTCTTGAGCCGGCGATGGCCTGGCAGCGTGGCGGGGCTGCTGCTCCCGCGCGCGTTCACCGGTTGATCACCTGCAGCGCGAACACCGCCTTGTCGCTCGTCACCGGCACCGTGCCATCGGCCAGGAAGCGGCGGAAGTCGGCCTTGGCTTCCTCGACGCGGCCGAGTTCGAGCAGCACGCGGCCGCGGTTGTAGTAGTCGGCGACGCGGCGCGGATCGAGGTCGATCACCTTGTCGAGCTGTTCCTTCGCTTCGTGGTACTTCTTGCGCGAGTACAGGAACTCGGCGACCAGGTTGCGCACCTGCACTTCCTCGGTTTGCAGCTCGCGCAGGACGCGCATCTGGTCCTTCTCGTAGTCGATGTTGTTGGTCTTCTCGATGCGCTTCCTGGTCAACTCCGTCGCCGAGACGGCGAGCTTGAAGTAGGCCTCCGCCTCCGCCAGGAACTCCTTTTCCTGGTTGCGCTGCAGGGCGATCTGCAGGCGGTGGTTGTGGACCACGCGCAACAGCTCGCCGCGGTTGACGAGTTCGCCGAACAGTTGCCACGACTCGTCGAGGCAGCGGTCGCTCTCGGCGCGTTCGTCCACCGCCTTCTGCTTCAGGTCGGCCACGGTGTCCTGCGGCGCTCGCGTGGCCTGGCCCTCCAGGCGGATGGCTTCGCCGAGGTGGCGCAGTCCCTGCTTCTGCAGCGCGCGGGCGTAGTTCAACAGCAGGTGCGGTTCATGCCGGCCGAGCGAACGCGACTCGAACTGCTCGGCGAGCTGCGTCGTGGCTTCATCGAGGCGCTTGTGGTCGGTGCCTTGCGAGTTGGTGCTGGTGAGCAACAGGATGCCGGCCCGCAGCGAGCGCAGCTTGTAGTCGTCGTTCTCCAGCTCCAGGCCGCGTTCGATCTGGTCCAATGCGCGGCCGTATTCCCCGCGTTCGAAGTAGAGCAGGGCATTGCTCTGGTGGTCGGCGAGACGGCTGCGTTCCTCACTGGACAGGGAACTGCAGCCCGCGAGCAGGAGAAGCAAGGCGGCTAGGTGGCGCATTCGGATCGCTTGCGGTGGGAGAATGGCGCTGCAGGGGTCGGCAGGCCGGGCCGCCGGGGGCAGGCGGGCGCGAGACGATACGGGTTTCCCGGGTAGGCGTCGAGGTCGGCCGTGCGGCGCTTGTTCCCAATGCGGTCGGAGCGATGATGCGGCGATGCGTTCCCTCGCCGTCTTCGCGTTGTCCCTGCTGCCCGTGTTGCCTGCCCAGGCCCAGGATCCGGCGGCCACGAAGGTCGACTTCCAGAAGCAGGTGGCGCCCATCCTGCTGGGCCGCTGCATCGATTGCCACGGGCCCAAGGAGCAGAAGGGCGACCTGCGGCTGGATGCCAAGGTGCACCTGTTCCCGGCCGGCGACGAGGCGGAATGGAGCGTGGTGCCGGGCAAGCCCGACGACAGCGATCTGTTGCGTCGGCTCGGCCTTGCGCACGACGACGATGACATCATGCCGGCGAAGGGCGAGCCGTTGACCAAGGAGCAGCAGGAGTTGTTCCGCAAGTGGATTGCCGAGGGCGCGGATTGGCCGGCGGCGGCGGACGAGTGGTTCGCCGCGGAGATCGCGGCGGCGGTGTTGCCGAAGATCACGTTCGAACTGCCCGAACTCGATGCCGCCGGCAAGCAGGCGCTCGAGGCGGCGGTGGTGGCGTTGCGGGCGAAGGGCGCCGTCGTGCAGCCGGTCGCCGCCGACACCGAGGCGATCGACGTCAACCTGTCGCTGCTGCGCGACCAGATCACCGACCAGGAAATCGCCTTGCTGCAGCCGTTGGCGGCGCGCCTCGTCTGGCTCAACGTCTCGCGCACCGCGGTGACCGATGCGTCGGCGAAGGTGCTGGCGAGCCTCGGGCAACTGCGGCGACTGCACGCCGCCAACACGAAGCTCGGCGACGCCACGTTCCGGTCGCTCGATGGCCTCGCGCACCTCGAGTACGTGAACGCGTACGGCACGGGCCTCGGCGATGGGGGCCTCACCGCCCTCGCGGCCTTGCCGAAGCTGGCGCGCGTCTACGCGTGGCAGAGCCAGGTCACTGCCGAAGGCGGCAAGGCGGCGCGCGCGAAGCAGCCGCGGCTCGAACTCGACCTCGGTGACTACGTCGAGGGGCGCCTCGCCGCGGCCCAGAAGGAGATCGACGACCGCGCGGCGCGCAACAAGCCGCAGAACGAGATGTGCCCGGTGGCGCCAGAGAAGAAGGTCGATCCGGCGCACACCATCGAACACGACGGCCAGCGCCTCGGGTTCTGCTGCGCCAAGTGCAAGGCCGCCTTCCAGAAGGACCCGGCGAAGTTCGCGGCCAACGTGCCAGCGAAGAAGTGACGCTCCGGTCCGGCGCGCGGCCGAACCCTGGTGCTGCGCCGTGGCGCGCGATCAGTGGTGGTGGTGGCCGCCCGGACCGTGCGCGTGGCCGTGCTTCTTCTCATCCGCGGTGGCGCGGCGCACGTCGACCACTTCGATCGTGAAGTTCAGGCGCTGGCCGGCCAGCGGGTGGTTGGCCGTGACGGTGACCTGGTCGTCCTTCACTGCCCGCACGTAGACCGGCATGGTCTGGCCGTTGCGACCGCGCGTCTGGAACGCCATGCCAACCGTCAGTTCGACGTTGGGCGGGAACTGGCTCTTCGGCACCGTCTGCTCCGCGGCCGGGTCGTACTCGCCGTAGCCTTCGTTGGCCGGCACCACGACTTCGAGCTTGTCGCCGATCTTCTTGCCGGCGAGTTGGCGTTCGAGTCCTGGCACGATGTTTTGCGAGCCGTGCAGGTAGGGCATCGGTTCGCCGCCGAACGATTGGTCGGCGACGGAACCGTCGTCGAGGGTCAGGCGGTAGTGGATGGTGACGACGTGACCGTCGGCGATCGCGGGTTTCATGAGGGGCGAAGAGCCTAGCGATTGCCCGAAAGAACGACAGTGCCGAAACGGGCCAGGCGGCCCGGACAACGCCCACTGGGCCTGGGCCCTGCGGCGGAGGAGCCACGGCAGGTCCGATCCGAAAGAGGGTTGGGCCGCTTCGGCCGGAGAAGCACATGGCGGCGATCGGCTACCCGGACTGCAAACGCCACGCGCTGATCCACCGCGACATGCTGCGCACACTCGGCGAGCACCAGGCGGCGTTCACCGCCGGCCGAGGTCGCGTCAGCGCCGGGTTCTTCGACTTCCTGGTGTTCTGGTGGAAGGCCCACATCACCGGCATCGACAAGAAGTACGCGGTGTACGGCACCCTGCTGAAGGCCTGAGCCTGCGGGCCGGGGAGTCGGGGGTGGGGCGAGGAGTGCGGATAGGGGCTTCCTTCGCTTCGGCCGATCGCGCATAACTGCGCGGCCCCTCTCCCCTGCCCGCACCGCCGTTGAGCTCAGAGACCTTCCGGCGCCTCCTGCTCGAGGCCAATGTCCTGGATCGTGACCGCCTGCAGAAAGCCGAGGCTGCGGCGAGTTCGCGCGGTACTACGCTGGAACGCACGGTGGTCGCCCTCAACCTCGCCGACGAGGCTTCGGTGTGGCGTGTGCTGGCCAAGGCGTATGGCCTGAAGTTCGTCGATCCGGCGAAGTTCGCGCCGACTGCTGACGCGCTGAAGAAGGTGCCGAAGGAGCAGATCGAGCAGAACGAGGCGATGCCGGTCATGCTGAAGGACGGCGTGCTCTGGGTCGCGATCGACGATCCGTTCAAGACGTTCGTCGCCGACAACCTGTCGTTCCTCGCCGGTTGCACCGTGCAGTGCGCGCTGATGCCGCCGCAGGCGCTCAAGCAGGCGATCCGCAAGCACCTCGGTGGCGTCGCCGATGCGGCGGCGAAGAGTGCCGCCGCCAGCAAGGATGCCGATGGCGACGATGCGCCGATCATCCGGCTGGTCGGCAAGACCATCGAAGAGGCGCTGCAGCAGCGCGCCAGCGACATCCACGTCGAACCGTTCCAGGCCCGGTTGCGGATCCGCTACCGCATCGACGGCGTGCTGAAGGAAGTGGCGTCGCTCGAGGCGACGTTGCTGGCGCCGATGACGTCGCGGCTGAAGATCATGGCCGGGCTCGACATCGCCGAGAAGCGCAAGCCGCAGGACGGGCGCATCTCGTTCGTTGCGCACGACGCGTCGGGTCAGACCCGTTCCATCGACATCCGCACGTCGGTGCTGCCGGGCAGCCACGGCGAGACGATCGTGATGCGCCTGCTCGACAAGGAACGTGGGCTGCTGAGCATGCAGGCGCTCGGCTTCGAGGGGCAGGACCGCGAACGCTTCAAGAGCGTGATCTCGCGGCCGAACGGCATCGTGCTGGTCACGGGCCCG
>SXPB01000173.1 GCA_005776475.1 Planctomycetia bacterium
ACTTCATCGACATGTCGCATGAGAAGCAGCGGCGCTCGGTCGAGAAGAAGCTGATCGATTCGCTGCGCGGCGACCGCGCGCGCATCAAGGTCGGCCGCATTTCGCCGTTCGGCATGCTCGAGATCACGCGGCAACGTGTCGGTCCGGGCCTCAAGCGCACCGTGTTCATGCAGTGCCCGCACTGCAAGGGCTCGGGCTGGTCGCGCACCGTGCAGAGCAAGGCGCTGTCGGTGCTGCGCGAGTCGCGCGCGCTGGTGAACCTGAAGGGGTTCTCGGTGTTGCAGGTGTTCGTGGCGCCCGCGGTCGCCGACTACCTGGTCAACTACAAGCGGCGCTCCGTGCTCGAGCTGGAGGACGCGGTCGGCAAGTCGATCGTGTTCCGCCCCGAGCAGAGCTACCCGATCGACGTCGTGCACTACCGGTTCTTGACCGGCGACGGCCAGGAAGCGCGCATCGCGATTCCGGCCGGCCTTGGTGTGAAGGCCTGATTCACCCCGCGCGCGGCGTCGCGCGCCCGGTCCGGCCCGCCGCTGCGGCCGGTCCTTGGCGGCCTTCCTGGCCTCGGGCCGGATGGGGCCGGGACCGATCCGAGCGGGGACCGAAACTCGGGCTTGCATCGCCGCGATCCACCGCTACCTTTTCCGCCCCTTCCAAGAGACCAGAGCTCTAGTCATGTACGCCGTCGTCGACGATCGCAACCAGCAGTACCGGGTCAAAGCCGGTGATCGCATCCAGATTCACCTCCGCAGCGGTGTCGCCGAAGGCGACCAGCTGACCTTCGACAAGGTTTGCCTTGTCGGTGGTGGCGAGGGGGCCGGCAAGATCGGCACCCCGCACGTCAGTGGCGCCTCGGTCACCGCCAAGGTGGTCCGCCAGCTGAAGGGCCCCAAGGTCGTGATCGGAAAGTACAAGCGCCGCAAGAACAGCCGTCGCCGCACGGGCTTCCGCGCTCAGTACACCGTCGTCCAGATCGAAACCATCAACGGCTAACAGGAGAACACCATGGCACACAAGATGGGTCAAGGTTCGACGCAGAACGGACGGGACAGCAACCCGCAATACCGTGGCGTCAAGGCATACGGCGGCCAGCGCGTGAAGTCGGGCTCGATCATCGTGCGCCAGTGCGGCACGAAGTTCCGTGCCGGCTTGAACGTGCGCCGCGGTGGTGATGACACCCTGTTCGCAGTGGCCCCGGGCATCGTCCGGTTCCAGACGAACGGCAAGGTCCACGTCGAGCCGGCCGAGAACAACGGCTGAGGATCGGGCGGGGCGTTTGCCTCGCCGGTGGGTTCTCGGCTTCACGAACATGTTCGTCGACGAACTCGAAATCCACGTGCGCGCCGGCAAGGGCGGCAACGGCATCGTCTCCTTCCTTCGCGATGCGAAGGTGTTGCGGGGCGGCCCCAACGGCGGTGACGGCGGCGACGTCGTGTTGCTGCCCACCACGCACTGCAACACGCTCTACAACCTGACGGGGCGTGGCACGTTCAGCGCCGACAACGGTGGCCAGGGTCTGCCGAAGAACTGCGGCGGCAAGGATGCCGAGGATCTCGTGATCGAGGTTCCCGTCGGCACCGTGGTGCTCGACGCCGAACGCGGCAATGTGCTGCAGGATCTCGATGCGCCCGACAAGCCGTGGGTGCTGGCGCTCGGCGGCTACGGTGGTCGCGGCAACACCCACTTCGCGACGGCGACGCGCCGCACTCCGCGCAAAGCCGAGACCGGCAAACTGGGCGAAGAGCGACGCGTGCTGCTCAGCCTCAAGCTGATCGCCGACGTCGGTCTGGTCGGCTTGCCCAACGCTGGCAAGTCGACCTTGCTGGCGACCGTGACCAAGGCACGGCCGAAGATCGCCGGCTACATGTTCACCACCCTGGAGCCGATGCTCGGCATCGCGCTCGGGCCGGGCGAGGGCAACACGTTCGTGCTCGCTGACATTCCTGGCCTGATCGAAGGGGCTTCGGTCGGCAAGGGGCTCGGCGACAAGTTCCTGAAGCACATCGAACGCACGCGCCTCCTGCTGCACCTCGTCGATTGCGGCGACCTGCCGATGGCAGAACCGGCAGTCGCCTGGCGCACGATCCGCCAGGAACTCGAGCAGTACTCGCACGAGCTGGCCGAGCGACCGACGCTGGTGGTCGCCACCAAGATCGAGGACGAGGCCGGCAAGCAGCGGGCCAAGGCGTTGGCGACCGCCATCGGTCGGCCGGTCCTGGCGATCTCGAGCGCCACGGGTTCGGGTTTGCGCGAACTGGTCGCCGCAGTGTGGTCGATGCTGTCGGCACTTCCGCGTCCGTTCGCCGCGGGCTGAGACCAAGCCGCAGGCTCCCTCGTCCCGCTGGCATCGGAGAGCCGATAGGCCCGGCGGAGGACGCACCGAGTGACGAGCCCGAACCTGCCGCCTAGCAACGCATCCACGAGCCCTACCAACCAGACGACCATCGCGTCCGGCACGGCCACGAACCTGCCCGGTCGTCTGCCCAAGCTGCGCGATTTCCTGCGCATCATGGTCAAGGAATGCGCCTCGGACCTCGTGCTGAAGGCGAATGGTTGTCCGGCCGTGCGTGTCGCCGGCGTAATCCGCTTCCTCGGCGACCAGCCGCTGCCGCCGGAGCTGATGCGTTCGTACGTCGACGAAGTGCTCGGTGAGCGCCTGCGGCCCGAGTTCGAGAAGTCGGGCGCGTGCGACACCGCAGTCGCGCTGCCGGGCGTCGGCCGCTTCCGCGCCAACGCCTTCCATCAGTGCGGTGAAGTCGGTCTCGTCTTCCGCGCCATCAAGAACGAGATCCCGTCGTTCAAGGACCTGAATCTGCCGGTCGACCCGCTGAAGCGGCTCGCGTCGCTCAAGCGCGGCCTCGTGCTCGCCACCGGCATCGCCGGCTCGGGCAAGTCGACGACGCTCGCGTCGATGATCGAGTACGTCAACCGGACGATGAACAAGCACATCATCACGATCGAGGATCCGATCGAGTTCCGGTTCGAGGACAAGCGCTCGATCGTGAACCAACGTGAAGTCGGCGTCGACGTCAGCAACTTCGCGCAGGCGCTGCGCCAGGCCGTGCGCCAGTCGCCGGACGTGATCCTGATCGGTGAGATGCGCGACGCCGAGACGGTGTCGGCGGCGATCTCGGCCGCCGAAACCGGGCACCTGGTGTTCTCGACCCTGCACACGGTCAACGCCGTGCAGACCGTCGAACGCATCATCACGTTCTTCCCGCCGCACCAGCACGAACTCGTGCGTCTGCAGCTGGCGCTGAACCTGGCCGGCGTTTGTTCGCTGCGCCTCGTCAAGAACAAGGAAGGCACGTCGATGGTGCCGGCGGTCGAGTTGCTCATCAACACGCCGACGGTGCGCGAACTGCTCGAACAGGGGCAGACGCGTTTGCTGCCGAAGGCGCTCGCCGAGGGCAGCTACTACGGCACGATGACGTTCAATCAGTCGCTGATCCGCCTGTTCCAGGCCGGCAACATCAGCCTCGAAGACGCGTTGGCGTCGTCGGACAACCCGGACGACCTGAAGATGCAGATGCGTGGCATCACGCAAGGCGCCGCGTCGCGGCCCATCACGCACTAGGACGAGGCAGCGTCAACGGACGCTGCGAACCGGTGGCGCCGCCGCATCGCGCCGCCGCTGCGGTTGGATCACCGCCGCCGCACGACGATCACGCTCATGTCGTCCGACGTCGGCGTGTCGCCGCGGAACGCATCGAGGTCGCGCACCAGGGCCGCCAGCAATCCCGGCGCCGCGGCATGGCGATGGGTGTTCACCGACGCCAGCAGGCGGGCGTCGTCGAACAGCGCATTGCCCGGGCCGAGGCACTCGACGATGCCGTCGGTGTAGAGCACGAGCGAGTCGCCCGGCTGCAGCTGCACCGTGGACTCCTGGTAACTCGCTTCTTCGTCGAGTCCGAGCGCCATGCCGGCATTGGGCAGCAACGTGCCGCCACGCGCGTTTTGGTGCAGGATCGGGCAGTGGCCGGCGTTGACGATCGCGGCGGTGCCGTTCGGCGCGAGCACGACGACGGCCATGGTGATGAACTTGCCGACCGGCGCCAGCCGGCAGTGCACCCGGTTGACGCGCGCCACCGCTTCGCCGAGTGACGTGCCGCGCAGGATCTCGGCGGCCAGCGCGCCCTGCAACGTCGCGGCCAGCAGCGATGCGGCGATGCCCTTGCCGCACACGTCGGCGACCACCACGGCCATGCGGCCGTCGCCAAGCTCGAACTGGTCGACGTAGTCGCCGCCGAGTTCGTGGCACGGCACGCACACACCGGCGATTTCGTAGGTCGGCGTCGAGCGGAACTGCTCTGGCATCAGCGCCGCTTGCACTTCCCGCGCCATGCGCACTTCCTGTTCGATGCGCCGCCGTTCCTCCTCCTCACGCAATTGCCGCGCGGTCTCGATGACCGTGGAGGCGTCGCGCGCGAGGCGGCCGAGAATGCCGAGGTCGAACGCTTCGAGGCCGCCGTGCTGGCGACGGCTGTCGAGATAGATGAGCCCGAACGTGGTCATCGCCCCCGTGTCGTGGCCGCGCTGGGCTTCGAACCGCGCCAACGGCAGCGTCACCGCGGATCGCAGTTCGAGCGAGACAATGCTCGCCGCCATCGCGAGATCGGCGTCGAGATTGACGTCGGCGATGATCGAAGGGGCGCCGGTGGACAGCGTCTTCTGCACCAGCGTGTCGCTGATGCGCAGGCCGGTCACGGGCAACTTGATGCCGCCGGCGCCGCGCGCGACCCGCAGGTCGAGGCTGCCATCGTCGCGCCGCAAGGCGAGCAGGCCACGTTCCGCCCTGGTCACATCGAGGGCGAGATCGACGACGTCCTGCAGCACTTCCTCCAGCGAGAAGCCGCCGCCGAGCTTCTGGCTGAACTCGAAGAAACGCGCCAGGCGACCGAGTCCGTCGCCGCCGTCCCGGCTGACCGTGGCCACGAAACTCGCGGTTTCGGCCACCTTCTTCGTGGCCGGGTGGAAGGTGATGCGCACGCCGGGAGTCGTGCCGAGCTGGATCGTGTCGCGCGGGGCCAGCTTGTGCCGCTCCGTCTTGGTGCCGTTGACGAAGACACCGGCGAGGCTGCCGACATCGACGATGACGAAGCCGTCGTCTTCGGGGCGGATTTCGGCGTGTCGTTTGCTGACGTGCTGGTCGGGCACGTGCAGCTCGGCATCCCGGCTGCGGCCAATGCGAATGACGGAGCCATCGAGCAGCAATCGCGTCGGCTTGCCGTCACCTGCGTCGATCTCGAGATGGCCGCGGCCAGGAGTCATTGGCGAATGGTGGTGGGTTGCCGCGGCATCGTCAAGCAATGCGAACGCTCCGCCGCGCAGAGGCATCGACTCGCGGGTCGTGCGGGCCTACTCTCGCGCCGGCATGGATCGGCTGCGAACGTTCGGCATCGTCGCCCACATCGATGCTGGCAAGACCACCCTGACCGAGCGCATCCTGTTCGACTGTGGCGCGCAGGGCTGGCTCGGCAACGTGGATGACGGCACGGCGACGATGGACTGGTTGCCGGCCGAGCGCGCGCGGGGCATTTCGATCACCGCGGCGGCGACGCGCGTGCAGTGGGGCGGCCACGTGTTGCAGGTCGTCGACACGCCGGGCCACGTCGATTTCGTCGCCGAAGTCGAGCGCTGTCTGCACGTGCTCGATGGCGTGATCGTGCTGATCGACGCCGTGCGCGGCGTCGAATCGCAGACCGAAGCGGTGTGGCAGCAGGCGCAATCGCGCGGGTTGCCGCGCTTGGTGTTTGTCAACAAGCTCGATCGCGCGGGGGCCGACTTCGATGCCGTGGTGGCCGAGCTGCAGGAGGAACTCGATTGCCGGCCGTTGCCGCTGGTGATTCCGCTGTTCGACGACGACCGTGCCTTCGCCGGACTCGGCGATGCGGTGCGGGGGCGGGTGCAGTGGTTTGCCGGCCATCCCTCGCCGGCGGCGACCGCGCAGCTGCAGGCGGCGTTGCGCACGGCGCACGAGCGCCTGCAGGAAGCGGCGGCCGATGCCGACGAGACGATCTTCGCCGATCTGCTCGCGGGTCGTGCGGTGACGCCCGAGCGGTTGCTGGCGGCGTTGCGCGGCGAGTTTCTCGCCGGGCGCCGGGTCCCGGTATTGGGTGGGGCCGCGCTGTGGAACCGCGGCATCGACTGGTTGCTCGACGCGGTGTGTGCGTTGCAGCCGGGGTTGTCCGAACTGCCGCGCAAGGGGCTCTGGGCGGTGGACCGCGCCGGCGACCCCACGGCCCCGTTCGCGGGCCTCGTGTTCAAGGTCCAGCACGGCGACGAGGTGTGCAACTTCGTCCGCGTGGTGCGCGGGGTGCTGCGGCGGGGCGACCTGTGGACGCGGTCCAAACCGCCGTTTGCACCGCGAACTGCCGAAGCGATCTGGTGGATGCGTGCCGACCACCACGATGTGACCGAGGTGGCCGATCCCGGCGCCATCGTCGTGCTGCCGGGCGAGCTCGGGCTGCGCACGGGCGACACCGTGTGCGCACCGGACCATCCCGTGCACCTGGCGGCGCCGCGCTTCCCGGTGCCGGTCCTGGCGGTGACGTTCGAGCCGGCACAAGCGGACGACGTGGTGGTGTTGGCGAAGGCCTTGCGCGATCTCGCGGTCGACGACCCGACGCTGCGCGTGGATCGCGAAGCCGATCGCCTCGTCGTGCGCGGCATGGGCGAGCTGCACCTCGATGTCGTTGCCGACGTCGTGCGTTCGCGCACCGGCGTCGCGTTCACCACTTCACGGCCCCGCGTCGACCGGCGCGAAACGGTGGGTGGCGAAGGGCGCGGCGAAGTCGAAGTGCGCGCGATGGTCTCCGGTCTCGAGCGCAGTGCGGCGGCGGTCGTGCACGTCGCCGGGCAGGCGGATGGCGCCGCGGCGCGGGTGGTGGACGCCAGCGGTGCCGCGGCCGCGGCGGAGGTCGTCGAGGAGTTGCAGGCGCGCGTCGCCAACGGGCGCCGGGTCGGGCCGCTGGTGGGGTGCCTCGTGACCCTTGAGAAGCTGACCGCCGATCCGCACGGCGACAATGTGCCGCTGCTGCAGCAGGCGGCGGTGAAGGCCTGGGACGACGCCATCGAAGCGGCCGGCTGGCGCGAACTGGAGCCGTGGGTGCGGTTGGAAGTGTGGTGCCCGCAGGAGAGTTCCGCGCCAGTGCTGAAAGACCTGGGGGTGCGCGGTGCCGAAGTGGTGGCGATTTCCTCCGGTCGCCTCGGTGCGCGCGTGCAGGCGAAGGCGCCGTTGTCGCGTATGCTGGGTTACGTGACCAGGTTGCGATCGATCACCAAGGGACGCGGCCAGGTGACGATGCGGCCGTTCGGGTATGCGGATTCGCCGCAGGAATGAGCGTGCCGCCTGCCGCCAACGCAGGTTTCTGCGAAGTTTTGTCCGCTTGCACGCTTGACGCTGGTTGCCCAGATCGCTACCGTGCCTACCCGCTTGCGCTCCAGGGAGCACACCAATTGGTGTAACCCCTAGCCGCGCAGAGGGTTACGCAAAAAATCGCACTCCGGTGAGTGTGGTCACTACGCGCAACAGCCTGTCACCCCCGGCCACGCAGACCGCACGGCCACATCGTCATGCAAGAGCGAATCCAGATCCGGATGGAGGCCTACGACCACGAGGCCCTCGACCAGGCCGCGCTCGACATCGTCGAGACGAGCAAGCGCACGGGTGCGCGAGTCGCCGGCCCAGTGCCGCTGCCGACGCGCATCGAGCGTTACACCGTGCTGCGTTCGCCGCACATCGACAAGAAGAGCCGTGAGCAGTTCGAGATCCGGACGCACAAGCGGCTGATC
>SXPB01000174.1 GCA_005776475.1 Planctomycetia bacterium
GCGCGCGCCTTCCGGCGTGCTCTTGGTCAGGATCGGCGTCTCGATGTCGATGAAGTTCTGCGCCTGCAGGAACGTGCGGATCGCCGTCACGAACCGCGCGCGCTTCGCCAACGCCTCCTGCAGCGGCCGGCGGCGCAAGTCGAGGTAGCGATACTGCATGCGCAGCTCCTCGTTGGCCTCCGCCTTGTCGTGGATCTCGAACGGCGGCGTCTCCGCTTCGCTCAGCACGGTGACCTGCAGCACGACGAGCTCGATCTCGCCGGTGCTGCGGTTCTTGTTGATCTTGTCGGCGTCGCGCGGGCGCACCTTGCCGCGCACCGAGACCACGTCTTCGGCGCCGAGGCGCCGCACCGTGTCGAAGGTGCCGGCGACCATGCCGGCGGCTTCGCTGTCGATCACCAGCTGGGTCACGCCGTAGCGGTCGCGCAGGTCGAGGAACACCAACTGGCCGTGGTGCCGGTGGTTCTCGATCCAGCCGTTGAGGACCACTTCGCGGTCCTTGTGGGCGATCGTCAGTTCACCGCAGGTATGGGTCCGTTGCCAGGCAGAGCGCTTCGTCGTCATTCGGGCGAAGGTCGTATCCGCCCGCACCCGGCCAATCCAGGACACGAACGGCAGCGCCGATCACTCGTAGCGCACCGATTCGCTCGGACTCTGCCGCAGCGCGCGCACCGCCGGCACGACCGCCGCCAGCACCGACGTCACGAATGCGGCCACCGGCACCACCAGGAACCACTTCCACGGCAGCACCAGCGGAGCGTCGAGGCGCGCGACCTGGTTCATGCCGAACACCAGCACGCCCGCCATCGGGATCGCCAGCCCGATCGACAGCAGCGACGCCAGGGCGGCGACGACAGCCCCTTCGAGCAGGAAGCTGCCACCGAGCGCGGGGCGCGTGATGCCGAGGGCGCGCAGCACGCCGAGTTCGCGCACCCGCCCGAGCATCGCGATCGTCATGCCGTTCAACAGGCCGACGCCGGCGAGCACCATCATCATCGCCAGCAGGAGGTCGAACAGCCGGAAGTCCTTGTCGACGTCACGGGTCAGGTAGGCGCGAATGTCGGCGCCGGTCTCGAACTTGGTCAGGCCCGGCAGGATGTTGCGCGCCGCGGCGTTGATCGCGCCGGCGTCGGCGTTCTTCTGCAGATGCACCGTCAGCAGGTCGACGCAGGTCTCGGTGATGCAGAAGTCCTGCCGCAACCAATGCGGCGAACAGATCGCGAAAGCCCGCTCGTCGGAGTCGAAGCCGCTGCGGTCGTCGAGCGTCAGCACTTCGTACGACACCGGCACGCCGTTGCGGTCGCGCAGCGCGACCAGCATGCCCGGCGTCCACTGCTTCGACTTGGCGAGGCGATGGCTCGCGACCAGCGTGCGCGCCTTGGTGTCGGTGTAGCGCGCGAGGAAGCGTGGATCCTGCTCGAGCGGACCACCGGGGCGCGCGGCGCTGGCAGCCGACAGCCCACGCAACAGGAAGCCGCCGCTGCGCTCTTCACCTTCGAACGCTTCGACGTGCACGACGCCCGGCACCGCCGTCAGGCGCGCGGCGACTTCGGGCGTGGTCGGCTGGCAGCGCAGGAACGCGCGGTCGTCGATCGCCGCCAGGCTGAAGCGGTGCACGTCCTCGCGCAACGCCGCCGTGATGCTCTTCAGGCCGAGCAGCGCCAGCAACACCGCCGACAGCCCGACCACCGCCGCCGCGACGCGGCCCGACGAGCGCGCCAGCACCTTGTCGACGAGCCATGCCGCCATCGGCAGGAACGGCCGCAGCGGCCACACCAACGCGCGGCCGAGCCACGCCGTCAGGCTCGGCGCCAGCAGCAGCACGCTGCCGAACAACCCGAGCATGCCGACGAGTTGCAGCAGCACGACGCGCGTCTCCTTGCCTTCCTCGACCGCCAGCGGCGTCATCGCCAGGTAGGCGAACGGCAACGCGACCGCCAACAGACCGAACATCCACAGGTGCACGCCGCGCAGCAGGTCGACGCCATCGTCCTTGCCGGGTGCGAGGCCGCGCGCATGCAGGATGTCGAGCGCCGGCACCTGGCGCGCCCGCATCAGCGGAAACATCGCGCCAGCCAACGTGAACAACACGCCGAGCGTGAAGGTCCAGGCCACCGGGAACACCGGCACCTCGAACGTCGACCACTCCTTGCCGAGTCCCAGCGAACTGATGCGGTTGTGCTGCAGGAAGCGCGCCAGCAGCAGGCCGAGGCCGACGCCGAGCCCGCTGCCGACCAGGCCCAGCAGCAGCGCATCCCACAGGAAGATGCGGGTGATGGCGCCGGTGCCGGCGCCGAGGCACCGCAGCAGGCCGAGCTGGCGGATGCGCGCGACCAGCGAATGCGACAGCGTCTGGAAGACCACGAACATGCCGAGCAGCAGCGCGAGGCCGCCGAGCACCTTCAGGCCGTTGCGGAAGGCGCGCTCGTCGGCTCCTTCGCCGATCATCGCGCCACGCGCATCCTGCACGGTGTGGTCGGTGAGCAGGTCGGTGCGCAGCCGATCGAGGTCGGCGCCCTGCTGTCGCAGCACATGGAACAGGTTGCCGCCCAGCGGGCGCAGGCGGTTGCAGACGTCGAGCGCCGCCACCGCCATCAACCCGCTGCCGCGCTTGCCGAGGCGGTGTGGCGACAGCACGCCGACCACCGTCGCTTCGACGCGGAACGGCGTCGCCCCTGGCACGCTCGCGATCGGCACCAGCTTGCCGTCCTTGCATTCGACGCGCTGGATCGCCGGCGGTTCGGCCAACGCCACCTTGGCACCGACGTCGACGCCGAGCAGGCGCGCCGCTTCGCCGCCGAGCAGGATGCCAGGACGCTCCAGGTCCGTGTCGCCAACTTGCAGGTCGCGGCCGCGATCGACGACGTAGTGGGCAAAGGCCCCCGCCGGCACCGGCGACAGGCCGAACACTGCGAGCTCGAACGGTTCGCCAGCAGCCTGCACGAAGCCACGCGCTTCGCGCCAGACGGCGACGTCCTGCACGCCGGCATGGCCGCGCAACCCGGCGACGACGTCGTCGGCAGTGCGATTGCCGTCCTTCGGCAGCACTTCGAGGTCGACGAAGCCGCGCTGCGGATCCAGTGCCTGCATGCGGCTCTGGATCGTGTTGTGGTCCATCACGTAGATGGCCACCACGATTGCAACGCCGAGTCCGATGCCGACCAGGGTCAGCAGGACGCGCAGGAAACTAGATGCCCAGTTCCTGGAGACGAGAAAAAACGTCAGCGACAAGGAACGGGCCTCCGGTCAGCTCTTGGTTGTCACGCAGAGCGCCATCGTGCAGGAACAGGACACGGTCCCCCGCCGCGGCGTCGCGTGGGTTGTGCGTCACGAGCAGGATCGTCGAGCCGAGCCGCGTGCAGACTTGCCGCAGCAACGACACGACCTCTTCGCCTGCCTTGCTGGAAAGGTTGCCGGTCGGTTCGTCGGCGAGCACCAACGGCGGCTGCGTCGACAACGCGCGCGCAATCGACACGCGCTGCATCTCGCCGCCGGACAGCGCCACCGGCAGCCGCTTGCGCAGCTTGTCGACGCCGAGCAACTGCAGCAGGCTGTCGATGCGGGCGGCGTGCTTCTTCGGGTTCTCGCCGGCGATGCGCAACGGCAGCGTCACGTTCTCTTCGACGGTGAGGTCGGGCAGCAGGTGGAAGAACTGGAAGATGAAGCCGATGCGGGTGCGGCGGATCGCCGCGCGGTACTCCTCGTCGCCGCCGCCGAGGTCCTGGCCGGTCAGCAGCACCTGGCCCGCCGAAGGCTTGTCGAGGCCCGCCAGCAGATGCAGCAGCGTCGACTTGCCGGAGCCCGAAGGGCCCATGATCGTGGCGAACTCGCCGGCGCGCAGCGAGAAGCTGACGTCGCGCACGATCGGCAGCTGCTTGCCGTCGGCGGTGCGGAAGCGGAACACGCCGCGCGCTTCCAGCACAGGCGTGGTGCCGGTCGGGACGGACGTGGGTGCCGGCGGAGTCACTGCGTGGGTCATGGCTCAGGGAGACTGGAAACGCAGCGAGGATCTCCCCGGTGCGCCTTCACTTTGCCACGCCAAGTAACCGGCGTCAAGTGCGGGTCTGACGCCGATCGACGTGGGCGCCGCCTGCGGGCAGCTCGACGCCGCCCACAGCAGGCTCACTTCGTGATCTCTTTCAGTTCGATCAAGAACACCAGCGTCGCGTTGGCCGGGATCTTCGGCGGCGAACCGCGGGTGCCGTAGGCGAGGTCGCCGGGAATCGAGAACAGGAAGCTCGAGCCAGGCTTCATCAGCTGGACGCCTTCGGTCCAGCCCCTGATGACGCGGTTGAGCGGGAACGGCGTCGGCACCCCGCGCGCGTGCGAGCTGTCGAACATGGTGCCGTCGGTCAACCAGCCGGTGTAGTGCGCGACCACGGTGTCGGTGGCCTTCGGCGATTCGCCTTCGCCCTGCGCCAGCACTTCGTACTCGAGACCACTCTGCGTCTTCACGGTCTTCGCCGCGTCGAGCAGGCGGAACACCGGCAGCTTGTTGATCGCCGTCAGTTCGAGTTCCCACACGGTGTCGCTGCCGGCATTCGGGAACAGCGCCTGCGGCACGTCGGCGCGCAGAACGCTGCCGAGCTTCATCAGCTTGGCGAGTTCGCCAAGGAACGGCATCGGCAGCGACGAGGTGGTGCCGCTGATCCGGTAGTTGTTCTGGCGCTCCGAGCAATCGAGCAGTTCGCCGCTGGTCTTCCAGATCGCGAAGCGCAACGCCAGCCCGTCCTTGTCGCCGACGGCGTCACCGGTGCCGGCCTTCAGCTCTTCCCACTTGATGCCGTTGTCGAGCTTCTTCTGCGCCTCGGCCTTGGCCGGCGGCATCTTCGGCATGCGCACGACCTTCAGCAGTTCGACGTCGAACACGAGCGTCGCGTTCGGCGGAATCTTCGGCTGCATGCCCGCCTCGCCGTAGCCGAGGTTGCCCGGGATCACCAGCTTGCAGCGCGCCCCTTCGGTCATCAGCTGCAGGCCTTCGGTCCAACCCGGGATGACACCGCCCACTCCGAACGTCGCCGGCGCCCCGCGGTCACGCGAGCTGTCGAACTTGGTGCCGTCGGTGAGCCAGCCGGTGTAGTGCACTTCGACGGTGTCGTCGCGACCGGGCGGCGGCCCGTCCTTGCCCTTCTTCAGGAAGCCGTATTCGAGGCCGGACGCGGTCTTCTGCATGTCCTTGCACTCGGGGATGTCGCCTTGCTTGGCGGGTGCCGGCGTCGGGTCCTGCGCGGCGAGGGGCAAGGTGAGGGTCAGGGCGAACGGGGCGAGGGCCATCAAGAAGCCCTGGCCACGGGCGAGCAATGCGTTCATTCGTTGTTTGGCGGCTGCGGGAAAGGGCGGGAGTCTACCGCCCGACGGGGACGACTCCATGCTACGGATCGAACGGACCAGACGGCGAGGCCGTTTCGTGGCCTTGGCAGCCGATCACCGGGTCGCGACCGGCGCCCCCGGCTGGTAGACGGTGGCGCCGCAGTGGATCTGCGGCACGAACTGCGGCCCGACATCCATCAGGTTCTCCGACGCCCCCACCATCAGCCAGCCGTGCGGCAACAGCGTCGAGGCTGCACGCAACGCCAGGTCGCGTCGCTTGGCCGGCTCGAAGTAGATGAGCACATTGCGCAAGAGCACGATGTCGAACGGGCCGAATCCCGACAACGGCGCCAGCAAGTTGAGCTGCCGGAACGTCACCAGCTTGCGGACCGGTTCGACCACGCGGTGGCCACCGGGGACCTTCTCGAAGTACCTGCTGACCAACAGCGGGCGCGTCGTGCGCACCATCTCGTGGTCGGGAAACACCGCCTTCTCGGCCGTCTCCAGCGTGCTCTTGCTGATGTCGGTGGCGTGGATCTGGATGTCCCAGCCCTTCAGGTCACCGAGCAGTTCGTGCAGCACCATGCCGATGCTGTAGGGCTCCTGGCCGGTGCTGCAGGCCGCCGACCAGATGCGCAACTTGCGCGGTAGCCCGGCGCGTTCGCGCGCCTCGATTGCTTCCGGCAGCAGCTTGTGCTGCAGCGCGTCGAACGGCGCGCCGTCGCGGAAGAACGTGGTCTCGTGCGTGGTGATCGCATCGACCACCTGCTGCGCCAACGCCGGTTCGCCGCCGTAGCGCAGCCGGAAGTAGAGCTCGTTGAAGTTGGCGCAACCGGCCTTGACGGCGATCGGCCCGAGTCGCGTCTCGACGAGGTAGCCCTTGCTGTCGTCGAGCGACACGCCGGCCAGTTGCAGGATCAGTTGCCGCATCAGCGGCATCTCGCCGGGTCTCAGCTGCATGGTACACCTCGCATCGCATGCGCGATGGCGTGGGCCATCTGGTCGAGTGGCACCGACGGCGCGATGCCGGATTCGATCGGCCCACGCGGCATGCCCCACACCGTCGACGACGCCTGGTCCTGTGCCAGCACGCGGCCGCCAGCGGCGTGGATCACACGCGATCCACTCCAGCCGTCCTCGCCCATGCCGGTGAGCACGACGCCGAGCACCGCTTTGCCGAACACTTCGGTCAGGGAGCGGAACATGTAGTCGACTGAAGGACGGCACGAGCACTCAGGCGGGTCCTCCGTCAGCTTCACGATGTCACACAATTCACTGCGCACGACCTTCATATGAAAACCACCCGGCGCGATCAGGGCGACACCGCGTTCCAGGCGGTCGCCATCCTTCGCCTCGCGCACCCGGATTGTGCAGGCGCGATCCAGCGATTCGGCGAGGCTGTGCGTGAACTTCGGTGGCATGTGCTGCACAAGCACGATGGGCACCGGGAAGTCGGCGGGCAGGCGCGGCATCAGTTCACTGAGCGCCTTCGGACCACCCGTGCTGACGCCGATGCCGACCACCTGGATCCGCCCGCTGCTGCGGGACTGGGCAGGCACGGCCGGCGGCAGGGGGGCGGCGACGCTGGCGAGGATCGAGGCAACGGCCTGGCTGGTGCTGGCCGGCGCCGTAAGCGACATCGGAGTCGGGGCGGCGGCAGGCAGAGGAAACGACGACACCGGCGGCGCGGAGCGGGCGGAGCGACCGAACCGCACGATCGGCGACAGCAACTCCTGCGACAGCCGCATCAACCCAGCCTCGTTCGCAGTGTCGCCGCGCACGATGACCTCGTTGGCGCCGAGCTGCGTGAGCTTGTGCACGACGTCGGCGCCACTCTCCTTCGCCAGCACCACGCACTTCGTGTCGGCATGCGTTTGCTGCAGATGCGAGAACATCTCGGCACCGCCGTCGGCAGCAAGATCGGCGCCCATCACGACACAATCCGGTCGGTAGGTCGCGATCTTCGGCAGCGCCGTGCGGCCGTTGATGGCGGCACCGACGACCTCGATCGTCGGATGCTGGCCGAGGATGCGCGCCAGTCCTTGGCGGACATGAATGTCCGATTCGACGACCAGCACCCGGATGCGTGGCGAGGAAGAGCTCACGCCGTGGTCGCCTTGCCGAGTTCGCTGCCCACTTGACCGATCGCATCGACATCGACGACGAGCAGCAGTTCGGTTGCCATCTGCACGAGACCGCGGAACCACTTGCGCTGCTCCGGCGGCAGGTGGTTCGGCAGCGGCTCCAAGGCCGCCGACTCGAAGTTCACCACGTCGCCGACTTCGTCGACGACGAGCCCGCAGACTTCGTCGCCGATCTCGACGACGACCGTGCGCGTGCGCACCGACGTCGCCGTCGACTCGCCGCGCACGATCAGGCCGAGATCCAGGACCGTGACGAGGCTGCCGCGCAAGTTGATCACCCCGCGCAGCCACGGCTCCATCAACGGCACGAACGTCGGCTCGACGATGCGGTTGATCTCCTGCACCCTGCCCAGGTCGATCCCCACCAACATGCCACCGATCCGGCAGCAAACATGTTTGTTGTCGCGTGGCTTGCTCATGCGCCTGCTCCTGCCAAGGCCTGTTCGCGCACAGCGGCGACCAGTGCCGCGTCATCCAACTTCACCAGGTAGTTCGTGACACCGGCGGCCATGCCTTCCGCCTGGTGTTCCGCACTGCTCAACGACGTCAGGGCGATGACGGGAATCGAGCGCAGGCGATCCTCGCGCCGGATGCGGCGGGTCAGCTCGATGCCATCGCAATTCGGCATTTGGATGTCGGTGACTACGATGTCGAACGTCGCCTCCGGCTTGGCGAGTTCCTGCCACGCCAGCTCGCCGTCGGCGCATGCCGTCACGTCGAAGCCGGCGGCGGTGAGGGTGCGTTTGGCGTGCTCCCGGAAGAACTTGGTGTCTTCGGCGAACAGGATGCGCACCGGCCCCCGGGTCTTCGCAGACGGCTTGTCGGTGGCCGCGGGCACATCGACGAACAACTGCGGCAACGCCTTCTTCGCCATCGCAGTCGGATCGAGCAGGCGAACCGTGCGGCCGTCGAGCTGGAAGCTGCCGAGCACACCAACCTCGGACAACGTGCGGTCGTCGATGCTAACCGTAAGCGCCCGGATGTCCTCGACGGTTGGCGCCACAACGCCGAATTGGTGGCGATCGATACGCAACACCAGCACCGATACGCGCGCCGTAGGTTCCACCGGTCGAGCTCGCACGACACCTTCCAAGCGGACGATCGGCAACGCGCGGTCGCCATCGGCGAACACGCAGTTGCCACCGATCTCCTGGATGTGCGCGCCCTCGATACGCTGGATGCGGTCGACGAGGCTGAGCGGCACCGCAAAGGTCTCGCCGGGGTGGTTGCGGAACAGCACCAGATCGGCCGTTTCCTGGTCCTGGTTGGCTGCGACCTTGCCGACGTCGGCTTCAGGTTGGGGCACGGCGGCCAGGTTGGCGGCCTCGGCGAGGCCTGCGGCATCGAGGATCATCGCGACGCGACCGTCACCGAGAATCGTGGCACCGGCGTATTCGACGCGCTTCTTCAGGAAGCGACCGAGCGGCTTGACGACGATTTCTTCAGCATCCGGCGGGGCGTCGACGACGACGCCGTAACGCAGGTTGGCGGACTCGATGACGATGATGGTCGACTCGGTGAGCGTCTCGTCCTTCGGCTCACTGAGGATCGTGCGCAGCCGCAGCAGCGGCAGCACGCTGCCGCGCAGCCGCAGCACTTCGCGGCCGTTCATCGCGACGATGCGGGCGGCTCCTTCGCCGTTGCGCACGCGCACCAGTTCAGCGACGTTCGCCTGCGCCAGCACGTAGCGCCGGGCGCCGCACGACACCACCATCGCCGGCAGGATCGCCAAAGTCAGCGGAATCGTGATCGCGATCGTGGTCCCCTTGCCGACCGTGCTGTCGACATCGACGTGCCCGCCAAGGCGTTCAATGTTGGATCGCACCACGTCC
>SXPB01000175.1 GCA_005776475.1 Planctomycetia bacterium
CAGATCGGCACGCTCACCGAGACGTTCGAAGCGATCGACATGGCCCACCGCGCGGGCATGCGCGCGATCATGTCGCACCGTTCGGGCGAGAGTGAAGACAACACCATCGCCGACCTCGCGGTGGCGTGCGGCACCGGCCAGATCAAGACCGGCGCGCCGTGCCGCAGCGATCGCGTCGCCAAGTACAACCAGCGGTTGCGCATCGAAGAGCAGCTCGGCCCATCGGCGACCTACGGCATCTGAGTGACGACCGTCCAGGAGGCGATCTCGCCGCGACACCATCGGCTGTTGCTCGCCGTGGTCGCGCTGTACGTCGTCATCTTGGTACTGGCTGGCCCGCACCTGCATCCGGTGGGTGTTCGCGGCGCGCTCGACCACTACGCGGAACGCGCCGAAGCGATGCTCGACGGGCTTTGGAAAGCGGATCCGTACCATCCGTTCCTCTATCCGGAATTGGTGGCTGGCTTGACGGCGATCGTCGGCGACGGCTTCGCGGCAGCGCGGGTGGTGTCGAGCCTGGCCGCCGGGTTGTTCGTCTATTCCAGCACACGGCTGGTGCACGCCTGCCACGGCCGCGGGCCAGCTGTTTGGACCGCCGTCTGGCTGGTCGCCAACGGTTCGGTCCTCGTCGGCGGTGTCGAAGCAGGTTCGGACATGACCGCAACCGCGCTCGCGGTCACTGGCCTATGGTGCCTTCTCCAACCGCCAACCGGCACTCGTGTCTTCACGGCGAGCCTGTGCTTTGGGCTTGCGGTCGCGACTCGCTACAACGTCGCGAGCCTCGCCCCCGCCATCGTTGTCGTCATCGTAGGCAGCGACCGATCGGCGCCCTGGCGACTGCGGCTGCGTCGCCTCGCACTTGGCACCGTCGCTGCCGTCATTGGCTACGTGCCGAGCCTGCTGCCGAACCTGCTGCTGTTCGGCACCGCATTGCCGACCCAAAGCTGGCGCAACCTCGCCTACAAGCTGTCGCCGACCGCCGACCCCAATGCACTCGCGGGGGCGTACTCGAGCTTTGGCGAACTGTACGCGGCGCAAGGAGCCGACTTGTGGAACCGTTCGCTGGCCGACTTTGCCGCCATCTGGACCCACTACCTAGGCGCGACTCTGGTCGGTGAACAAGCGCTCGCCCCGATCGCCGCGCTGGCCACGGTGCTGCTCGTCGGTTGCCTGATCGCACGGCTGCTGCGAAGTCCGGGGCAGGCGTGGCCGGCAATGCTGCTGGCGACGTCGTGGACGGTGGTGCTCGCCATCACGTTCTTCCCCCAAGTCCGCCTGCTGCTGCCGCTGTTGCCACTGCTGGCCGGCACCGCTGCCGCCATGTGCCTCGGCCTCTTCGCGCGGCGGTGGCTCGGGCAGGGGCTCTGCGGTCTGGTCGCGCTCGCGATCGCAGCATCGGCGCCAGCGACGTTGCTGAAGTTCTTCGCCGAGCATCCGCTCGCCGAAATCGATGCCGCGCGAGCCATCGCCGCCCGTGAAGGACCGCTGGTGCGAATCGCCAGTTGCTACGCCCTGATGCAGCGGCATGTGCCGAGCAAGATCGTGTATGTCTCGGCACCGGGTGCTGGTGCCATGACCGCGGCCAACGTGTTCGCGTGCGTTCGCACCGCGATCGAACAAGAACCGGCCGAGTTCCTGGTCGCCGGCCGCGTCACGACACCATTGCCATCCCTCGACGATCTGCGCCGCGACGCGCCCGCCGACTTCGTCGTCGAAAGCCAGAACGACGAAGTACTGGTGGGCCGCTTCCTGGCGTCGGGTCCGGACTGGCTCGAACGGGCCGAAGCGACGCCCACCGACGACGGCCGACTCCGACTCCGCTTGCGCACCAAGACCGACGTGCCCATGGTCGGCTTTCTGGTGCGCTCTGGCGATGGCACGCTGGCGCTGATGCCCTTGGCGAACGTGAGTGCACGTGCGCTCGAACTCGTAGTGCCACATCCGGCCGGCGACCCAAACCAGCTCCAACTGACGCCGTGTGCGATCCTACCCAGCGGAGTCACGTTGCGTGCGGCCCCGATCCGCATCGCCGCCGCGACGACGACGGGAAAGTGAGCAGCCGGAACGTGCCGCCGTTTGCGGGGCCGCGGCACGCGTTCGCGGTGTAGCTCGGCGACACGGTGCAACGAGACGCCGGAGTCGAGGTGCTGCCAGCGGCCCGGTTCGCCGAGCGGTTGCCCGAACGCATCGGTCCGTGAGGTTCGGCCGGCGCCGCGAGCAGGTTTCGTTGCCACGGCTACCGCACTCCGACCGGGCTCGCTAGCATCCGGGACCGCGTTGCCATGAGTCGCTCACCCACCGAGGCCCCGTCGCACTTCCCCCACTGGGTGGCGCTCGGCAGCCTCGCCTTCGTGCTGTGGCTGTTCTTCAGCAACACGGTGCCGGCGCTGCACGAGAACGAGGCGCTCGCCCAACACGAGAGCGAGCTCAAGAAGCTGAAGGTGGACTACGACGCGGCGATCCAGGAAGCGCGGCTCGGGGTCGGCCCCAATGCCCACTTCGATCTGCAGGCCCTGCTGGTCGCGATCGACCAACGCAACCTGACGCCGGTCGAACTCTGCATGCTGCATCCCGAACGGCCGAAGGGGCCAGTTCCGCAGCCGTCGGAGCCCGAGCCCGACGCCGACCCCGACGCACCGGCGCCGCCCAACGGCACTTCCCGATGAAGTTTCCGGCCCCCACTTCCGTCCTACGCGCCGAGCGGTGCGCCGTGTCCGCGCCCGCGACCCGCCTTTCGCCCCGCATTCCGGTCGCCGTCCGCGTAGACAGCGACTGCCATCCCCTCTGACCCAACCCCAACAGGCCCCCTCCGCACCAGGCTATTTCGCCTGGCCGCCCTCGGGCTGGCCCACGACAGACCCCAAATGAGCAACGAAGCGAATCCGAAGGATCTCGAACAGGTCGACAAGCTCCGCAAGGCCTACGCCGCGATGAAGGACGAGATCCGCAAGGTGATCGTCGGCCAGGACCACGTCGTCGACGAGTTGTTCATGGCGCTGTTCTGCCGCGGCCACTGCCTGCTGATCGGCGTGCCCGGCCTCGCC
>SXPB01000018.1 GCA_005776475.1 Planctomycetia bacterium
CGCTGCTCGAAGCGATGCAGGAGCGCCGCGTCACCATCGGCAACCACACGTATGCGCTGCCGGCCCCGTTCCTGGTGATCGCGACGCAGAACCCGGTCGAACAGGCGGGCACGTTCGAACTGCCCGAAGCCCAGCTCGACCGCTTCATGCTGCTGCACCGGCTCGAATACCTGACGCCGGAGCAGGAGAAGGAAGTGCTGCGCCGCAACGCGTTGCTCGGCGTGCGCCGCGACGGCAAGGGCGCGGTCGCACGCACCGAGTTCGACGTGCTGGGCGAGCAGACCACCGGCAGCTCCGACCAGCTGGTGCGCGCGATGGAGGACGTGCAGCAGGTGCACGTCAGCGAAGCGTTCCTCGAACACTGCGTCGAGATCGTCAACCGCACGCGCAAGCATCCGAAGCTCGAACTCGGCTGCAGCCCGCGCGCCGGCATCTCGCTGGTGAAGTCGTCGCGCGCGCGCGCGCTGATCCACGGCCGCGACTACGTGCTGCCCGAGGACCTGTTCGCGCTGGCCGAGGACGTGATCCTGCACCGCATCCGCCTCACCTACGAAGCGGTCGCCGACGGCTGGACCAGCCAGAGGGTGTTGCAAGAGATCCTGGGCGAAGTGGCCAAATGAGCCGACCGCCTTCGACTTCGGTGACGGCGCGCGAGAACGCCCTGCCCGGCCTGCTCGGCAACGTCGAGCCGCTGGCGGCGCGCAAATTCGCGATCGCGGTGCGCCGCCTCGCCGACGACCTGACCTACGGACTCGACGGCTCGCGCTTCCTCGGTTCGGGCATCGACTACGTGCAGTCGCGCATCTACCAGCACGGCGACTCGGTGAAGTCGATCGACTGGCGCGTCACCGCGCGGTCGACCAAGGTGCACGTGAAGGAATACGAGGCGCCGCGCCGCATCGCCGCCTGGTTCCTGCTCGACACCTCGGCGTCGATGGTGGTGAGCTCGATGGCGCGCAGCAAGTACGAGCTGGCGCTGCACGTCGCCGGCGGTCTCGCGCTCGCGTGCCTCGACCGCACCAGTCCGGTCGGCGTGCTCGGCTGCGGCACCCGCGACGTTCGCGTCGAACCGAGTCTCCGCAAGGACCAGGTGCTGCAGTGGCTGCTGCGCCTGCGGCGGCACGCCTACGACGAATCGACGCAGATCACGCGGCGGCTGCAGGAACTGCGGCCGACGCTGACGAGCCGGTCGATCATCATCGTCTGCAGCGACCTGCACGAGGAAGGGGCCGCCCACGCGCTGGCGCTGTTGGCGCAGCAGCACGAAGTTGCGGTGGTGCAGTTCCAGGACCCGGCCGAGGTCATGCTCGGTCGCGCGGGCTTCGTGCGCGCGCAGGAGGCGGAGTCCGGGCGCGGTTTCGTCGCGCGCGGGCGCCGCACCATGGTCGACCAGGTGCGCATCGAGCAGGACCTGCGGCGCGGTGGCGTCGACCACATCCTGATCCGCACCGACCAACCGTTCGTGCACCGGCTGCGCCAGTTCTTCCGGGCCCGCGGCCATTCGCGAGGAGCGCGATGAAGAGCTTCGCTTCGGCTGCGTTGCTGTTCCTGTGGGCCTTGGGGCTCGGCGTCGATGCGACCGCCCAGGCGCGCAACGAGCGCACTGCCACGGTCGGCATGCGGGCCGTGATCGAGCAGCTGGTGCTGGCGGGCACCGAACTCGTGCCGGCGCCGGCGACGTTGAAGACTCCGGTCGTCGTGCGCGTGCTGCAGACGTGGCCGCACGGTGAACTGCTGCGCTACGACTTCGAATGGTCCGGGCTGGAGCCCGGCTCGCACGACCTGACGAAGTACCTGGTGCGCAAGGACGGCTCGTCGACGGACGGGCTGCCCGCCCTGGTCGTCGAGGTCACCAGTGTGTTGGCGAAGAACGTCCACGAGCCGGCGGAGATCGACCCGCAAGCACCGGCCCGACTCGACGGCTACACCACGATGCAGTGGGTCGCTGGCATCGCTTGGGGCGTAGGTTTGCTGGCGATCCTGTTCGTCGGCCGCCGCTTCCGTTGGCGCAAGCCGCTGCCGCCGCCGTTGCCGACGCTGGCGGACCGTCTGCGGCCGCTGGTCGAGGCCGTCGTCAGCGGCGCTTCCGACACCGCCGCCAAGGCCGAGCTCGAACGTCTGCTGGTCGCGTTCTGGCGCGCGCGGCTCGATCTCGGCGCGCTGAAGGCCGGTGACGCGATCGTTCGCATCAAGGGACACGCTGAAGCCGGTGCCCTGCTGCGCCAGCTCGAAGCGTGGTTGCACATGCCGACGCCGCCGACGGCGATGGACGTGCAGGCCCTGCTGCAACCGTACCGCAGCGTCACCGCGGCGAGCTTCGAACCGATCGTGCGCACGGAGGCGTCCTGATGTTCGCGCGACCGTGGATGCTGTTGTTCCTGGTGTTGCCGCTGCTGCACCTGTGCTGGGTGTGGCAGCGCCGCAGTGGTCGCACGGTGCTGCCGTTCGACGGTGGCTTGCGCGGCAGCGGCTGGTTCGTGCGCGGCCTGCTCGGCATCGGCGAATCGCTGCCAGCGTTGTTGCTCGCGGTCGCCGTGATCCTGCTGGCGTTGCCGCAGGAGCTGGCGGCGCCGAAGGAGAAGCGCTCGCTGACCAACATCCAGTTCCTGGTCGACATCTCCGGTTCGATGGAGGCGAAGTTCGGCAAGGGCAACCGCTACGACGCGTCGATGGAGGCGATCAACCAGTTCCTCGACTACCGCAAGGGCGACTCGTTCGGGTTGACGTTCTTCGGCAACAACTACCTGCACTGGGTTCCGCTCACGAGCGACCCGTCGGCGTTTCGCTGTGCGCTGCCGTTCATGAGCCCGACCAACAACATCCCGGGCTTCGGCGGCACCGAGATCGGCAAGGCGGTGCTCGGCACGCGCGAGATCCTGACGTCGCGCGCCGAAGGCGACCGCATGCTGATCCTGGTCACCGACGGATGGAGCAGTGATCTGTCCGGCGGCGCCGAGATCGAGATCGCCAAGCGCCTGAAGCGCGACGGCATCACGTTGTTCGCCGTGAACATCCAGGAAGAGGAGGCGCGCGCCGAGATCGTCAATCTGGCGCGCATGACCGGCGGCGAAGTGTTCAACCCCGAGGACACCAAGCGTCTCGCCGAAGTGTTCCAGCGCATCGACCAGATGACCAAGGCGAAGATCGAGCAGGGCGTCGCCGAACTGGTCGACTGGTTCCTGCCGTTCGCGATCGCCGGCCTGTCGGTGCTGGGCCTCTATCTGCTCGTGCAGTTCGGGCTGAGGTACACGCCATGGTGACCCTGCTCGTCACGGTCGGCGTGGTGATGCTCGCTCTGCTGGGCGAAGTGTTGCAGCAGCTGCGCATCGGGCGGATCTCGCACCTCGTGTTCGGACCGGGCGGCCGACCGCCAGCCATCGCGCGCCTGGCACCGTTCGCCCGCGTGGTCGGGTTCGGCCTGTTGGCGTGGGGCCTGGTGACGCTGTTCTACGTCCAGCCCAAGATCCACAAGAGCGACGAGATCCCTGAAGAGGAATGGCGGCACCTGCTGCTCGTCTACGACGTGTCGCCGAGCATGTTGCTGAAGGACGCCGGCCAGAATGGCGACCAGTCGCGCGCGGCCCGCGCCAAGGAATTGATCGATTCGCTGTTCGAACGCGTGCCGATCGGCAAGTTCAAGATCACGGTGATCGCGACCTACAACGGCGCCAAGCCGGTGGTCGAGGACACCCGCGACCTCGAAGTGGTGCGCCACATGCTGTCCGAGGTCGACATGCGCTACGCGTTCAAGTCGGGCAGCACGAAGTTGTTCGACGGCATCGCCGAAGCCGCACGCATCGCCAAGCCGTGGCGTGTCGGCAGCGCGCTGCTGGTGATCATCAGCGACGGCGACACGGTGCCCGCGAGCGGCATGCCGGTGTTGCCGCCGTCGATCGGCGGCACCATGGTGATCGGCGTCGGCGACCACTTGTCGGGCAAGTTCATCGCCGGCCACCAGTCGCGCCAGGACGAGAGCACCCTGCGCCAGGTCGCGATCCGGCTCGGCGGCGAGTTCCACAACGGCAACAAGCGGCACGTGCCGAGTGACGTGTTGTCGGCGGCGGCCGCCGATGCGCGCAAGCCGCTGATCGAACAATTGTCCCTGCGCGAGTTCGCGCTGCTGGCGATTGCGGTCGGCAGTTCCCTGCTGGCACTGGTGCCGCTCCTGCTGCACTTCTTCGGTTCGCGCTGGCGGGCTGGAGTCGCGGTGGCCGACGCGAGCCGCACCGAGGCGGCCTAGGCGACGGGGCGATCGCATGGCGTTCTCGATCGACGTGAAGCTGCCGCGCGACGTGGTGCCGGTGTTCCCCGATGCGTGCTGCGGCTGCGGGCGCGCCCAACCCGGCGACTCGGTCACGGTCAAAGGCCGGCGCATTCGTTGGGCGGAGCTGTTCCTGCCGTGGTTGTGGTTCGTCGGCAAGCGCGTGCGGGTCACCGTGCCCACGTGTGCCGCGTGCCGTCCGCGGGTGTTGGCGAGCCGGCACTGGAACACCGCGCTGCTGCTCGTCAATCTCGTGATCGCAGTGCCGTTCGCGATGCCGCTGGCGAAGTCGTGTGGATTCGCGCGTGGCACCACCAAGGTCCTCGGCCTCGCGTTCGTGTTCGTCGGGCTGCTCCCGTACGTGTTGTGGTCGATCTTCCGGCCGCCGTTGTTCGACATCACGGTGTGGAAGGACCACATCGACTACGAGTTCGGCTACCGCCCGTACGCGGTGGACTTCCTGCACGCCAACGAAGAGGCGACCTCCGACGACCTGCCGTCGCGCGAACGGCGCCGGGAAAAGTGACGTCGCCGCGCTGCATTGAACTGCCGTTGGCGCAGCTGCCGGAGTTCGGCGAGGCGTGCGTCGGATGCAACACGGCAACGGCGGGCCGCACGGTGGTGGTGCAGGGGCGCTGGTGTCTCGGTGTGCGCCGCGCACGTTGCGACGCGCCGATGTGCGCCCCCTGCGAACTGGCCCGGATCGGGCGCCAGCGACTGCGCGCGTGGCATGAGATCGTCGGCCTCGCCGCGGCGACGTTGGCGGCCACGGGACTCGTGCCCCACCTCGGTGGCGTCACCGAACGCGATGTGCTGCTCGACGTCGGCCTGTTCCTCGTGGTGATGCTGCCGTTCTGGATCCTGCTCACGACCATGCCGCTCGCGTTCTCGCTGCGGGTGACGCCCGAAGCGGTCGGCTACGTCTTCACCGATGGCGAACGCGCCGCGGCGTTCGCCGCCAAGAACGGCGTCACCGGGCCGCTCGTCGCGCGGCGCGCCCGACGAGCGATCCTCGTGGCCCTGGCGACCACGGTCGTGCTCGCCCTGCTGTCGCGGCGCTACCCGCTGCCTGGTTTGCTCGCCGAACACACCGGCGACGCGCTCTATGCGACTGCGGCGTTCTTCCTGCTGGCCTTGGCCGCGCCGGGGGTCGCGACCGCCCGGCTCGGGCTCGCTGCCGTAGCCTTCGCCACCCTGGTCGAAGCCTCGCAACTGCTGGCCTGGCCCTGGCTCGTGGCACTCCGCCAAACCTCGATGGGGGCGCTGCTGCTGGGGCACGGCTTCCAGCTCGCCGACCTGTTTGCGTATGCCCTGGGCGGTGCCCTCGGCTGTGTCGCGGATGCAACTTTCCTGCGCCGCTCGTCCCGGGCGGTGGCGCGGCCCGATAGAGTCCCCAACTCGCCGATGGCCCCGGACACCTAGTCCGGAGCGCGACGCTCCCCTCCGACGGAGATTCTGATGCGGAACATCTTGTTGGTCAGCTGGCTCCTGCTGCCGATCGGCGCCTGGGCCTACCACGAAGGTCCCGGCCAGGACAAAAAGGCGCTCGAAAGCACGGACGCCGTTCTCGTCGCCGCCCACACGGCCGCCGACGAAGGCCGCTGGAAGGAAGCGGTCAAGCAGTACGAAGAGGCGTTGAAGACGCTGCCGAAGAACATCGACGCCGTCGACAAGCGTGTCGTGCAGCGACTGCAGCTCGAGCTCAACAAGGCCCGCATGCAGGCGAGCGGTCTGCCCGACGCGCGCGAAGACCTCGCGACGATGGTCGAGCAGATGGTCGCCGAGAAGGGCAGCGACCCGCAGCTGCTGCGCGAAACGCGGCAGGCCTTGGCGCGGGCGCAGTTCTACTCCACGTGGCTGATGCGGCTCGAAGGCCTCGACCGCAAGGAATGGGAGCCCGAGATCGAAGCCGCGCGCCAGAACTACCGGTTGCTGGCCGAGCAGGCTGGCAGCAAGGAAGAGGCGGCGAAGATGCAGGCCGACGTCGAAGCGTCGATCCGCCTCGCGCGCATGGAGATCGAGGATCTGCAGGGGTTGCCGCTACCCAGTGAATGAGAGGGTTGAAGCTCCTCCAACAAGGCCGGTCGGCCTCGTATCAGCAAGAACAAGAAGCACGGCAAACCGAACAACGGCGCGGGCAGCGGTCCGCCTCCGGATGGCGGCGGCTCCTGAGCCGCAGCCAATGACCTGAATGCAGTGCACGCGGCCGAGGCATCGGCCGCGTTGCATGTACGGCCGCTACTTCGCCGGCGGCGCCACTTCGCGGATCACCGCACCACGCTGCTCGTCGAGCACGAGCACCGCGTAGCGGGTCGCCGTGAGGTTCGGGTCGTCGCTGAGCGACGCATAGTCGAAGCGGCCGCGCAGGTCGGTGTAGCCGTCCTTGTGGAAGCGCACGGTGCCATTGGGCAGCCGCGCGAACACCTTGACGTAG
>SXPB01000176.1 GCA_005776475.1 Planctomycetia bacterium
GCTGCGCGCGCGCGGCGTGCACTTCCTCGGGCCGGTC
Organism: Planctomycetia bacterium; assembly: GCA_005776475.1. GTDB lineage: Bacteria > Planctomycetota > UBA1135 > UBA1135 > UBA2386 > UBA2386. The sequence goes on from SXPB01000176.1 coordinate 38, forward strand.
AGCGGCCACCTGGCTGAAGGGTATGACGCGATCGGCCGCATGGTCGAGCCCGCCGCGATCGAGCAGCGCATCGTCGAGTTGGTCGGTGCGCCCCGTGGCTGACGCGCCGTTGCGCGTGTTCGAACTGCGCGGCGCGGCAGCCGCCGAAGCGCTCGACTGGCTGCACGTGCATGCCGAGGTGCAGGGCGCCATCGAAGACGAGGCGATGGTCACCGTGTGGCTCGTGGGCGCGCTGCCGGTCTTGCCGCACACCGGCATCGAAGTGCGCGAGCTGCCGGTCGATCCCGATGCGCCGGTGGCGACCGGACTCGAACACGACGTGCCGATCCTCGTCGCTAGCGACCTGTTGGTGCGACCGCCGTGGGTGGCGCGCCCCGAGGGCTTCCGCGGCGTCGAACTGCTGGTGCCGCGCGGCGGTGCGTTCGGCAGTGGCGAGCACGGCAGTACGCAGGCGGCATTGCGCTGCCTGCACGCGATGTGGGATGCGCCGCCGAGCTTCGGCGACGTCGGCACCGGTTCGGGCATCCTCGCGCTCTACGCGCAAGTGCGCGGCACGCAGCGCCTCGCTGCGTGCGACATCGATGCGGCGTCGGTCGCTGCCGCGCGCGAATTGCTGCCGACGGCGCAGGTCACGCTGGGCGGCGCTGAGACCATGCCCGCGTGCGCCGGCCTCGTCGCCAACATGACCGGCACCGAACTGACGGCGTCGATGCCGGCGATCCTGCGCTGCTGGCAACGCAGCCACGCGCTCGTGCTCAGTGGCATGCGCGAACACGAAGTCGATGCGGTGGGGGCGCTGGTGCCGCACGCAGTGGTGCATCGCGAGACCGTGGGCGCGTTCACGTCGGTCGGTTACCGCGGTACCGGCGTCGCCAGGTAGACGTCGAAGCGGACCCGTTCGCCGGGCACGGCGAACGACACGCCTGCAGCGAGCGGCGGCCCATCGGCGTCGCGCTTGACCACGACGCGTTCGCGCGCGACCGCGCGGGCGACGGCGAACAGCGCCGCATCGTCCGTCGGCGCGGCCGCCAGCGCGCGGCACACCTGCATGTCCTTCTTCACCTGGGCGTTGCCGTGGTCGCGGAACATCGGGTCGAGGTAGACGATTTCGGGGCGCTGGTCGGGGCCGAGCTGCGCCAGGATTGTCTCGGCCTCCCCGACCGCGACCCGGCAGCGTTCGGCCAGCCACGAATTCACGACGACGTCGTGGGCCAGGAAAGCGAACGCGGCCACCCGTTCCACCGCGTTCACGGTGCAACCCAAAGTGGCAAGCGTCATGGCGTCTCGGCAAAGCCCCGCCGTCGCATCGAAGACGGTCGGCATCGTCGGGCGCCGGTGCAGGCCACACGCTCGACCGAGCGGGTCGTCACGCCGGACCGTTCGAAGTCGCCGTGCCAACGGACCCTGGCTCACATCGAGGTCAATCGCCACGGCGTCAGGGCCGGCAGGCGAGTGCAGCTGCATACGGCCGAGCGAACGTGCCAACTGCCAGCTTGCCGGGTCGCGAAACTCGACTACGCGAATCCCGAAATGGAGGGCGCTGGCGGCATCCTTGCTACCGTTTTGGCCAACCAGGGTTACTTCCGGCGTTTGCAGTCTAGTGGGCATTCCTTGTTCGTTCGGTTCGCCGGACGCAGCAAGCACAGAACAGAATGGCCGTTCCGCTCGTCCAATGCCACGGTGGAGCTGCCCCCGCTCGCCTCAACCCGAGATCGCCTGACATCACCGCCCGGACTCCTACCTCCGCACCGTTGTAGTCTTTCGCAGATCGTCATCACCTTGCCGATGCACGGTATGCAGCGATCGCAGCCCTCGACCTCTGTCCCTCCCTCCTTCCATGCGGCGCCTGCACCTCAAGCTCTTCTATCTCCGCACCCGGCTCAAGCGTGAAGCCCAGGGTGTCACTGCCAAGATCCTCGGCGTTCGTCCGGCGACCATGTCCCATCTGGAACAAGGCCGCTCGCTGCCGACCCTGCAGATGATGTTGGCACTGTGCAAGCATTACGACGTCACCCCGACCTACCTGCTCGACGACGAGCGGCCGATCGATCCTTCCAGCCGTGATCGCTGGGCGGAACGTGATGGCGTGGTGGCCCGCGGCAACTGGCTCGAAGTGCCGGAAGGTTCGATGGTGACCACGCACGACGGCGTGCGCCTCGTCGCCGTGCAGCCCGGCGCGCGGTTCTACGATGCGTCGGCCCAGGCCCAGCGCATGACCTGCCCGAACCCGGGCGCGGTGAAGGAACTCGAAGCGAGCCTGCAGAACGGCGGTCGCCAGCGCGATCGTGAGCTCGAAGAGATGCTGAGCCGCGAGCTGATGGGCCAACGCAAGCCGCGCACGAAGGCGGTCGCGAAAAGCGTGCTCAAGTCGGCGATGGTGCAAGCCGCACAGGGCTGAGCCCGTTGCCTTGGCTGCCCGCCGGCGCTCACGCCGGCGGCATCGCTTGCGCGAACACGTCGCTGCAGCGCTGCGCGAATGCCTGGTTGCGGTACGCCGCCGCCGCGGCGCGCCCACCGGCCCGCAGTCGCTCGCGCAGGGCCGGATTCCGGGTGATCGCTGCGAGTGCGTTCGCCAGTTCGGCCACGTCGCCCGGCGGCACCAGGCTGCCCGAAGTGCCGTCGGCGACCATCTCCGGAATGCCGCCGATTGCGCTGGCGACGACGGGGCAGCCCGCGGCCTGCGCTTCCGCAATCGTGCGCGGCGCCGATTCCATCGCGGTGCTCGGCACCACGACGGCATCGAGCTCGGCCAGCAGCGGAGCGGTGTCGGCGAGTGGTCCCAGCACGTGCACGCGGCGGCCGAGGCCAAGGGCTTCGATGTGGCGAGCGAGAATGCCGGCGAAGCCGTCGATGCGCGCAATGCCGTCGGCGAACAGGGCGCCGCCCGCGACCACGAGGTGGGGCTGCGGGGCGTTCGTCAGGCGCGCCAACGCCTCGAGCAGGACGAGGTGTCCCTTGTGTGGATCGAGCCGGCCGACGATGCCGAGCAGCGGCGTGCCGTCAGGCACCTGGAGTCGCTGCCGCAGGCCGTCGCCGCGGGCCGCGAAGTAGCGGTCCGCGACACCATTGCCGATCACGTGCGCATTCTTGCACCCGACCGCCGCGGCGCCGGCGCGCGACGGCACGATCACGGCGCGGGCACGGCGCACGAAGAACCCGGCCAGCCGCGACTTCGTCACGATGTGCAGATGCCACACGCACGCGAGGTCGCGATGCTGCGCCATCACCCCGGCATAGCCGGCGATCATCGAGGTCGCGACGACGACCCGGGCCCGCATGTGCCGGGCCTGCTTGCGCAGGCGCCCCGCGGCGAACGGCACGCTGCAGGCCTTGGTGAGGGCGCTCTTGCCGCCGATCGCCAAGGGGAAGGTCGGCACGTCGAGAGCCAGGACGGCATCGGTCATGGGCCCTTCCCGCGGCACCACCAGGTGCGGCTGCCAGCGCTCGCGATCCAGTGCGCCGAGCAGGTCGAGCAGCACCATCTCGGCGCCGCCGATTTCGACCACATGGCTGCAGAACAGGATCGGTGCGGCCGGCACGCCCGCACGTTACGCCGGCTCCGGGCGCGGTGCCATTGCGCGTTGCCAAGGGCCGTTGCGACTCAGGCCCGACCGGGGTTGCCGCCGATGAACGCTTCGCATGGACGGCGCCGCCAGGCCTGAGGTCGCAGTGGTGATCCCCTGCTACCGCTATGCCCACTTCCTGCGCGAGGCCGTGCACAGCGTGCTTGCCCAGACCTGGCCGAACGTGCGCATCGTCATCGTCGACGACGGCAGTCCGGACGACACCGCCGCCGTCGCGGCGCAGCTGATCGCAGCGCACCCGCAGGCCCGGATCGAACTCGTGCGCCAGCAGAACCAGGGCCTCGCCGCGGCGCGCAATGCCGGCGTGCGTGCGACCGCGAGCCCGTTCGTGTTGCCGCTCGACGCCGACGACAAGCTGCACCCGGAAGCCATCGAGCGCCTGCTGCGGGCGCTGCAGGCGAGTGCGGCGGACGTGGCGACGCCGAACGGCCGCACTTTCGGCGACGTCGATCGTCCGTTGCGCACCCGCCCGGTCACGCGCGCCCGCCTCGTCGCCAACAACTGCCTCGTCTACAGCAGCCTCTATCGCCGCGAGTTGTTCGATCGCATCGGCGGCTACGGCCCGATCAAGCCGGGCTACGAGGACTGGGACTTCTGGTTGTCAGCGCTCGAGCACGGGGCCCGTTTCGTGCACGTGCCGCACGAACTGTTCGGCTACCGCAAGCACGGCGCCACGATGCTGTCGGCGGCCGATCGGCAGGCGCTGCGCCTGCACGCGACGATCGCGGCGAACCATCCGACCCTGTTCGCGCCATGGCGCGTGCGGTTGGCCCGACGGCTGCTGCAGGCGGGCGAATCGGCGAGCCTGTGGCTGCGCCTCGGCATGCTGCTTACGTTCCTGCTCGACCGCCGGCTGCGCCTGTTCTGGCGTCAGGTCATGGTCTTGCGCGCCACGAACATGCTGTCGACGTAGCGGCAATCGACCCACAGCGGGTCGTTGCGCACGAGTTCCTCGACGACGCGGCGCGGCCCGTCGTGTTCGCGGTGCACGACGTCGTGCATGACGAGGAAGCCGCCGGCGCGCACCTTGGGCGCCCAGTCGACGAAGTCCTGCTTCACCGCGTCATAGGCGTGGTCGCCGTCGACGAACAACAGGTCGATCGGTTCGACGAAGCGGCGCGCTTCGTCGTGGCTGAAGCCGGCGTGAACTTCGACGACGTCGAGCAGCCCGGCGGCGGCCAGGTTCGCTTCGAACGTCGCGCGCAGGCCGCCCGTGGCCTGCTCGGCGCGCGTGCCATAGACATCGGCGCTGGCGGCGTCGCCGGAAGCGTCGAACGGATCGATGCAGCACAGGCGCGGACGGAACTTGCCGGCCAGCCCGCTGGCGAGGCACACGCTGCTCTTGCCTTGCCAGCTGCCGATTTCGACCGCGAGCGGCTTCTCGTTCGGCAGTGCGCGCGACAGTTCGTACAGCGTGATCGCTTCGTCGACCGTCAGCCAGCCATCGATCGACGCGAACGGCAGCAGCGGTGCGTAGCGCAGGCCTCGCAGCAATAGTTTGGCGCGGGTGCCGAGTCGCCAGGGTTTCTTCGTCTGCATCGCCGACGTTATCGGCGGTTCCGCGGTGCGGGTTGAACTGCGTCAGGCCCGGAAGCCGCTTGCCTGCGCGAGTCCGTCGCCGAAGCGTCGCCAGCGACCGCGCAGTTCGCACCACCACACGCCAACGGCGAGGGTGCCGGCGCCGACGGCCAGCTGCAGCGCGAGGCCCGCCGATCCAGGCACCAGGGCACCGGCGAGGGCGGTGGTGGCACCGGTCGCCACGGCGAGCGCCAGCGGTGCCAGCAACGACGCCGTGCGTTCCGGTCGCACGAGCCGCATGCCGACGCCCCAGTACGCCGTGTAGGCGAACGTCGCGGCCGCCGCCGCCAGCAAGGCGGCGAGGTCCGGTGCCGTGGGAACGGCGGCGAGCGCGAGCAGACAGCTCGCGTGCAATGCCGCCGGCCACAGCAGCCCGTGCGCGTAGGCCGCATCGCGGCGTTGCGCGAGCAGCGCGTGGCTGCACTGCCAGCCGAGATGCTGCATGCAGCCGGCCACCAGCAACAGGCACAGCGGCGCTGCCGCCGGATCGAAGCCTGCGGCGAAGAACCGGCACAGCGCCAGCGACGCCATGGCGCCGCCGGCGGCCACCGGCAGGGTCAGGAACGCCACTGCGCGCAAGGCGGTGCCGAGCGTGCGCGACGCATCCCCGTTCGCCGACGCGTGCAGCAGGTGGGGCAACAGCAACCGCGCGAGCTGGGTCGAAGGCACGAGCGCCGCCGCCGCGAACCGCTGCGCGAAGGCGTAGAACCCCGCCGCGGCATCGCCGAGCAGGACCGCGACCAGCCACACGTCGCCGGCCGTGAGCAGTTCGTGGGCCGATTGTCCGACCAGCAGCAACGGCCGCGCCGGCAGCGGTTCGGCGGACTGCGTGGCCGGCAGGTTGCGCATCGCGACGGCGGCGCGCGCGGCGTAGACGCAGCGGCACGCGAGGGCCAGTGCCGCCAGCGTGGTCAGGTCGGGTTGTGGTTGCCACGACCACACCAGCACCGCGGCGAGTTGCAGCGCGGACACGGTGGTCTCGAGCGCCACTTCGCTGCGCGCTCGGCCGGCGGCATCGGCGATCTGTTTCTGGTCGAAGGCGCCGGGCAACACTTGCAGCGCGCACAGCACGTAGAACCACGGCAGTTCCGACGTCGCGAACGCGATCGCGGCAGCGACCAGCAGTCCCAGCGCGCCGAGCCGCAGGCGCATGCGCACGGCGGCAGTGACCAGGGCGCGCGCGCTGCCAGGTGCCGCCGCCAATTGCCGCGCCGTGAGATTGCGCACGCCGGCGCCGGCGAGCACGACCAGGACGGCGGCGAGCGCCATGCCTTCGGCGTAACGACCGAGGCCACCGGCGCCGAGGGCGGTGCCGATGAGCACGAACGTCAGCAGCTGGCAGAGCCGCTGCCCGACGACGCCGGCGCCGAATGCCAGCAGCGTGCCTCGGATACCGTGCTTCACGCGGTCGTCATCGACCGTTCGCATCGGCGGAATGGAGCCGGTCAGCCGTTGGGGGACTTCGTCACCGACAGCGGCCACCCCGGCCCCTTCACATGGTGCAGCGGCGGCAGTTGTGCGGGCGGCAGTTGCAGCCGCGCCTCGATCGCCTGCACGAGCCCGAGGGTGCCGTTGTGGGCCGGTTGTGTCGACGAACACCACACGTGGCCATGTTCGAACACCCACGACAGGAAGCGTTGCCGCAGCGTCGGATGGTCGTGCGCGACGGCTTCGGCGAGGTCCTTCGGCAGCGAGGCCAACGTCGTGCGCACCGCGACCCCGCGCACGCCGTACAGGGCCCGGCCCAGGTGCAGCACCGGCGTTCCCGCGAGCAGCGCGATGCTCGCCAGCGGGTGGTTGATCGTGACCACGGCCGCGGCCACCGCGGCGGCGTCGATCGCCATCGACGCCGGCACGACACTGCAATCGCGGCAGCCTGCGGGCAGGCGCGTGCGTTCGTCGGCGCGCACGACGACGACGACACAGTCGCGGTCGAGCGCCTTCGCGGCGTCGCATGCCGCGGCCACCAAGGTCGCCGGATCGGGCGGCGAATCGGCGTCGTGCACGAGCCGCGGGTCGCTCGGCGATTGCAGCAGAACGGCGAGAAACGGCCGATTGGGCAGCGCGGTGGTGGGCGGTCGTTCGCGGTTGGGCTCGGCGCCGAGTTCAGGTTCGTTGCCGAATCGGTGGTGGATCGTGCGCAGCGTGCGATAGGCCTGCAGAGCGCGTCCGAGCCCTTGGTTTCGCAGCACGGCGAGGGCGGCGTGCACGCACGCGCGCCACGTCGGCCGGTTGGGACGTCGCGTCGGCAGCCGGAACGGTTGCGTGCGCGCCAGCGCGTTTGCCAACGCGGCCTCGAGCAGCGCCAGGTCGTTGCGCACGACGCGGAAGTCGCCCGCGGACCGTTGCGCGCAGCTCGCTTCGCCATCGAGACCACGGTCGTCGATCTGCAGCGTGTGCGGCAGCAAGCCACTGCCGGCCCACAGCACTCGACAACCGGCCGCACGCGCGGCGAACGCGACCATTCCGGACGCGGCGTCGCGTTCATCCAACAGCAGCACCAGGTGGGGACGCTCCACCGCGAGCCACGCCTGCAACGCCGGCAACCGGGCGGTCAGTTCGCGGCGTTCGGCGAGCGGTCGATGGGCGAACAAGTCCGCCAACGCCCCGTCCCCTTCACCGGCTCCGTTCCCTGCCGCGACCACTGCCGTATCCGTCGTATCCGTCGCGTCGGCCGCCGGCACCACGATCACGTTCGGGTCCTGTTGCTGCCAGAACGTCGCCGCGACCGGATCCAGGGCAAGAATCGAGACGCGGTGGCATCGTTGCCGCAACGCCGCGACCAGACGGTCCACCAGGGGGAACCGTTCGATGCCGGGCAAGAGGACGATGTGACCCATGCGAACGCAGGGTCGAATCGACCGGGTGGGCCAATGGCCTTGATGTCCGTTACGGAGCGCCGGCGACCCTGTCGCGAAGCCCTGAATCGACTGCGCCGAGGCTGCCACGCCGCCGTTCGTTCGCTACACTTTCGCGCCATCCTGCCCGCCCCGCCGCACTCGCTGGCGGCCCACCCGTTCGAGGTCCTGCATGTTGCGTTCCGCTGTTCTCACCACCGCCCTTGCCACGGCCCTGGCCACCACGGCCTTCGCCCAGAACGTACCCACCGGCTTCGTCATCGACACGCTGGTCGGCAGCGGTCTGCAGGCACCGCACGATTTCTGTTTCCTGCCCGACGGCCGCGTGCTGTTCGCCAACCGCACCGGCCCCGTGCAGATCTGGGCGGGTGGTTCGCCGGTCGCGATCGGCACGATCCCGAACGTGCAGACCAGCAGCGAGCAGGGTCTGCTCGGCATCGCCGCCGACCCATCGTTCTCGACCAACGGCTACGTCTACGTCTGGTATTCGAGCACCGCGGATTCGTTCATGCACCTGGACCGCTTCCAGTGCACCGGCGACCTCGCGAACCCGGCGAGCACCATGGTCACGTTGAACACCGCCTCGCGGCGCGTGATCCTGACTTCGACGCCGGACAACGCGTTCAACCACAACGGCGGTTCGGTGCGCTTTGGTCCCGATGGCATGCTCTACGTGTCGATGGGTGACGACGCCCAGTCGCCTTGCAATGCGCAGAGCACGACCTCGTCGCTCGGCTGCGTGATGCGCATCAACGTCGCGGCCGTTCCGGCCGGTGCTGGCACCGTGGCGCCGACGTTCAGCTCGCTCGATCCAGGCACCAACCCGCTTTCCGCGAACGCGGGCGTCGACCAGCTCGTGATCGCCCACGGCCTGCGCAACCCCGTGCGCTTCGAAATCGACCAGACCACCGGCAGCCTCTACATCGGCGACGTCGGCCAGAACGCGGTCGAAGAAGTCGACGAGTACGTCTACCCGTCGGTCGGCAACCTGCCGTTGATCAACTTCGGTTGGCCGTGGCGCGAGGGCAACAACAGCTACTCGTCGTGCGGTGGCTCGATGCCCGCCGTCACCGCGCCCGCCGCGGCGATTCCACAAGGTGGGTCGTGGTTCTCGGTGATGAGCGGCCCGCGTTACCGCCAACAGCCGGGCGGCACGTACAACCTGGGCGCTTCGTACGACGGTAGCTGGTTCTACTGGGACTACTTCTCCGGCCAGGTCCGCCGGATGATCAACACCGGGACGTGGGTCGCTGCACCTTCGGTTCCTGGCCAGCCCGACGCGACCAACTGGTCGACCGGCTGGATCGGTCTCGTCAGCATGCGCCAGGGCCTGGATGGCGGCCTGTATTGCTTGCACCACCCGGGCACCTACCCGTCGACGGGCGGCACCTTCAAGCGCATCCGCCTGCTCGGTCCGACCAACAGCACCGTCGCCATCAGCGGCGGCGGCCAGATGGGTCCGGCCACCGAAGCGTTCCCGACGCCGTTGGTCGCGCGCGTGCTCGACACCGTCGGCAACCCGCTGCCGGGTGGCACGGTCAACTTCACGGTGTCGGGTCCGGGCACGCTGTCGACCACCAATCCGGTGATCGCCGATGCGAACGGCTACGTGCAGACGTCGGTCACGGCGACCAACCTCGGCGGCGCCATCACGGTGACGGCGACGACGCCGGGTTCGCAGACGAACGGCACGTTCGCGCTGTTCTCACGCAAGGTGACGGCGACGCCGGCGGGCACGCTGCTGGTGATGTCGGTGGCGAACTCGACGACCGCGGTGCCGGCGAACGTGCCGTACATCCTGATGATGTCGTTCCCGGGTGGGCCGACGTTGCCGACGATCCTCGGGCCGATCTGCACCGATCCGGGCTATGCGCTGACGATCGTGCTCGAAGACGGCACCGGTGCGTTCGGTGGCATCTCGTTCTCGGGTTCGGGTGGCATCGGCAATCCGGGCAAGACCTGGCTCTACACGGTGCCCGCCGGGTTGCTGACCGGCCAGCTGATGAAGTTCCAGGCGGTTGGCCTGGACGGCGTGACCGGCTGGTTCCGCACGAACTGCGAGACGCGGCAGTTTTGATCGAGGCGGCTAGCCCGCGGTGAAGCACCGCGGGCGCCGACCCTGAGCGTGGTGGCTGCAGCGCTGCTTTTGGGCGGCGCCGGCCAGCGGAAGCCTGGGGCCGACGCGGCAGGCTGCGGTTTGCGGATACTCGGCCCAACTCGCCCTTGACCATCGGGGGGGGGCTCCGCACAATCCTCGCCCCCTTTCCCCTTCCCCGCCCCGACTCTGCCCCCGATGTCCCGCCCGTTGGCCGTGATCTGCCTCGCAGCAGGCCTCGGCAAGCGCACCAAGGTGAGCTTGCCCAAGGTGTTGCTGCCGTTGTGCGGACGCACTCTGGCGCAGTCGGCATTGCTCGCTACGGCCCCGTTGGAGCCGGCTCGTGTGGTGGTGGTGTTGCACCACCAGAAGGACAAGGTGCAGAAGGCGCTGACCGAGTCGCTCGCCGGCACGTTCGGTCGGCTCGAGTTCGTCGACCAGGGCGCTCCGAAGGGAACCGGCCACGCGGTCCAGGTGGCGATGCAGGCGCTGGCGGATTTCCGCGGTGACGTGCTCGTCGTCTACGGCGACTGCCCGCTGATCACGACGCAGACCCTGTACGAACTGTGCGAGCTGCGCGGTGACGCGCCGTGCAGCGTGCTCACTGCGTTCCCCGAGGATGCCACCGGACTCGGCCGCATCCTGCGCGACGACGACGAACGCTTCATCGGCATCCGCGAGCACAAGGACTGCAGCGACGACGAGCTCGCGATCGACGAGATCAACGCCGGCTTCTACTGCTTCGACAGCGAAGCGCTGCGCCCGGCGCTCGCGAGCCTGAAGCCGAACAACGCGCAGGGCGAGCTGTACCTGACCGACGTCGTGGCGACGTTCGTGCAGCGCGGCGCCGAAGTGCCGACGCTGCAAGCCGAGGATGCGAGCGAGATCACCGGCGTCAATTCGCTCGTCGACCTCGCCCTCGCACGCGCGCTGATGCAGGAACGCATCCTGTGGGAACACCTGCAGAACGGCGTCCTGATCGTCGATCCGTCGGCGACCTGGATCGACCACGGCGTCACCATCGGCGCCGACACCAAGATCCTGCCCGGCCCCGTGATCGGCACCGGTTGCGCGATCGGCAGCCATTGCGAAGTTGGCCCGTTCGCCCACTTGCGGGCCGGCACCGTGCTCGAAGACGGCGCCGAGATCGGCAACTTCGTCGAAGCCAAGAAGACCCGCATGGGTGCCGGCGCCAAGGCCAAGCACCTGACCTACCTCGGCGACGCCGTGGTGGGGGCGAAGGCCAACATCGGCGCTGGCACCATCACCGCCAACTACGACGGCGTGCACAAGCACGAGACCCGGATCGGCGCGCGCGCGTTCCTCGGCAGCGGCACCGTGGTGGTGGCGCCGAGCGAGATCGGCGACGACGCGATGACGGGCGCTGGTGCGATCGTGAAGCGCGGCAGCAAGATCGGCCCACGCGAAGTCTGGGTCGGTGTTCCGGCGCGCCTGCTCAAGCAACGCGAGCTGGCTCCGGCCAAGGAGAAGGCATGAGGACGCGCGGCGAACGACTCCGAGTGTTCACGGGCACCGCGCATCCGCGCCTGGCTCAGGACATCTGCTCCTACATGGGCGTGCCGCTCGGCGCTGCTTCGTTGGCGCGCTTCCCGGACGGCGAGATCAACCTCAAGATCGAGGTCGACGTGCGCGGCGCCGACGTGTTCGTCGTGCAGCCGACCAGTCCGAACGTGCACGAGCACCTGTTCGAGCTGCTGTCGTTCGCCGACTGCCTGCGCCGCGCTTCCGCGGATCGCATCACGGCGGTGATTCCGTACTTCGGGTATGCGCGCAAGGACCGCAAAGACGAAGGCCGCGTGCCGATCAACGCCAAGCTGGTCGCCAACCTGCTGGTGACCGCCGGCTACGACCGTGTCGTCGCCGTCGACCTGCACGCCGCGCAGATCCAGGGTTTCTTCGAAATCCCCGTCGACCACCTCTACGCGCGGCCGGTGATGATCGACCGCGTGCGGCAGCTCGACACCAAGGACGTCATGGTGGTTTCGCCCGACATCGGCGGCACCAAGCTCGCACGCGCCTACGCCAAGGACCTCGGCTGCGATCTCGCGATCATCGACAAGCGCCGCATCAGTGGCGAGCAGACGGTGATCGAGCACGTGATCGGCGACGTCAGGAACCGCGACGTGCTGCTGGTCGACGACATGGTCTCGACCGGTGGCTCGATCGTCGACGCCGCCCGCATCGTCAAGGAGAAGGGCGCGCGCAAGGTGTTCATCATCGCCACGCACGCCGTGCTCTGCGGCAATGCCGTCGAGCGCCTGAACGGCGCCGACGTCGAGAAGATCCTGTTCGCGGACACCGTGCCGCTGCACGACAAGAAGATCCAGCGCCTCGAGGTCTGCTCGGTGGCACAGCTGCTCGCCCGGGCGATCGACGCGATCCACCGCAGCGAGAGCGTCAGCAAACTGTTCGCGAGCGACCGCTGATCGCCCGCACCCCACTCCTTCGATCGATTCCATAGAGGTAGTCCAATGCAAGTCGTTCGCATGAAGGCTGAGCGCCGCACCGCTCTCGGCCGCAATCGCGTGGCCCAGCTCCGCCAGCAAGGCTGGCTGCCGGCCGTCGTCTACGGGGATGGCAAGGAACCCGTCTCCATCTCGATCTCGGAGTGGGAGCTCGAGCAGCACGTGAAGGCGCATCACCGCGTCTTCCAGCTCGACATCGCCGGCCAGGCTCAGGCAGCGCTGCTGCAGGAAGTCACCTGGGAGAACACGTCCGATCACCCGGTGCACGTCGACTTCAAGCGCATCGACCTGAACAAGCCGATCGAGACGGAAGTCGAGGTCGCGCTGGCCGGTCACCCGGTGGGTCTCGGCAAGGGCGGCACGCTGATGAAGGACCACATGAAGGTCGTCATCCGCTGCCTGCCGACCGCGATCCCGGACTCGATCGAGCACGACATCAGCAAGCTCGAGATCGACGGCTACCTCACTGCCGGCGAACTCAAGCTGCCGCAGGGTCTGACCCTGGTGTCGGCGCCGACGATGCCGATCTGCCACGTCGCCAAGCTGGTCGTCCAGGAAGTCGCTCCGGCGGCTCCGGCGGCCGACGCGGCGCCGGCGGCGGACGCCAAGGCCGACGGCAAGGATGCCAAGGCAGGCGACAAGCCGGCCGAGAAGAAGTGATGCTCGCGGCGAGTGGTCCAGGTCGCAGCCATTCGGGCCTTGCCCGGATGGCCTTCGCTGCCTAGCCTGCTCGCCCCTCACTCGCGCCTCTCACTCGCAGCCATGGGCTGGCACCGCATCGTGTTGGGGATCGGCAACCCCGGTCCCGAGTACGACGGAACCCGACACAACGTCGGATTCATGGTGCTGGACCTGCTGGCCCAGCGATTGGGGCTCACCTTCGGTCGACTCGAACGGCACGCGGACGATGGTTCGCGCACGTTCGGCGGCAAGGTGAAGGCGCAAGTCTGCGAGGGTCGTCGGAAGGGACGTTCGTTCCTGCTGACGAAGCCGCAGACCTACGTGAACTTGTCCGGCGACGTCGCCGGTCCGCTGTTGCGGGCCGCGGGACGGCAACCGGATTCGCTCTTTGTGATCGTCGATGACCTGAACCTACCGCTGGGCCGGATGCGCATCCGGCCGTCGGGGAGTGCCGGAGGCCACAACGGCCTCAAGTCCATCCAGCAATGTCTGGGTACGGATGGCTATCCCCGTCTCCGTCTCGGTATCGGACCGGTCGCTCCGCAAGGCGGCGACCAGTCCGGAGGGATTCGTCCGGCTCACTGGCCGGACTACGTCCTAGCGCCATTCCTCCCGGAGGAACGTGAGGTTCTCGGTCGTGTCCTGGTTCGCGCTGCCGACTGCACGCAGGAATGGCTCGATGGCGCGGACCTGCAGAACCTGATGGGAACCTACAACTCGGATTCGGGCTCGCGCCCGGGAGAATGAAAGTGCAACGAACGCGCACGTACGAATGCATGTGCCTCCTCGACAATCGGGAGGTCCGCAAGGGCTGGCAGCCGCTGAAGGATGCCATCACCGCCCAGTTCACCAAGCATGGTGCCAAGATCCTCAGCAGCCGTCGCTGGGACGAACGCCGTCTGGCCTACCCGATGAGTGGCCAGCACCGCGGCACCTACCTGCTGATCTACTTCGCGGTCGACACGCAGGCCGTCGCGGCCATCCGCCGCGACCTGCAGTTCAACGAGTCGCTGCTCCGCTGGCTGCTCGTGGACTGCGCCGAAGTGCCGCAGGCCGCCTACGAGCCGGAGGCCGACTTCGACGTCAACGCCATCCCGGCGGACGATGCGCCGACGCCCGAGCCGGAGCCGGTCGTGGCTGCGGAGCCGGAGGCTGAAGCCGTGGCCGAAACCAAGACGGAGGCCTGAACATGAGCATGTCTTCGAATTACGGTGGTGGTGGCGGCGGTGGCGGCGGCGGGATGGGCGGTGGCTCGTCTCGCGACGGCGGTCGTCGCAGCAAGTTCGGCCGGTTCGGTGCGCGTCGCCGCGAGGTGATGCCCGAGGAGCCGCTCGACTACAAGAACGTCGCCTACCTGTCCAAGTTCGTGTCGGCCAATGGCCGCATCCAGTCGCGCAAGCGCACCGGCTTCTCGGGTCAGAACCAGCGCAAGCTGGCCGAGGCCATCAAGCGCGCTCGCCTCATCGGCCTGATGCCGTTCGTGGGGAGGATGTGAAATGGAACTCCTGTTGAAGCAGAACATCGAGCACCTCGGCCGCATCGGCGACGTGGTGAAGGTCAAGTCGGGTTACGCGCGCAACTACCTGTTGCCGCGCGGGCTCGCCGTCATGGTGACGAAGAGCAACCTCGCTGCCATCGAGCAGGCGCGCGCCGCCGCGCTGGCCGAGGAGCAGCAGCGCGTCGCCGCGATGAAGGAACTGGCCCAGAAGGTCGGCGAAGCCTCGGTCACGATCGAAGGCCGCGCCAGCGCCGAAGGCCACCTGTTCGGCTCGGTCACGGCGGGCAACATCGCCGCGGCCCTGCGCGAGAAGGGCATCCCGGTCGAGGACAAGCAGGTCCGCCTGGCGCAGCCGCTGAAGCAGGTTGGCGTCTACGACGTCGTCGTGCATCTGCACGCGACGGTCGAGGTCAACTGCAAGGTCTGGGTCGTCCAGCAGAAGACGGCCTGAGCGAGGACGCTGGCGCCGCGTGCTCCTCGAGGAGGCGCGGCGCCAGCAC
>SXPB01000177.1 GCA_005776475.1 Planctomycetia bacterium
GTTGGGTACCACATCGCCGGGAAGGAGCCGCAGCGCCGCGAGGGCACTGCGGTCGTCGTCGCGGGTCAGTTCGGGCGCGTCACGTTGGACTGAGACGGGTGCGCTGCCGTTCGAATCGCATCACTTGCGAGGTGCGAGGCGTAGTGCTGCAACGCTGGTTGAACGGTTCTTTCCCGATCCAAGTTGCGAGTCGGCTGGACGCCGCGGAGAAGGTGCGGCAGCATGCCATGACGAGATCCAATGGTCCGGGACCTTATGGAACTCAGAGTCCTAACCTCAGACCAAAGACCAAACATGAGCGCCTTGTGGCTGATGCCATGGAGAGAGCTGAATTTGAAGCCGGTCGCAATGCTGCTCGCCTGCATGGTGACCTCAAGTGCGAACGCGCCCGGCCAAGATCCACGGGCATCGCCGAGCGCGGAGGCGGTTATCGCAGCAATGAGGGCAGCGGAAATCGCGGCCCATTGGGGGTCCGAGGCAGAGCAGAGGGCGAGCATCGCAGCGCAGGATGTGGCGCGTGCAGACACTGCGGCCAAACTGAACGCGGAGACCGCGCAATGGGTTGTCGCAGCGGACTGGCGACTCGCGGCGCCATTGTGCGCCCGGTGGGCCTACGAAGCCCGCTCGTGGTCTGAGGCGGGAGAGTCCCCCAATTCCAAAAACAAGAAGGACGGGCAGGTCGTTCGGGAACGCGGTATCCAAGCGTTCTTTCCAGAGTTGAAGACTGAGATGGGTGAGGTCTCGGATGAGCCAACGCAGCATGAGGCTTCCGTAGAACTGGCTGACACGGCAATGCGACTCGCAAAGAACCTGCTGTCGGCACCCAAGTCCGAAACTGAGGCGAAGCACGCCGCACAGAAGCTGGCCGATCATCAGGGCTACGGGGCTGGCCGGCAGACCATCTATTTGGATGGGGGGTCGGTATCGGTGCAGGACTACGCGGTTCAGCTGCTTCGCGAAGCGGAGGCGGGCGCCTGGGCCGCAATCGAGGCCGCTGCTCGAGCCAAGACTGGAGAACTGCGCGGTCGGGTTGCACGAGATCGTCAGGGGGTGGCACTTGCGGAGAGCGCAGCAGTTTTCGATGCGATGGAGAAGTTGGCCGCAGCTCCGGAGCAAGCCGGCGAAACAAGGCGCGCCGCCGATGACGCGGCAGGCAAGGTCGCTGAAGCGCGCACACAGCACTCCAAAGCCAGCCATCGCGTCACGGAAACGAAGAAGCGCGCTGGGGACGCCCAATCGGATACCAAGCAGGCCAAGAAGGAGCTGGAGCAGGCGACTGCGGCCTACGAGAAGGAAAGCAACGGCAGTCGACGCGCAACCATGCGGGATGCCCAGCGGGCTTGGACCGAAGCGGTCGAGAACATGAGAGGTCTGGAAGCCGCAGTCGCAGAAGGGGAGCAGGCATTGGCGGCTGCGAAGGCGGCGATGGCGGAAGCAGAAGCCAACGCCGAGACCACGAAGAAGGCAGCATCCTCTGCTTCGGCAGCGATCGGCAAGCTGCAAGCTGAGGTGAGCAAGGTGTTGGCTGCGGAGCGTGCGGCGATCGATTTGGCGAAAGCCGCAGCGATCTCGGAAGTCACGAAGTGGCAAGCCGAGGCCGCGGTCATGCACAAGGCCGCATCGAAGTGGGAAGCCGAAGCCAAGGCTCTCGCCAGATCCAAGGCTGGCGGTCACTGACCGCATCGATCGCCGTCGCCACGCGCTCACCCAGTCGCGAGCACCTTGATCGTCGCCACCATCGCGTCGAGATCCTCCGTCGTCGTGTAGAGACGCGGCGTCACGCGAACGCCTTCGACGCTCGCTTCGGGCCAAGTCGCGATTGTCCATGCGCGGAGGCGGTCGACGGCGTGCGTAGCTCGACGAGCGCCGGTGCGAGCAACCAGCCGTTCATCTGGAGTCGGTTGAGGCGCCGCACTCCGGCGAGCGAATGTGTTCCGGTCGCAAACCAAGCCCGATGAGGCGCGCTGGCAACCGCTGCAGGAACGGCAGCCACTGCAGCAGCTTCACGACGAACGGCGGCCGTACCGCAGCGCCGGCGAGGACACGCGCGATCACGCGATCCTGCACGAACAGCTGCAGCCGTTGGGTGACCCGCGTCGGCCACAGGCGACGCGCCTGCACGCGCGCGAGTTCGGCCACTGGAACGCGACCTCGCCGCAACGGTTCGTGCAGCAGATTGGCGGCGGCCACCGCGTCCTGGATCGCGAGGTTCACCCCAACACCGCCGAGCGGCGACATCGCGTGCGCTGCGGCGCCGAGGCACAAGAACCCGTCGCGATGCCAGCACGACAAGCGATCGACGGCGACCGACAGCAGCTTCACCATCGTCCAATCGGTCAGTTCGTGCACGCGGTCGGCGAGGGCCGGCGCCAACGCCGCGATGCCGGCGCGAAACGACTCGATGCCCTGCGCCTGCAGTGCAGCGGCGCCGCCCTTCGCGATCACGCTTGCGCACTGCCAGTGCGTGCCGCGATCGATCTGGATCAGGATCTGCCCGCGGTCGAACGTTCCCATCGTCTCGCCGTGGTCGCTCGCCGGCTTCGCCAGCCGAAACCACAGCACGTCCATTGGCGCGCCCAAACGCTGCACGGTCATGCCCGCGAGATCGCGCAGGCGGGAACTGCGTCCATCGCAGGCGATGGTGAGGTCGGCGTGGATCGCGATCGCGCCGTCGGCATCGCGCGCGACCACGCCGGCGATGCGTTCGCCATCGCGCAGCAGCTCCGTCGCTTCGGTCGCCAGCCGCAGCTCGAACGCCGGCAAGGCGCGCGCCCGCGCCGCGAGAAAGTCGAGGAAGTCCCACTGCGGCAGGAACGCGACGAACTTCGCCCGCGTCGGCAGTCGGCGGAAGTCGGCCATCGTCACCATGCGGTCGCCGAGGCGCGCGCGCAGCAGGCTGGCCTTCGCGTGCGGCAGCCGCAGGAACTCGTCGTAGAGGCCGAGTTCGTGCATCAACTCGAGCGTCGAGGGATGGATCGTGACGCCGCGGAAGTCGCGCAGGAAGTCGCCGTGTTTCTCCAGCACGACGACGACGATGCCGGCGCGCGCGAGCAGGAAACCGAGCATCAGGCCCGCGGGGCCGCCGCCGACGATGCAGCACCGAGTGGTGATGGTGCGAACGGCTGTGGTTGACGATGGCAACGAGGACACGATGCGGAGTGTAGTCGTTCGTTCGGGTCCACCAGTTACGTCGAGGGGGGGCGACTGAATGCGATTTTCTGCGCGCGGCGCGTGCGTTCGGCGGAATCCGGCCCTTTCGAGGCAGACCCCGTTCCTGGGGCCACCGAGAACTCCGATGCGCACTGCACTCCTCCTCCCGTTCGCACTGACCAGCGCCGTCATCGCCCAGACGATGCCCAACCTGATCGCGCCGACCCTCAACAACTCGTTGATCCACCAGAGTGTGCACGGCACCTGCACGCCACTCGGCACCTGCGGCACCGGGCTCGTGCCGACCACGACGTTTTTTTGGGCCGGCGGCTCGGCTTGGGACTCGGCGAACACCGCGTTGTGGGTGACCAATGGCCAGACGCTCGGCCGCTTCGGCATGAACGGTTGCACACTGCAGTGCGGTCCGATCCCGGTCCCGAAGTCGTCGCTGATCGCCGAGGCGACTGGTATGGACCTGCACGACGGTCTGAACCAACTGTGGGTGATCGACAGCGCCGGCTGGATCACGCAGTGCACCAACGCGTGCCCGCCGGTCGTGCAGAACAGCTGGAACACCGGCCTGCCGATCACCGGAACCTGGGTCACCAGTGCAATCGCGATCGACGAACTGCGCGGCCTTGTCTTCTACAGCACGTGCGACTTCGGGTTCGGCCAGGGTCGCATCTACGTGGCGCCGATCGCGACTCCCGGGCTGTGGTTCCAGTCGACGTTTGTTTTCGACTGCTTGCCGGTGCCGACGCTGATCACCGGCATGGCCGTCGATGCAGCCAACGGCGCGCTCTATTGGACCAACGGCCGCGGCACGGTGCGCTGGGACTACACCTACAACGGGGCCGGCCCGTCCGTCACCTACGTGCAGAACTCGTGCTGCCTGCAACTCGCGCCGATGCCGGATCCGTACACCGACCTCAGCATCCGGTGGGGCGGCGCCACTTCGGTCGGCGGTCCGTGCGCCAATGGCGCGTGCGCGCCGTGCCCGAACGTGCATCTGCTGCGCAATGCGCCTTTGCTCGGCAGCGTGCTGCAACTCGGCCTCGACTTCTGCCAACCGGGAACGCTCGCGATGTGCGGCGTCGACTTTGGCCCGTGCCAATCCGCCGGCATCGCGTTCCCGCCGCTGTGTGGCCAACTGTTGCTGCCGATGACGGCGGCGATGCTGCCGCTCGGTCCGAACATTCCTACCGGCGGCGGGCCGTGCTCGGCGACGACCACGTGGTTGTTGCCGCTGCCGTCCAATCCGAGCTTCGTCGGTCAGGTGATGTCGTCGCAGTGCGTGTCGTTCTGCTTCCCGACCGGAACGTCGATGAGCAACTGCCTGACTTGGGTTCTGCAGTGAATTGCGGGACAACGTGCGCGGTCGGTCCGGATCGACTGCAGTGGATCGACGCCGCGCGCATCGAACGGCTGGAACTGCACGGCGTTGTCGGCCGACTTCGTGGTGCCACAGCATCGGCAGGCTCCGCTGCCTGGCAGCAACGGCTGGCTGCGTGTGCACATCGCGGACATCACCGACGGCTCGACGGTGTTGCGCATCACGTCTGCTGACGGCGCGGTGGTAGTCGCGTCGACGACGCTGACCGATCGCGACGCCGTCGAGTTCGCGCTCGCCAACGAACGTTGCCAGTTGGTGGAGTGATTCTGTCACCGCCGTAAGGCACTTCGTGCGCGCCGCGCGGTAGGCTGCGCGCGTGCTGCATCGCTTCGAAATCGCTCTCGCCGACGTCGACCGCGGCGTCTACCAGGATCTCGACCTGCGCGTCGCGCGCCACCCGTCCGAGGATGCGCCCTACCTGCTGACGCGCGTGCTGGCCTTCGCGCTGGAGCACAAGGAAGGGCTCGCGTTCAGCAAGGGCCTGTCCGAAGCCGACGAGCCGGCGATCTGGCTGAAGAGCGGCGACGGCCGCGTGCTCGAATGGTTCGACATCGGCGCGCCGGCGCCCGATCGCCTGCACAAGGCGTCGAAGGCGTGCGAGCGCGTGGTCGTGTGGTGCCATCGGCGGCCCGACCTGCTGCAGCAGCGCTGCGCCAAGGAGAAGGTGCACAAGGGCGACCAGGTGCAAGTCGTGAAGGTGCCGACGGAGTTGCTGGCGGCGCTCGAAGCGAAGCTCGACCGCAACAACAAGTGGGACCTGTCGCGGCATGAAGGCCGCATCACGATCGTCGCCGGTGGAGAAGCGATCGAAGCGGTGCTCGAAACGGTGCCGCTCGTGCCGGTGGAGTGATCGATGACGCCCGCCGACTTTCGTCGCCTGGCACTCGCCTTGCCCGACACGATCGAAAGCAGCCACCACGGCCATCCCGACTTTCGCGCGCACGGCCGGGTGATCGCGACCTTGCATCCCGATGGGGAGCAGGCGATGGTGCGGGTGTCGACGGTTGTGCAGCAGGCCTTGGTCCGATCGCTCGGCGCCGCGGCGGTTCCGGCGAACGGTGCGTGGGGGCGCGCCGGTTGCACGATGCTACGCCTTGCCGCCGTCGATGAAGGAGCCGTGCGCGATGCGCTGCTCGAAGCCTGGCAGTTCGCGGCAGCGTCGGCACCGGCGGGAGGTCGCCGCCCCAACGAAGCCAAGGCGAAACCCAAGCCGGGCAAGGCTGGCACGAGGGCGGTGGCGAAACCGGTGACGAAATCGTCGCTGCCCAAGCCCAAGGCCAAGGCCCAAAAAACTGCTGCCACGCCCGAGACTGCGCCGCGTCGTCGTCGTCGCTCGTAGCGGCCATTTCGCTGCGCGAGCGTCCTCGCCTGCAGTGCTACCATCCGCCACCTCTCCTACCCCCGGAGCCACTCATGCCATCCACACGCACGTTCTCCGCGGCCTTGGCCGCATCCACGCTCTTGTTCGCGCCGACCGTCGCCGCCCAGGATGGGCCCGGCATGCGGCAGATCCACCCGCCGACGATGGTCTCGCTCGGTTTCGGCCTCGGCGACCAGACGCTCGAAGTCAATCGCGGTGAGTTTCCGAGCCCCAGCAACAACAACCTGCCGGGCGTGATCTCGCGCAGCACGGACGCGATGCACATGCGTCTGCGCGCCGAGCACTTCTTCGGCAACGACTTCGGCGTCTTCGCCAACATCTACATCGGCAGCGCCGACGACATCAACGAAGACATCGGCTCGACCGAGTCGTCGCTCGACAGCTCGGGGTTCTTCCTCGCCGCGGCGTACCGCGCGACGATGGACGACGACTTCCGTCTGCCGGTCCGTTTCGGGCCGTTCATGCAGGCCATCGAAATCGACGACGGCAACTTCACCAACGGGGCGATCACCTACTCGACGATCGGCGTGCGCCTGTCGGCCGAGCCTGAGTTCATCCTGTGGCAGACGCCAGACGGCGATCGCATCAGCGAGTGCTCGGTGTTCGCCGACCTCAGCTGCGGCGCCGGGCCGACCAACGTCGAGGACGACAGCAACAAGGAAGAGGCCTATTCCTTCACGCTCAGCTACGAGCTCGGCCTGCGCTACCGCTTCGCCAACGGCATCTTCGGCGGGCTGTCGTACTTCGCGCAGAAGTACCACATCGGCACGACCGAGTCGTACCGCAACCAGGTCTTCTTCGGCGTCGATGACGACTTCAACGGCATCATGCTGACGGCCGGCCTGCGCTTCTGACCGGGGTCGCAGTTCCGCTCACGGGCGGAACACGACACGGAAGCTGACCGTCGGGAGAGTCTTGTTGTAGCGCATCTCGGTCTCTCCCTTGGCCTTGCGGATCGGCCACATTTGCTGCGTCATGCGCGCGGGCTTGAGCCACTCGCTCTTGCCGCTGGTGAGGTTGATCACGCGCGGTTCGCGCGCCGCCACCAGCGCGTCCCACTCCGCTTCCGTCGGCAGGTCGAGCCCCTGGCCGCGTTCTTTCAGGAACGTGCGGGTGATGTCATCGCCAGACACGCTGACCTGCGCCTCGTTGCCGCCGTCGCCGGAATACTCCTTCGCGCTGATTTCGCGCACGGCGGCGTAGAACGATGGCCTTCCGGTCGGATTGCCGATCGCGACCAGCGTGGCGCCGGTCGTCGCGTGCACCAGCAGATCGGGGTAACCGGCGGCGTTGATCTTCGCGGTGGTGGCGGTCGCGAAGCCTGCGAACGTCTTCGTCTGGACGGGTGGAGGGTCAGGCGGTTTGGTCTTCGGGTCGGTTTTTGGCACGACTACGACGGGCGGCGCCACTTCGATCAGGAACTCTGGCGAATCCACGTTGCCGGCGCGATCGCGCACGCGGAACTGGTAGATCGTCGTCTTCTTCGGCGCCGGCAGGTCGAGCGTCCAGTTGCCGCTGCGATCGTCCTTGGGCGTCATCGTCGCGATCGCGCCGGCGGCGGTTTCGATGCTCGTGACGCCATTCGCATCGTCGTACGTGCCCGTGAGGCGCAGCGGCGCGTCGGCATCGACCTTCGCCCCCTTCGCGGGTGTCGTCAGCGTGAGTGTCGGATCCGTCGTGTCGAGCAGCAGCTGGACCACGAAGGGAACGCCTTCACCCAGTTCGTTGCGAACCCGCAGTTCGGATCTCGACACCTGACCCTCTTGCAGGCTGGTGACATCGAACGCGGTGGCCACGACGTCGCCCACGGTGACGACCGGGCGCGTGCCGCTGGTGACAGGCCGCAGCACGACGGATGCGTAGCGGACCAGCGCCAGTTCACCGTTGGTCAGGACAGGGTTCGTGTCGCGGTCCTCCAGCGTCACCGAGGTGATCGCCGCCGGTTCGATCGTGCACGTCACGTTGAGTACGCGCTTGTTCGGGTTGTTGGCGAGGTCAAACACCGTCACTTCGAGCCGGTTGGTCTTCGCGTTCAGCGGCACGTCGCCGACGAACTCCGGCTCTTTGACGCCCTTGTCGCGGAGCAGGGGGAACTCCTGGCCATCGCGGCTGACGACGGCCTTCCGTGCGAAGGGACCAACCTTGCCGACGCGCACGCGCACCGACATGCGGTCCGTGCGCAGCTCGTCGACGGGTTCGAGGATCGTGAACTCGGGCGCGCTCGTCAGCTTGACGACATTTTCGATCGTGAACCTCCGCTCCTCGACCCCAGCCTTGCGCACCTTCAGCTCGAGGGACGTGGCTTCGCCTTCGACGGTGACCGGCAGCTGCACTTCGAACGAGTCGTTGCCGAGCTTCGGGTCCAACTTCTTGCCGGCGAACTCGAACTCGAAGGTGGCGACGTCGGCGATCCGGCCGCGCACCTTGATCGACGCCGTGTTGGTGATGGCAAAGCCCTCGACGCGATCACCGACGAACACGGGCGCTTCGAGAACCTCGATCGTCGTCGGCGTGACAATCGGCGTCGACCGTTCGATACGCCAGGTTTCGAGCAGGTGTTCGCTGCCATCGACCAGGGTTGCCGTGATCGGCACCTCGTTGCCTTCGAGCAGCGTCAGCGTGGCGGAGTAGACGCCCGGATCGACGCGGGTGGCGGCGACGTTGGCGAAACGCAGCGCCGTCAACGCTGCGAACTCGAGGCGGGCCCGCAGTTCGATCGGGGCTCCGATCAGCAGCGCGGAGAGTGGCGCCTCGCGAACGAGCGACGGCCTGGCGGCATCGATCACGCGTTGCCGCAGCCGCTGTTGTTGCTCCGTGAGCGACGGAGAGGCGGCCAGGGCGATGCCTTCGGCGAACGTCGTCAGTGCGGCGCTCCAATCGCGCGCTTCCGCGAGTTGCTCGGCGCGGCGCACGAGCAGGCTGCCCAGCGCGTTGGCGTCGTTGAGTTCGGGCTTCTGCTGTTCGATGCGGCGGCGTTCGGCGATGGCACCGGCGAAGTTGCCTTCGCCTTCCAGCCGCTTGGCCTCCGCGAACGGATCGACGGGCGGCGTGACGGGCGTTACCGGCCCTTCCTTCTTCGACGTCTCCGGTTCGCGCCAGATCGTCCACCAGGCGCCAAAGCCGCCGCCGCCGAGCAGCAGCGCTGCGACGACTGCGGTTAGCGCGCCACCGCCGCGCCGCGCGGCCGGAGCCGGCGCCGGTTCGGGCTCCGGATCCGGCGAGCGCGGCATCGGGCGCGGCGTCGCTTGCACGATCGTGCCCTCGACATCGGGCGTGATCGCGCGCGGGCCGACCTGCGAGTCGGTGTCGCGTTCCTTGCGCAGGCCCGAGGGCGTTTGCGCGCGGGTCAGGAAGTCCTCACGCAGCCACTGCTTGATCTGTTCGAGGTTCTTCAGCGGTGGCGGCGACACCATGGTGCGCGCCTCGGTGGTGCCGGCGGCGCGGTCGCGCAGCGACGTGCGTCGCTGTGGCAGTTCGTCGATCGCCGCCGCCATCTCGCCGGCATCGAGGAAGCGCTGTCCTGGCTCCTTGCTGGTCGCTTTCTGGATCAGCGCGGCCACTTCGGCCGGCACCTCGGGCCGCCGCTGCCGGATGTCCGGGAACGGCTGCAGCAGGATCTTGCGCATGATGCGCGCCGGGATGCGTTCGGGGTCGGTGATCGCGTCCTCGCCGGCGAGCAGGTAGTGCAGCGTGGCGCCGAGCGCCCACACGTCGGCGGCGGCGCTGACGTTCGTCGTCTCCCACTGCTCGGGCGGCATGTACGACGGCGTGCCCATGATCTGGTTGGGCGACGACAGCATCGACTGGCCGTTGCCGCCGATCGTCGGTTTGGCGAGGCCGAGGTCGGCGACCTTCACCTGGCCCGAATGCGACACGAGCAGGTTGTCCGGCTTGATGTCGCGGTGCACGAGGCCGAGTCGGTGCGCTTCGCCGAGACCGAGCGCCGCTTCGTAGAGCAGCGCGAGCGCTTCGCCGACCGGCAGCGGGCCCTTGCGTTCGACGCGCTGGCGCGCCGATTCGCCGACCACCAGCTCCATGATGATGTAGTGCAGCCCGCCGTTCTCGGCGACGTCGTAGACGCGGATGACGTTCTGGTGGCTGATCTTCGCCGCCGACTGGCCTTCGCGGCGGAAGCGCTGCACGAACAGCGGGTCATCGCTGACGAGCTGCGGCTTCAACACCTTCACCGCGACGTCGATGTCGAGGTTGAGGTGGCGGGCGCGATAGACAGCACCCATGCCGCCCTGCCCGATGCGCGCGAGGATGACGCATGGCGGCAGCACCTTGCTGCCAGCCACCTCGGTCACATTGGCCAGGAGTTCGTCGTTCTGCATCGCGCGGCGACGATCTTGCCGCCGCGAGGGGTTGGGCGGAAGGCGGACGACGGGTTGCCGTCGATCGCAGCGCGCCGTGCGGGCGATCCGACCGGTCTAGAAGCGTCCGACGACGAGTTGGAGGGCGTCGTTGGCGTGCAATCCGACCGTGGCACCGGCGGTGAGTTCGAACACCTGATGCCGGAAGGCGAAGCCGGGCAGACTGGTTGAATTCGGTATCGGCAGGGCCGTCGCGAGCGCGCCATCGCTGGTGATGCCGCCGCCCAGCGACA